>NZ_JAGQBL010000017.1:0-52463 GCF_024345615.1 Cyanobium sp. Maggiore-St4-Cus
AGCAGTCCCTGATCGCAATAGAAGCGGATCGTTTTTACGGAAACGCCCGAATGGGCAGCTGAAGTGCGGCCACTTGACTCTCCACCAAGGGGAGACCCCATCGTAGGAACACAGCCAACTTCATACCCATGCGTTCCCTCGCTGCATCGCTATTGCTTGCTGGGATCTGGACCGCCCCGGCCCTGGCCCAGGGCGATCCCCACAAGCACCATCACCACCATCAGGCGGCCCCTGCTGCCGCTTCCCCCAGCCAGACAGACGCCAGCCATAGCCATGACGTCGGCCCAGCCGGTGCCACCTACGACCTGCGCTGGCTCGACGCAATGGTGCAGCACCACACCGGTGCGCTGCGGATGAGTGAGTTTGTGTTCAACATCGGCCACCCCGGGGTGGGCGCCCTGGCCAACGGCATCTGGCGCGAGCAGGCCCGCGAGATCAAGGCGATGGCCCAGTGGCGCAAGGCCTGGTATCCAGACGCGCCGGTCTATCCCGTGGCCCTCAGGCCGGGCGGTGATCCCAACTCCATGAGCAGCCTGGAGCGCATGGGCGCTGCCCAGATCCAGGCGATGCAGATGATGGGCTCCACCCCCACCAAAGCCAACCGGTTGGGGTGGTTTCTCGAGGGGATGATCGCCCACCACGGCGGTGCCCTGCAGATGGCCCACGACGCCCTCAACAAGAGCAGCGATACCACCGTGCGCCGGCTAGCGCGGGATATCATAGTGGCCCAGCGCGCTGAAATCATCGAGGTGCGCCGCATGCTGCGCCTGGAGGGATTGATCAAGCCGGAGTACAGCCAATACGACGCACTCTTTCGCTTCTAACTCTTTTAATCTGACTCTTTTGATCTGATCGATTCACCTCTGATGGATCTCTTCTCCATGACTAGCCGCATGGCCCTGATCGCCCTGGCCCTGGCGGCATTACCACTTGCCAGCCAAGCCCACCCCAAAGGGCTTTACGACAATCAACAGCAAGCTGAGCAAAGGGCCAAGGAGCTCGGCTGCACAGGCACTCACCAGAACAGCGGTAAGTGGATGCCCTGCAGCAATGAGGCAACCCTGCACCAGCACCTGCGTCACCACTAAAACGCCATGCCTGTATTGCCTAAAACTCGCTGGCGTCAGCTGCACCGCTTGGTAGTGCCGATCGCGGCGGCACCACTACTGCTCACCGCCGCCACCGGCTCGCTCTACAGCCTGCTTCTCGAGCAGGGAATCGACGCCTTCTGGCTGCTCAAGATTCACTCCGGTCGCTTTGGCCCGCTGAATCTGCAGCCCTTTTACTCAGGGCTACTGGGGCTGTTCACGCTTATGGTCATTGGTTCCGGCTTGGCCCTGCTGATTTCAAGCCGCAGGGCTAGGGCCTGAGTGCTGGAAATCCACACGGACAACTTCGAGACAATCAAGCTGCAGCGCTATTATCCGGAGATTATTTTACTCGGCGATCAATATAATTCACTTGCTACATAACTGAGCTCAAAGGAGAAATATCAAGAGCAAGAATAGGAAAATCACGGGATATGGCTCTCCATCGAACTGGACATCACTAGCTTAAAGAGATAGCTCCGCGCCGACGGCAGGCCTCTTATGTCAAGCACACAATGAGCGCCCGTTCCCCCGGCCCAGCCGAGGGACCAGCCCTTTCGGCAGACGGCATGGAGCGGGAGCTGGCCCGGGAGCGCACCCTGCTGCGCCGCAAGGTCAGCGTTGCTGCCGTCCTCACCGTCCTGGTGATGGGCTCGAGCCTGCCCCACATGTTGGGGCTTCACAGCCTTCCGTTACTGCCTTTCTGGTTCACAAGCCCCTGGACCCAGCTGATCCTCACCACACCGGTGTTGTTCTGGTGCGGGCGTGACTTCTTCACCGGCGCCGTCTCGGCCTTCCGGCAGCACTTCGCCGACATGAACACCCTGGTGGCGGCCGGCACCGGCATCGCCTACCTCACCTCGCTGTTCACCACCCTGTTCCCCCAGGTGCTGATCGCGGAAGGCCTGCCCGCCGACGTCTACTACGAAACCGTGGCGGTGATCCTGACCCTGGTGCTGCTGGGCCGGCTGCTGGAGGCCAGGGCCCGTGGCCAAACCTCAGAAGCGATCCGGCGGCTGCTGCAGCTGCAGCCCCCCAGCGCCCGGGTGCTGCGGGATGGACAACCGGTTGAAGTTCCGGTGTCGATGGTGGTGGTCGGTGACCTGGTGCAGGTGCGGCCCGGCGAAAAGATCCCGGTGGATGGGGAGGTGAGCGAAGGCAGTTCCTGGGTGGAGGAGTCGATGCTCACCGGTGAACCCACGCCCGTGGCCAAAGCTGCCGGCGATGCCGTGATCGGCGCCTCGATGAACCGCAGCGGCAGTTTCACCTTCCGAGTCAGCCGGGTGGGGGCCGACACGGTGCTGGCCCAGATCGTGGAGCTGGTGCGCCAGGCCCAGAGCTCCCGCACCCAGGTGCAGCGCCTGGCCGATCAGGTGGTGGGCTGGTTCGTACCGGTGGTGATCGCCCTGGCTATTGCCGCCTTTGTGGTCTGGTTCCTGATCAGCGGCAATCCCGTGCTGGCGATGCTGTTTCTGGTGAGTGTGCTGGTGATCGCCTGCCCTTGTGCCCTGGGCCTGGCCACCCCCACTTCGATCATGGTGGCCTCCGGCAAGGGGGCGGAGAACGGCCTGATCTTCCGCAGCGCCGAAGCCCTGGAAACGGCCGGCAAGCTGCGCACCATCGTGCTCGACAAGACCGGCACCCTCACCCGCGGCCAGCCGGAGGTGACCGATTTCGAGCGGCTGGCCGGTGGCGTGCTGCCGGCCGACACCCTGCTGGCCCTCACGGCAGCGCTTGAATCCCGCTCGGAGCATCCCCTGGCCGAAGCGATCACGACCTACGCCCGCAGCCAGTTGAAGGACAGTGAACTCCCGGCGGTGGAGGACTTCGAGGCAGTGGCCGGCCGCGGCGTGCAGGGGGTGGTCGCCGGCCAGCAGGTGCGGGTCGGCACCCCCCGCTGGTTCAAGGAACTGGGCATCGACACCGCCGCCCTCCAGCCCCTGGTGGAGCGTCTTGAGGCCGCCGCTTGCAGTGTGGCGGCCGTGGTGGTGGACGGGCGGATCGAGGCCTGCTTCGGCGTGGCCGATCCCCTCAAAGCGAGTTCAGCGGCAGCGGTGGCTGGCCTGCGGCGTCTGGGCCTGCAGGTGGTGATGCTCAGCGGCGATGCCCGCCGCACCGCTGAGGTGGTGGCCGCCCAGGTGGGGATCGAGCGGGTGATCGCCGAAGTGCGTCCCGCCGACAAGTCCTCGGTGATTCGCAAGCTGCAGGAGCAGGGAGAGGGCCCGGTGGCAATGGTGGGCGACGGCATCAACGACGCCCCAGCCCTGGCCCAGGCAGATGTGGGCATCGCCATGGGCACCGGCACCGATGTGGCGATCGCCGCCAGCGACATCACCCTGATCTCCGGCAACCTGGCCGGCGTACCGGCGGCGATCGAGCTCAGCCGCGCCGCGATGGCCAACATCCGCCAAAACCTGCTCTTCGCCTTCGCTTACAACGTGGCCGGCATCCCGATCGCCGCCGGCCTGCTGTTTCCGCTCACCGGCTGGTTGCTGAGCCCGATGATCGCTGGCGCCGCCATGGCCTTCAGCTCGGTGTCGGTGGTGAGCAATGCCCTGAGGCTGCGGAACTTCCGCCCCGCGCGCCTACCTCTTCCAACCACCTGATGCTGATCCTTGCTGCCGCAGCGCCCCTCTGGCGCACCATCGATCAACCCGTGGCCCTCAAAGGGCTGGTGGCCATGGTTGGCTTGCTTCTCATCGCCTGGCAGCTCTGGTGGTTTCTGGGTCGCCATGGCGGTGGCGTGGCGGCCCGCCAGAGCGGGGCAGGATTGCAGGAGATCACCATCCTTGTGGATGGCGGCTACGCACCCTCAAGAATCAATGTGAAGGCCGGCCAGCCGATGCGACTTGCCTTTCTTCGGGTCGATCCGAGCAGCTGCTTGGCCCAGGTGATCTTCCCCGATTTCCACAAAAGCCTCGATCTGCCCCTTGATGCCACCACCAGCCTGGAGTTGCCCCCCACAAAAGCCGGCGTCTATCCCTTCCACTGCGGCATGAACATGGTGCGAGGAGTGCTGGAAGTGAAGTGAGGGACGAGGGTGTCCCAGGTAGCTGGCTAAAACAGAAACGAGCCAATTTGCACTCACAGGCTGCCAACGCAGAGAAGCAACAGCCGTCGACAGGAGGCTTGGGCAGGCAAAGGGAGCCTGGATGTTCCGCGGCACCAGGTTCGCGGCACCAGGGTCCCGGTAGCTGCCCTGCTTGAAAACCTGGAAGACGGGGTTCTCCATGACCGGAACCGAATTCGTTGAGTGCTTCCCCGGTGTGCAGCTGGAATAGATCCGCTTTGTGCTGGAGCATGGCGCCCGCATTACGCCAGTGGCCCTACCTCGATGAGGCGGTGCTGCTCAAGGCCCGCAGCCGCCATGGGGTTAGGCCCGCCCCCGCTGCCCAGACTCCTTTGCGTTGACCTGTGCCTTGATATTGATCGTGCCCGCATTGCCCACGCCCGTGACCACTGGATCCGTCAGCCCTGTGAGCCTCGCCGAGGCCTCGCGCTTCTGGTTCCAGCTGGGCTGGGTGAGCTTCGGCGGGCCGGCCGGGCAGATCGCCCTGTTGCAACGCCAGCTGGTGGACCAGCGCCGCTGGCTCTCGGAACGGCGCTACCTGCACGCCCTCAATTACTGCATGCTGCTGCCGGGGCCAGAGGCCATGCAGCTAGCCACCTACCTGGGTTGGCTGATGCACGGCGTGCCCGGTGGCCTGATCGCCGGGGGGCTGTTCATTATCCCCTCGGTGTTTGTGCTCACGGCCCTGGCCAGCGTCTATGCGCTCTGGGGGCAGCTGCCGCTGCTGGCCTCGGTGTTCGCCGTGCTCAAACCCGCGGTGCTGGCCATCGTGCTGATGGCCGCCTGGCGCATCGGCCGCCGAACCTTGCACACGCCCCTGCTCGTGGCCCTGGCGATTGCCGGTTTCTTGGCTCTGGCGGCGTTCAAGCTTCCCTATCCCGTGGTGGTGATCGCCGCTGGCCTGATCGGCCTTGGCGCCGCCCGTTGGCGGCCCAACCTGCTGGTGGCGAGCAAGCCCCACGGGGCCGGATCGAGCGACTCCCAGCAGGATCGACCTGGCGCTCTTCATGACGATGACTCCGCTTCGCCGGACCATGCGCGCTTTTCAAAGCGGCGGCTGGCGGTGACGCTGTTGATCTGGGCCCTGGCCCTGCTACTGCCCCTTGCAGCCCTGGCGATTGCCGGCGGCTGGAGCGGCACCCTGGCGCTGATGGCCCGCTTTTTCACGCGGGTGGCCCTGCTCAGCTTTGGTGGTGCCTATGCCGTGCTGCCCTACGTGGCCCAGGGCGCGGTGGAGCAGTTCAACTGGCTCTCGGCCAGCCAGATGCTCGATGGCCTGGCCCTAGGCGAAACCACCCCGGGGCCACTGATCATGGTGGTGGCCTTCGTGGGCTTCATGGGCGGCTGGAATCAGTCGCTGGCTTCCGGCTCTGGCCCTTGGCCGCTCGCCCTGATAGCTGTGCTGGTGACGGTGTGGTTCACCTTCCTGCCCTCCTTCGGCTTCATCCTGGCCGGGGCACCTCTGGTGGAAGCCACGCGCGGCGACCTGCGTTTCGGCGCGCCGCTGAGCGCCATCACTGCCGTGGTGGTGGGGGTGATCGCCAGCCTGGCGCTGTTCTTCGCCGGCCCGGTGCTCTGGCCCGCCGGCGCCTTCAATCCCTGGGCGGCGCTGGTGGTGGCTGCCGCCTTGTTTGCCCAGCTGCGGCTGCGTTGGAGCGTGCTGCAGGTGATCGGTGCAGCGGCGGCCGTTGGTGCACTGCTGGCAGGGGTGGCAGCGCTCTCAAGTTGATCGACTGCAGAGACAACAAAGCCCGGAGCGTTGGTCCCGGGCATTTGCTTGCTCAGCCGGCGGCGGGCGGAGTAGGGGTGGGGGTGCCAAAGGACTTGGCAGGCCAGGGAGGCACCGTGCTCCCGTTGCCGTTGCGCATGGCGTGATAGCCGGGGGAGAGGATCTCGACGCCAGCGCCGGCGAATTGGTCCTGGATGGCCCCCAGCAAATCTGAGAGGGTGCTGCGGTAGGTGTCCACATCCACCACGTAGGCGCTGAGCTCGTAGCTGATGTGGAAGTCGTTCAGTGAGGTCTGGAGCACGAACGGGGGGATCTCCTGGCTGATGCCTGCGGTGGCGCCGGCAGCATCCAGCATCAGCCGGTGAACCTGGCGCCAGGGCACGTCGTACCCGATGGTGACGGTGGTGGCGATCACCACGGGCTGGGCGATCTCGCGACGGGCCAGGCTGTAATTGATGATCGAGGCCCCCAGCACGGTGGCGTTGGGGATGCTCACCACCTCGTTGCGGGGGGTGCGCAGGCGGGTCACAAGCAGGGCGGAGTCGTGAACGATGCCGACGGTGCCGTTGATGCTGACCCGGTCGCCCTCCTGGTAGGCCCGGGTGTAGGTGAGCATCAACCCCCCGATCAGGTTGGCTGCCACGGCACTGGAGCCCAGGGCCGCCAAAACGCCCACGAACAGGCCGGCCCCCTGGAAGGCCTTGCTGTTGGCCCCTGGGATGTAGGGGTAGGCGGCCACCACACCGAGCAGCAGGATGCCGATGCCCACCAGCCGGGCTGTGGGCCGGGACCATTCCGGATAAAACCAGCTCAGGCGAAGGTTCCCTTTCTCCACCGCCCGGAACCAGGCGTTGCTCGCCCGCATCAGCAGCACGGCCAGACCCAGGATCACCGCCACGGAGATCAGGTCGGGGATGGCCCTCGAAACGGCCAGGGCACCGCTCACCACGAGGCCAGTGATCTGGCGCCGCAGGGTTTCGGAGAGGGCCTGGGTGGGGGGAAACAGCCCCAGAAACAGGGGGATCGATAGGTAACTGACCAGCAGCAGCACGGCCCCGTGCACGATCCGGCGCAGGGGATCGAGGAGGCTGCGCTCCTGATCGGCGGTGAGCCACTGGTTACCCCCCACCTGCAGCCCCCGGATCCGGCGGTTGGCGGGGTCGTTGATCCAGCGCTCCAAGCGCCGGTTGAGGGCGATCTGGCCTCGCAGCCACAGGATGTAGAAACCCAGGGCGAGCAGGGCCAGCGCGCCCCCCCGCAACCAGTCCGAACGGCGGTGGGTTTGGCGGTGGCGCACGATCGCCGCGCGGATCTGCTCGAGGTAGCGCTGGGCAAGCTGCTGGCGGCTGAGCTGAAAGCGGGCCGCGTTGCGGTCATCCACTGAGAGGCGGGGCTCAAAAATTTCGCCCCGCATCACGCCGATGGTGCTGTAAGGCGGGTCCTCTTGCAGGACGATCTGCTCGGGCTGGATCGAATAGTTGGCGGCCAGCTCGGCCAGCCGCTGGCTAGCTGTCCTGGCCAAGTGCGCTGGGGTCTGGGCGCCGGCGGCGACCCGGATTTCAAGCACCCGGCGGCCATCCAGTTCGATGTAGGCCGGGGTCGGGGCGTCAGCAGCTCGGGTAAGGGGGGCCGCTACCAGCAACTGCGTCGCCAGCAGAGCGACCAGCAGGGGCAAGAGGAAGCACGCCCATCTGGGGCGTGGGCGAAGGCCCAAGGGCTCTAAATGACCCACGATGCCTCTACTAGAACGTCAACGGACCCTATCTTCTCCTTCCTGATTGAGTTCCGATCGCTTTGGGCCCCGAGCTGGCAAGGCTGCGCCATCTTCCTGGCTGCTCACCTGGCACCGGTCCAGTAAGGACGAATTGAAGCGATGGCCTTAAAGATCAGCGAAAGGCTCAATGCAAATTCATGTCAGCAACCACTGCGAATCAAGGAACGGCTATGCAAAGGGGGATCTAAAAGTGGAGTCCCTATGGTGCAGAATGAAACCCGCATCGATCCTCACCAGCAGTAAGTCTATTCTGTATTGATGGGCCTCCTAGCACATATCGATCCACAACTCCGACCATCGAACCAAGCCGCTCAAACCTCCATGGCGACCACTTCAAAGCCAAAGATTAAGGGCCTATTTCAACAACTCTACGTCTTCGGTGACAGCCTGACGTCCTATGGCGATTACGCCGCCTATCTCCAGAAGACGGTCTTGGCGGCCAGCGCAAAACCGGCCTGGAGTGGCGTCAGTTGGAGCAATGCCAATTTCGGCAACCAGCTCGGCCTGAGGACAGACCTGGGCATCGCGACACCTTCAACAACGCCTCCAGCGGCGCTTGGCATCCCTTCGCCCTTCTACCAGGTCGTCAATACCTTTGTCGCCACTCCCACCCTTGGGACACGAAGGGCGCCATCCTTTGCCATCGGTGGGGCCACCAGCGGAACCACCAGCCTCTACGACGTCCTCAGCATCGGGGCGGTGTCTCTGTCAACCCTGTTCCCCAAACTGGCGCAGACGGGGGTTCAAAATCAGATCAAAGCCGCCCTGAAGCAAGGGATTCGGCCTGCCTCCAACGAACTGACCCTGATCCAGGGAGGCTCCAACGATCTGCTGATTGCCTACATCCAGGCAAACCCGGCCATTGAAGCCGTCTTAGACCAGGTGATCGAGAACATGCGCCAGAATCTCACGGTTCAGCTGAGGGCTGGAGGCAGTCGCCAGTTGATGAGTTTTGGCCTGGCGGACTTCCAAGGCGAAGTGGATGGCGTGGCCTACCAGATGCCCTTCTTGAGCAACCTTCTGGAACAGGCCAGCCAACCGGGCTCTGAATGGCTCATACCCTGGAAGAGCTTTGTGGAGAGTGGTGGACTGGAAGAGTTCCAGACCGAATACGCCACCATGCTGCAGGAGGTCGGCAGACAGTTCCCCTACGCCACGGTGATTTATTTCTCACCCGAGTTCGGAACGAACTGGGACACCTACGGCGACCGCTTGGGCAACTTCGCCAGCTATGGAATCAAGAACACCCTGGGCTATGCCCAGGCCGAGGATCAAAATCTGACTACAGAGGAAACCAACGCCTATCTCTACTTCGACGACGTTCACAACACCGAAAGCGGCCAGGCGATGACAGCCCAGGCCATGGCCCTCACGCTCGAGAGCAACCGCGAGGCCATTGCCGCCGCCACCCTCACCTACCAGCAACAAGGCACCTCAGGGCAAGACCGCCTACTGGCCCCACGGCAGAACAGTGAGCTCATCGGCGGTGCCGGCAACGACCTCCTGCTCGGCAACACAGGCAACGATGCTCTCTGGGGCGGCCAGGACCAGGACACCCTGAGCGGCGCCGAGGGCACCGACTGGCTGCAGGGAGGCCAGGGCTCAGACCGGCTCAGCGGTGGAAAGGGAGCAGACTTCTTCTCTTATCAGAGCAACGATGCTTCCAGCCTCTGGCGAGACACGATCACCGATTTCAACGGCCGGCAGGGCGATCGGCTGGGAATCACCGCCGTGCTGGACGGTACGGATCCCTTCGCCAATCCAGGCTGGGAGTACATCGGCTCCAGTCGCTTCAGCAAGGCTGCGCCTGAACTGCGGTTCGCCGATGGGCATTTGCAGGGCGATGTGGACGGCGATGGCAAGGCCGACCTGCTCATTCAGTTGCTTGGGGTGAGCAGCTTCAACCCCGAGTGGATCAGCTGAAAGGTTGGGTGGTGACTGACGCTGGCGGAGCCATTGGCTTGGGTCGCGCGACCCAGCCAATTGATAAGCAGGGCACAGTGCAGATTGTGGGCCTCGCTCACTCGCCCAAGGCTTCAGCTACCGCCCGCTGGAATACCTCCTCCTCAGGGCTTAGGCCTGTCCAGCGTTGAAAGATCTGCATCGCAAGCTGCACAAGCATTTCAACCCCATTAACTATCGGGCAGCCCCGCTCCAGTGCCGTAGACAGGAAGGGTGTGATGCGCGGGTTGGTGATCACATCCACCACCACACAGGCGGGATCTACCGTCTCCCAGAGCACGGGCACCGGCTCTAGCCCCGGTGCGCACCCGAGACGGGTGGCATTCAATAACAGAGTGGTGCCCTCTGGTACAAGCACCTCCCCCTGCCATGGTTGCCACACCGCCGGCACCCCGGAAGCATTCATTACGGTGGCCGCCACCTCCTCCCCCTGTTCCTGGCGGCGCGTTACAAGGGTGAGATGGGTAGCACCGGCCCAGGCCATCTCAACTGCCATTGCCCTGCCGGCCCCTCCGGCCCCCAACATCACCACCCGCTGACCAGTAAGCGGCGCCACCTTTTCGATGGCCTTCACCACGCCCTTGCCGTCGTTGTTATGGCCGGTCAGGCGGCCCTTCTCGATGGTGAGGTAGTTGGCGGCACCGATGGCGCGCACGTCATCATCCACCGCATCAAGTAGCGGGATCACCGCCACCTTGTAGGGGACTGTGATCGCCATACCGCGATAGCCCAAGGGTGACAAAGCCTTCACCGCTAGGTACAGCTCCGCCTCGCTGGCGATGTCATTCTTCCAAAACTGCCAGTGCAGGCCGTAGTGGGCATACACGGCATCGAACATGCGGTCGATCGGGCTCGCGGCCACGGGATGACCAAGCATCCCGGTCATCTGCTTTTGGGGAGGGATCAAGGCAGCAATGACATTTTTAACCAGCTTTGCGCGAAATAAAGAGTTGGCAATCCATCAACTGGCTTGCGCAGTAGTTGTTCATATCGCCAGGGGACAGCTTAGTGCCGGGCTTAAAGACATACTTGTTAATGAAAAGTCAACCCCAAGAGGAGTTTTAATGAAAGGCATGGTTGCATTACTCCCTGTCAGCATGACACGCTGGACCGAAGCCATCGGCAATCAAACGGCCGCCCTCTCACTATCTGTACCAGCAGGTTTCAAAGCTTTTGAACCGGGCGACTCTCTGATTCAAAATGGGAGGGACGAAAAAAATTGTGCTCCAGCCAACATCTCCTCTTGCAGCGAATAACGTAAATTATTGATTTAATCGCAAAAGTGGGGCCGATATAAAAATGACCAAGTCCATTACAGAACTCACTGAAATGATTTCCCTTTTAACAAGGAGTATTGCTAACGCCAATAGGCCCCCATTGGCGCTTCTAAAAAGATCAAGGTTTATCACTAAATCAAACACTGAGGCTGCTATGTTTCGAATTCTGTTCACCCTTCTGGCGTTCACTTACATCCTGGTTCCTGCTGCGTCCATGGCTCATAGCCAGCCATCTCCCACAGCAGCAAACGGAAACCAGGCTCGAGATGGTGTGATCAGACTCTATGGTGCCTGCGGCCCGCAAAATGCCTTGCGCAAAGTGGCAGATGCATGGGAGCGGAGCAACGACCTGAGTGTCACGATCACCTGCGGACCAGAACCATCATGGTCCCGAAAAGCACAGGACGATGCGGACATCATCTGGGGAACATCAGAACAATCAATGACCGCATTTCTGCAATCATTTCCCAGCTTTCCTTCGAAAGATGTTGTCCCAATCTATCTACGTCCTGCCATCATCGCTGTCAAGACTGGAAACCCACTTCGCATTCAAAGGTTTGAGGATTTGCTCCAGCCAGGCATCCGCATCGTTGTCACCGAAGGATCTGGTATTGCCAATACCTCTGGCACGGGCACTTGGGAAGACATAGCCGGGCGACTAGGTAATTTGGAAGATGTCAAGCGCTTTCGCCGCAATATCGTGGCCTTTTCAACGGGTTCTGGTGCCAGCTTTAAGGCATTCAAGGAGCTTAATGCCGACGCCTGGATCACCTGGCCTGAATGGGCCGTTGACAATCCCGAGGTACTCCAGGCAATTCCCATCTCGAGTAATCGAAGTATTTGGAGAGATCTGAATATTGCTGTGTCGTCATCTGCGGATCCACAAGCCGCATCCTTCATTCAATTCCTGGTCTCCGATGAGGCACAAAAGCTGATGCGTAGCGCTGGCTATGTGCGCTAGGCCACCTCAGGATTGCTAACTGGCTTCGCGCCTGCCATAAGTAATGCCGCCAAAATCAACAAAGCCCCCATCAAGGTACGCGCATTGAGTGCTTCGCCAAGCAGCAGATAGGCACTCACTAACGACACGAATATTCCTGCATTTCCCCACAGAGCTACCGTTATTGCGCCCAGCCCACGATAACTCATCAATAGCAGAAGTTCACCGCCGAGATTAATGCAAGCTGTGTATACCAAAAGGAGACCAAGCAACCACCACCAGCGCATATGAAGAAACTGCTCTGGACCATAAAAAACAAGTGTGATCGTCCCAAATACCAATGCTGCTAACAGATTTGTCAGGCCAATAGTCAGGCCTGCACCCCAACCCTTGTCCACCACTACCCGATTCAGAACCCCGGAAGCAGAAAAGGCCAACACGCTGAGCAAGCCCAAGGCAAGACCGACAGGATCAAGGCCACTCCAGGGCGCAGCGGAAGATAACAAGGGATCAACATTACGAGTGATCAGCAATCCCAATGGCAGCAACGCGAAACTAAACCCGAATCGCTTGGGCAGAGGTTCTCGCAGGAGCAGATGTGCAAGCAGCGCAGTGACGGGGAGAATCAACGTGAACAGCAACGTCTGGCTGATCACGGTCAATCTTTGAAGTGCCAGGAAATAACAGATCGGTCCAATCAGGCTACCTAGGCCCGCACGCAAACATAAAAGGCTTCTATCGCGAAGCACAAGTTGTGGTATTTGACTCTTCAGACACTTCCGGCCCAGCAGCAAAACAACCAGTCCCGTGGCCAGATTGGAAAAGAAAAAGACGTTGCCAAAGCTGATTGGATCCTCTCCACCTGCTGTTCGAAGCAGAGTGGCGGCACCTCTTTCCTGCAACCACTTCAGGACACTGGCATCACAGCCGCGCAAGAGCACATAACCCAAGAGAGCCAGAGGCGCCAATCTGGATGGAATCATTCACCGAATTCCAGAACAACCAGCATATCAATTGCATATCCCTGAGGTTCGCCGCCGTATACCCGGGCTGGATTTCTTGCAGTGCTCCAGTCGCTCAGCAAGCCACCCATTGAGGCGCTTCTGCTGCAGGCGGGGCCGCATAGCGGCGTCGATGACGCCATGGTCCAGTTGCTGAAGAAGCGCGCTGGTGCCCATGGCCGCAGCCAGGAAGCGGAGGGTATTCCTCGCATCGGAGCAGCCTGAACTGTGAGGAACGGTTGCAACTGGGGAGTGATCCAGGCCGCCGGTTCAGGCTTGGAAGGCACCTGATCCCTGTTCCCGATGGCGCCGGCCTCCTCTCCCACAGCCGCAGCCGAAGCGTGGCTGGGCTCGTTCGCTGAGGCCTTGGCCTCCGGCGACTCCCAGGCCGTGCTGGCCCTGTTCGGCCCGGAGTGCTTTTGGCGCGATCTGGTGGCCTTCACCTGGAACCTGAGCACCGAGGAGGGACCCGCGGCGATCGCGGCGATGCTGGCGGCCCGCCTGGCGGATGTGGCACCCCATGCTTTCCAGCTCAGGGGCGAAGCCAGCGAGACCGAGGGGCGTATCGAGGCCTGGTTCGGCTTCCAGACGCGGGTAGGTCGCTGTAGCGGCCATGTGCGTCTGCAGGACGGACGCGCCTGGACCCTGCTCACCGCCCTTGACGAACTGAAGGGCCACGAGGAGCGGCGGCGTGAGCGGCGGCCGGTCGGCGCCGAGCATGGCGTGCATCCGGGTCGGCAGTCGTGGGCGGAGTTGCGCGAAGTGGAGCGGCAGGCCCTGGGCGTGACGGAGCAGCCGGATGTGGTGATCGTGGGCGGCGGCCAGGCGGGCCTCACCCTGGCGGCCCGCCTGCGCTATTTGGAGGTGCCCACCCTGGTGCTCGAGAAGCTGCCCCGGCCAGGCGACCACTGGCGCCGCCGCTACAAGAGCCTCTGCCTGCACGATCCGGTTCACTATTGCCATTTCCCCTATCTGCCCTTCCCCGAGGGCTGGCCCCTCTACACGCCCAAGGATCAGCTAGCCGACTGGATGGAGGCCTACACGAGCGTGATGGGCCTGAACGTGTGGGGTGGTTCGCCGGCCCGCAGCGCCCGCTTCGATCCGCAGCAGGGCCGCTGGCAGGTGTTCACCGAGCGCGATGGCCGGCCGGTGGAGCTGCGGCCCCGCCATCTGGTGATGGCCCTTGGGGTGTCGGGCTACCCGAGTGTTCCGGAGATTCCCGGTGCCGAGGCCTTCGCCGGCGATCAGCACCACTCCAGCGCCCATCCGGGCCCCGACGCCTACCGCGGCAAGCGCTGCGTGGTGGTGGGCTCCAACAACTCCGCCCACGACATCGCCGCCGGTCTCTGGGAATCTGGAGCCGCCGCGGTGACGATGCTGCAGCGCAGCTCCACGCTGATCGCGCCGGTGCCGGCACTTGAGAAGCTCGCTTTCGCGGGCTCCTATTCGGAGCAGGCGCTGCAGCGGGGCATCACCCCCGAGCAGTCGGACATGGCGGTCGCTTCGATTCCCTACAAGCTGCTGCCCCAGTGGCAGAAGCCGATCTACGACGCGATGCGCGTCGAGTACGCCGACCTCTATGCGCGCCTGGAGAAAGCCGGTTTCCTGCTCGATTTCGGCTCCGACGACTCGGGGGTGTTCATGAAGTTCCTGCGGCGGGGCTCGGGCTACTACCTCGATGTGGGCGCTTCGGAGCTGGTGGCCGATGGCCGCATCCAGTTGCGCAGCGGGGTGCAGATCGACCGACTCACGCCCCACTCGGTGGTGCTCAGCGACGGCAGCGAAATGCAGGCTGATCTGGTGGTGTATGCCACGGGCTACGGCTCAATGAACCGATTCCTGGCGGAGCTGATCTCCCCCGAAGTTGCCGACAAGCTGGGCAAGGTTTGGGGGATGGGCTCCGACACCCCCAAGGATCCCGGCCCGTGGGAGGGAGAGCTGCGCAATATGTGGAAGCCCACCCAGGTGGAGAACCTCTGGATCCACGGCGGCAACCTGCACCAGTGCCGCCACTACTCCCTCTATCTGGCGCTGCAGCTCAAGGCGCGCCTCGCCGGGCTTGACACGCCGGTGTACGGCCTGGCTCCCAGCTTCCATCAGAGCTGAAGCGAGCCTGTCCGGTGCCGCTGCGGTTGCAGTCCCGGGGATAGGCTCAGCCGGAAGCTTGCAACTTTGTAGTTTGTGAAGCTATCGCTGCCAGTTGATGCGGATGCGACTAAGCAATCGTCAGGCCTCGACTTGGAATGATTGTGACAAGAGAAAAATCAGTACTCTGCTTTGGTGACTCGAATACTTGGGGATACATACCGCTCACTGCAGGTCGCCTTCTTCGCACTGAACGCTGGCCCGGAGTTCTGCAAGAATCCCTAGGAGAGTCGTATTACGTTATTGAAGAGGGCCTTAATGGGAGATCTACAGTATTTGAAGAACCATTTCGAGACGGTCGAAATGCTCGCACCACAATTCTGGCGCTTCTCGAAAGCCACGCGCCGCTTGATCTGTTAATAATAATGCTTGGCACCAATGATTTAAAGCACCATCTAAATGCATCGGCTCACGAATCAGCGAGGGGCATTAGCTCACTCTTGCAGATAGCTATTAATAGCGCCACCAGCTTCGATAAGGGCTCACCAAAAATTTTAGTGATTGCGCCACCAAGGTTTGGAAATATGTCCGAGCTCATGGCCCATCATTTCAAAGATGCAATGGCTCGCTCCGCTGAGCTGCCTGCTCAATACGAGCAATCATGCGCCCAATTCGGCTGCAGCTTTATCGACTGCAATCAGGTGGTGACTGTGGCAGAGGATGGCATTCACTTGGATGCCCATGGCCATCGCAAGTTGGCCTTGGCTCTTGCGCCGATAGTCAAGGACTTGATAGGCGATGCCGCATAACATGGCGATGCTTATATCGCGATTTTATTGATCTTCAATGCTCCACGAAGGACAAGACTGCAAGTTCCAACGCTACCTACCAACCCGTTTCAGGGTGTCAGAGAAATTACTCTGTACACCGTCTACCTTTACAAAGCCAGTGTGAACATGGGTATTGCCATCGTTGCTAAAAGTTGTTTTCCACCTATACACTACTAATCGGCCATCGGCGAAATTTCCGAAACTTGACCACTCAAGCATTCCCGCCTCTATCGAACCAATCCCTTGATCAAAGTTGCCGGCGGAATCAACAACGGTCATCCGCAGCTTTTTCTTTGCAGGGTCCCAATAAAGAAGTTGCATGCCATTCCCCTTCTTGGCATCTCCTGAGACACTTTCGCACAGGATCGCCGAGCCACCTGCCGCCCAGCGACAAGTAGATCTGCTGGTGAACTTATCACCCTTTTTGCCAACTCCGGGATAATCTCTTGAGTAGGTACCAGATCCGGCCCAGGTGCCAATGAGTCGCTTTCCAATGGCTTGAAATTCCATCGATGACTCACTAGCTCCTGCCCCACTGGCGACTGCCATGAAAAGACAGGCCGAAGCAGATAATGAAACAGTGGTTTCAAGCAAAGATAGTTCAAGCCTTCCAAATACTCGCCTTGCTCCACTCAAGCAATCCGCAATCATAATATACTTTGCACGCAATTAGAAATCAATTCTCGCACGTCTGTCAACTACACTGGGTTACCAGCCAGACGCAAGGAAACATTTCGCAAGGAGGCATGCGCAAAGGTGCCATCACTCCTTGGCTTTAATGCCATCAGTCCAAGGCTCATTAGGGTTAGATTCTCACAATTGACAAGATCGGCTGTGCGACGGCAAGGATGGAATCGGATGATCGCATGACCAATCCGCCTGCAAGGTATCCCAACAGGTCGCCAGACGCAATGACTTGATTTCACTAAATACATCAGATACACCTAAAAAACACGCCCCAAGATATCATTCAGAAAACAGGACGGTCGATTGTTTTTTGCCATAGAGCCTCAAGATAATGTTGTGGGCATTTTTTCACTGAGATAGCGCAGGATCTCGCAACCCAAGCCCCCCTTCCGACGCACTAGAGCTAGAATCGGGTCACTAAGGTATCAACGGCTATTCACGCAGTAGCTTCCTGATGAATACCAACCCAACGGATAACCAGCACCACTTTTCTTAATGATGCCGCGGGTGTTGCTGCCTTTGCTCGGCACACAGCAGGCGCCAAAGCTGCAGCAACCGAGCGGGCAACCGTCCCCCTTGGGCAGCGGTTGAACCGGCCGCCTAGCAATCTGCGTCCAGGTCATCGTCAGTGCGACCGTCCTCCCGACTGGTGATGGGGCCCCGATCCGGGTGCGTCAGGCGGGTAAGACACTCATCGTTCGGATGGCCTACATCGATGCAACTGAAAGCGCCCATACCTGAGCGGGTACAACGCCAAGGACACAGCTATCTCGGTGGAAGCGGGGACGGAGACGCCTGTGAAACCCAGCTCTGACAGTCGCCTTTTGCAATATCGCGTAACTGCATTGTTGGTTGACATTGAAGCCAGTGGAGGTAAAGCCTTGCCTGCAGATGTAGTGGATTGACACCGCATGTAGGTTTGGTATATTCAGAAGACAACGCCATTATCAGATGATTACCGGATCCGACCTGCTCGCCAAGGTCAAGGAACTGGGCGATGTCTCCAAGTCAGAGCTCGTGCGTGAGTGCGGCTATGTGAGCACCAAAAAAGACGGCGGCGAGCGCCTCAACTTCACCGCTTTCTATGAGGCCCTGCTGGGCGCTAAGGGTGTAAGCCTCGGCAGCGATACCGCCGGAAGGGGCAAGGGTGGGCGCAGCCTTAGCTATGTGGCAACTGTTCAGGGCAACGGCAATCTGCTGGTGGGCAAGGCCTATACAGCCGTGCTCGACCTACTCCCCGGCGATGAGTTCGAGATCAAGCTTGGCCGTAAGCAGATCAAGCTGATTCCCCTGGGCAGCGCAGATGAGGAGTGAGGAGACACCAGCCGTGATCTCATGCGCTGTGAAAACCGGCGCCCGCAAATAGGTGCCGGCATAACCGCCTGCAATCCCTTGGTGCGGATACATCAACAACGATTGGCGCAGTGGAGTGGTCGCTTTCAGTGATCGGTTCCACCCAGGCAATGGCATAAGCGATTGAGGCTCATAGCCATTATCGATGGAGCAATAGCAGCGCTCTGCCCCCTGGCTAGTTGAAATCTGCATCCGATCTATTCCCTCGGCACGGAGCCCTCTCCCTCAGACCCGAGTCCTGGTCGCCGGGCTCGACATTCTTAATTAGGAGTGATCGGTAGGCTCAGGCCCCACCCGACTGAATAGGCGGTATGAGGCTGAGGGGGGGCACGTCACCAGCAGCGCGACTGGACTAGAAGACTGCACCAATAGCTACTACTTTCGACCATTAGGGGCCAGAATCCAGCTTATGGAGCTCCATGCAGACCTCAGTCAGCGGGCGGTGCTCGACACCAATGATCTCAATTGGAACCAAACCCCTATGGCGGGGGTGGAGCGGCGCCTACTTGACCGCAATGGCGGCGAGGTAGCCAGGGCAACCTCGATCGTGCGCTATGCCCCAGGCAGCCACTTCGAGCGCCATCTTCATGGCGGCGGCGAGGAGATCCTGGTGCTGGAGGGCACTTTCTCAGATGAACAAGGCGACTACCCAGCCGGCACCTACCTGCGCAACCCCGCTGGCTCCAGCCATGCTCCATTCAGCGTGGCGGGCTGCACCATTCTGGTCAAGCTGCACCAGATGCACCCGGCAGATCAGCAGCAGCTGGTGATAAACACCCATAAAGAAGCCTGGCTTCCAGGTCTAGTCAGGGGGTTGGATGTGCTGCCTCTGCACGCCTTTGGCTCTGAACAACTAGCCCTAGTGCGATGGGCCCCGGGAACGGTGTTTCAGCCCCACAGCCATCCAGGTGGGGAGGAGATTCTGGTGCTAGTTGGGGTATTCAAGGACGAATACGGCACATATCCGGCTGGCAGCTGGCTGCGCAATCCGCCCGGCAGCGTGCACAGGCCATGGAGCGAAACCGGTTGCACGATCTGGGTTAAGACCGGCCATCTACCGGAGACGATGCCTCCGCAGAGCGCCAGGGTGCACGAATCAAAGCGGTGACGTCCTTCCTGAGACCGAGGCGGGCACGCTGCGCAACCTTGCGGGCTTGATTGCTCACATTTCAATAGAGGTACTTGGCTAGAATGAAACATGCAATACCGATACGGAAAATAGATTCAAATGAGCCCGTTTCCAGCCCTACCCCTTTGGCTTACATGGGCTTTACTTTCAGCAATTTTTGCTAGCGCTTCTGCCGTACTCGGCAAAGTAGGGCTTGAAAACATTGAGGCCGACCTAGCCACCCTTATCCGCACAGTGGTCATATCAATATTCTTGCCGTTGCTAATCATTGCAACCGGCAAATGGAGCAATCCATTTGAACTATCACAACAGACTTGGGTATTCATAACCCTTTCCGGCATTGCCAGTGGCCTGTCTTCGTTCTGCTTTTTTAGGGCCTTGAAACAGGGAGATGCGTCATTAGTGGTGCCCATTGACCGCCTCAGCTTGCTGTTTGTAGCCCTTATCGGATTCGCCTTTCTTGGCGAACGCCCCTCAGCTACTGGCTGGGCAGGACTATTGCTCATCGCCGGAGGAGGATTGCTGCTATCACTAGCCGAATAGATTCCAAAATAGATGATCTTGCTAGCAATAGTCCATCATATTAGCCGCCAAGCTGATAAAATTAGATTTATCATTTCCTGATCCCCAAAACACTCAGGAAGCATCAAAGCCAGAGAGAATGCGGCGCTACTCTTCAGCATTACCCTCAACTTTTCCAAAAACATTACCCCATACATCGCCCTTGATATCCCCCCAAACGCTTCCCTCAACATTGCCATTAACATTACCTAAAACATGGCGACCAACATTTGCGCCAACATCGCGTCCGACATATCCCTCTACACTTCCTTCAACGTCTCCATATATATCGCCGCGAACACTGCCCTGAATACTCCCAACAACATCACCCCAGACGTTTGCATTGACCTGCAGAATCCGAAGCTTGCCGTCTACAAGTCCAAAAGTGACCAGCTTATTGATTTCCTCGATCTCAGACATTCTCTTAGATATCAAGTGAATAGTGGAGCATAGACCATAGAGAGGATTACCTAAACATTATTCACCGTGGCTACGATCCCACTGCAGCGTCAGAGTAGGTTGCTCCACGCAAGCTATTACTAGCGGATGACCAACCAGTTCAGAAGAAACGCAGGCTGATATCAAGCTCCTTAGTAGGGGATAGCGCTCCACCATCGCTGCGTATTCAGGTGAATTGCGATAGGAGTGCTCCAGAAGCCGGTAGTCCTGATCTGGCTGCATCGCACCAGCGGGAGCGCCGTACAGAACCGAAGAGGGCTCCGCCTTGTCCAAGTCCGCTTCAGGCTCGATGGGCCTGAAACCAAATTTTTCGGTTGTCATGGAAATACTGAGTGCGGGCGCTCGGGGTTGCTGCAGAGCGCTCGTACACAAACCTGGCGCAGCTGCAAGCCAATGGAGCCTGCTGTCAGCGGGATCAAACAGAAGCAGCTGCCTTAGTGGCTCAGATGGAGGGCCATAAGCCTCATTTCTAGGCAGACAATCCATAGGCCGCGCCATCAGCCGGATCATTTATTCCCAGCTCCAGGCGCCAATCGCTAATGGACCGCTCCCAGCCCTCCTCCCACCGGGCCGCCATCAAGCAGTGGGCCTGATGGCCGATCGCCATGCCGTGAGCCACCGCCTGGGCTAGTTCCTCATAGCGCTGCAGCTGAAGGCGGAAGCTGGCAAGTTGGCCGGCGGTGGTAAGCAGCACATAGGCGGGAAAGCCGATTTGAGCGGCGGTGATCGCCAGCACGCCGCTTTCGCCTGCTGCTGAGGTGCCAAAGCCAGCCACTACATGGTGGATGTCGTGGGTGGTGGCAACCCGTTGGGTGAGCCATTGGGCCTCGCTATCAATCGGGCGCGGCCGGAAAAATTCCGGGTCGTAGTTGAGCCTGCGGATCAGCTCGGCGTAGCTGCGGCCCAAGCTCCCCACTGGAAGCTGGATCAGCCGCTCGATGTCGGGCTGCAGCGGCGGAAAGCGCTGCTCGAGCATTTCTGCTCCACCAGCCACCGCCTTAAAGCGCCTTATCGAATCGACCATCTGGGGGCTATCGATCATGTTGTCGAGCAGATCGGCTATCGAGTTCAGATCGCCGCCACTGCGACCTATCGCGGCAAGCAGTTTGAGGTTGTTGGCCGCCCGCAGCAGCTCACCAAAGCGCGACATAAACCAATCTCAACTGCCTCCAGCATGACTGATACTTTCCACCTTCACGAGCCAGTGGTGGAGCAGTGGACATAAGGCTCAAGGATTCATACGAGCACGAACCGATCTATTATATTCAACATTCGAGATCATTCCATCTAGTGAGACGTTAATCTCCATTTCCAGAGTGGCCGCTTTGCGTTAAGTCGTCCGGCCAGGATGAACGCCAAGTGACTTGTAACGATATCCCTAGGCTGTATTCATAACCATACGGCTACCACCTCCCCTTAGAGCTGGCCTTGTGGTGCCCTTCACCATGATCCCTGAGCCGCTCAGGCTGGCTCCCACTCAATCTTCACCACATCTAACGGACCGCGGCCGTCGCGATTCAGCTCAGTGGCGGCTCGCAAGGCAGCTTCGTGGGTATGAAAAAGGAAGGCATCAGAAGTGCTATCAACATCGACGAGTCGCTGATCCTCGCCGGCAATGGCCAGAAATGTGCCATCGCTAAGCCGCTTCAGGGCATATCGCTCAGCCTGGGTGCAGTCCATCGGATGGGATGGATCAATCTCGGGAGCCCAAAAATGCATGGCCTCAAGCCCTTGGCCTAATACCCAATCAAGCTAGCCAGGGCTGACGCTGTCGACTACGCCCGGCAGGATCATCTCAAGCACTGCACCTCCTTCAGCCTGGTTGCTCGCCTGGATCCGTCCGCCGTGGGTAACGGCGATCTGCTGCACGATCGACAAGCCCAGGCCACTACCGATCCGGTTACTTCGGGCCCGAGATGGATCACCTCGGTAAAAGCGTTCAAACAGATGGGCTAGGTCTTCTTCGCTAAGCCCGGGTCCCTGATCAGCCACGCTCAGCTGGCACCAATCACCGCGGCGATCAAGGCTGACCCGCACCACCCCACCATCGGGGCTGTAGCGCAGGGCGTTATCAAAAAGGTTGAGCAGGGCCCGGTGCAGGCGGGAATTGTCGCCGCTCAGCTGCAACTGTGCTGGTGCAACAAGCTCAAGAGCTATCTGGCGTTGATCTGCCAGCGGCCGCACGCTGGTCCATACCTGCTCCACCAGCTGGGGCAGATCCACCACCATGGCCCGTGAGGCCGTCCCGGGCAGGGTATTTTCTAGGCGGGAGAGCTCTAGTAGGTCGCCCACCAGCTCCTGCAGCCGCAGCAATTCCCGCTGCAACCGCTCCACTAGTCGCGCATTCTGGCTATTTACCTGGGCAGCGAGGCTATCGCCCACCAGCAGCAGGGCGGTGAGGGGGGTTTTCAATTCATGGGCCACATCACTAACCCAGCGCTCCTGCTGCTCGAGCTGGGCATCAAGGGAGCGGCGGCTCTGCAGTTGCACCACCAACCAGCCATCTCGTCCCGGCACCACCATGGCGTCTAGGTCATGGCCGCCAGAGTGCAATTCGAGCCGCTGGGGTCGATCCTGGCGGCGGGCAATGCGGATGCTGCTGGCTAGGCCTGGATCTGGGCAGACATCACCGAAGGGCTGGCTGAGCAACAGGCGGCCGGCATCAAGCTGCAAGATCCGCTCCGCCCTTGGGTTGATATGGCCGATCAGGCCCTGGCGATCCAGCAGGATCCAGCCAATGGCGGCGGAATCCATCCAGCTCAGCAGCTGCCGGGCTGGGGGCAGGGGGCGGTTCAGGCCAGCTCGACGCCGCCAGGAGGGCACTCCAAGGCTGATAAGTGGGCTGGCAAGCAGGCCTAGCCCTATCCCCAGGCTCAACGCGAGCAGCAGCTCAAGGGCTCTAGCCAAAGCGATAACCAAAACCCCGCACCGTAATCAGATGCACCGGGGCTGATGGACTCTCCTCCAACTTCTCCCGCAACCAGCGGATGTGCACATCAACGGTTTTGCTGTCGCCGATGTAGTCGATACCCCAAAGTTGCTCCAGCAGCTGATCGCGGCTCCAGACCCGCCGTGGATTTTGCATAAACAGCTCCAGTAATCGATATTCCTTCGGCGATAGGTTTACCTCCACTCCGTCCCGCGTCACCCGGCATTCGTCCTGGTAGATGCAGAGGTTGGCGTGCTCCAGCACCTTGGCCCGGCTGGTCTGGCTAGATGAGCGCCGCAGCAGGGCCCGGCACCTGGCCACCAGCTCCCGCATGCCAAAGGGTTTGACCAGGTAGTCGTCGGCACCCACCTCGAGCCCCAGCACCCGGTCGGTTTCGGTATCGCGGGCACTCACCACCAGGATCGGCGTTTGGTTGCTGTGTTGACGCAGCTGCCGGCAAACATCCAGCCCGCCCATTCCCGGCAGCATCAAATCCAGCACCACCAGGGAAAATTGTTGGCCATCGGGCGCCTGCTGCAGCATTTGCAGGGCGTCGCGGCCATTGCCACAGGCCTGGACGCTGAACCCCTCCAGCTCCAGGGCTTCGCGAATCGTTTCGCGAATCGTTTCGTCGTCTTCGACTACGAGCAAGGAAGGCTGCATGTCGCCATTCTCGCCGGCCAGCTCAACCCCCCAGAACGTTGCTTCAACCACAGCGGTAACCCTGGCCGCGAATCGTGGTGATCAAGCTGGGTTGGGCGGGATTCTCTTCCAACTTGAGGCGCAGCCAGCGGATATGCACATCCACGGTCTTGGGATCGAGCTCCACGGCCTCGCTTTCTCCCCACACCCGAGCCAGCAGCTCATCGCGACTCCAGATCCGGTGTGGATGCTTCAAAAAGAAGTGAAGTAGTCGAAATTCCCGTGGCGACAGGCTCACCTCGGCACCATCGCGGCACACCCGGTGTTCCTCCACAAGCATGGAAACCCGGCCGCAGCGCAGGGAAAGCGAGCTTTCCGAGCCGAGTTGGTGGCGGCGCACCAGGGCACGGCAGCGGGCCAGGCATTCCGCCAGTCCAAAGGGACTGGGCAGCACGTCATCGGCGCCGTCTTCGAGGCCCCGTACCCGGTCGGTCTCGGAGACTCCAGGGCATAGCAGCAGCACAGGAATCGGCGTGCGGGCCGAGCGCAACTGGCGGCACAGCTGCCGGGCTGTTTCGCCCAGGCTGCCATCCAGCACAAGCAAATCCCAGTTGAAACTTGGCCCCAACTTGGAGGTCGCCTGCTGTGCATCAGTGCAAACGGTTACTTCGTAGCCCTCATCGCCAAGCTTTTGATGCAGGCAGGTGGCTGCGGTGCAGTCGGAGTAAACGAGCAACAGCCGTATGGACGGCTGATTCATCGATGCTGGTTGCGCTGCTGGGGGAGATGGCTCACCACCAGTCGCCGCTGGCTATCGATGTGGAGCCAGCCCTCTTCGCGCAAGGCGCCGAGAATCCGGGTCACGGTGACCCGGGTGGTGCTGAGGGTGCTGGCCAGCTCCTGGTGGGTGAGCTTCACTTGAAGTCGCAGGCCCTGTTCACAGGGCTGGCCGTAGTCGTTGGCGAGCAGCTCTAGGAACCCGCGCACCCGATCTTCGATGCGGCGCAGGCCGAGCAGGGCGAGCAGGGCCTCACTTTGGCGGTAGCGAGAGGCCATGCCCTGAAGCAGGCCCATAGCCAGATTGGGCGAGCGCTGAATTTCGTCGCAGCTGACGCAGAGCAGGTCGCTGTCCACCAAGGTGTTGGCGGAGTAGGCCTCAACATTGGTGAGGGGATCGCCGAAGGGCTCGTTAGGGCCGGCTAATCCCAACAGCAACTCATCACCATGGATCGAAATCGCGGTGAGTTTCACCATGCCTCGCACCACCAGCCAAACGCTGCGCTTGAGCAGGGGCACCTGGCTTCCCGCCGCAAGGTGCACCAGGCTGCGCTTCTCGTAGCTGGTCTCAAGCAGATCGCGGAAGCTATCGCTGCGACCCGGCTGAAGAGAGGGCGTGAACACCATCGAGGAGCAAGCCAGTGGGCTGGCACAACGCTATGGAGGCAGCTGCGCCGCCAAGCAAAGGCTCGGTAGTCCCGGGTTTAAGACCCGGTTAGGGCTGGGGCGCCACCAGAGCGCGGCGCAACGGATCAACGAGGCCTGAGCGTTTTGGATGCAGAGGATCTCAGCAAACTCCAACCCAACAATCTCCAGCTCAACAATCTCCAAGCGGGAACCGGGGACCATGCCCATCGCGCCCGGTGCTGGCGACCATGGCTAGACGCTACCTAAAAGGAACCCAAGGGAGTTCGTTGGAACGATGAGCTTTGAGGTTGTTGTTTCGGCAGCGGACCTGCTCGATGAATCCATACCTACGGGGCCTTTAAATGAATGTGGAACAACCTCCATTCCCACCATGGGCATCCCACCCGTTCACCCCAATGAGAGCAACCCAAGGCAGGGCGCTCAATCCACCAATGATCTGAGTCCAGAGTGCTGCGCCATTCTCGAGCGCATTCCTGGGGCAGGGCTGAAAGGGCCGGGCTATCCGGAAAATGTATTGGGCCAGCTGATGCACAGCCCAGAGTTGCTGGCCCCCTTCCTGAATTGGTGGGTCAGCAGCAAGAGCTCGATGGCGTTCGGTGAGCGGCAGCAGGAGTTGGTCATCCTGCGGATTGGCTGCCTCTATGCAAGCGATTACGTCTGGAAGCACCACGTTCCAGTGGCCCAAGAGTTTGGTGCCAGCGATGAGGAAATTGAAGCGGTGCGGGTCGGGCGCTTTGAGGCTTTCAGCGGCCTCGAGAGGGCCTTGCTCACCTTGACAGAAGCCATGGTGGAAGAGCGCACCGTATCGGCTGAACTTTGGGCTGCATACGGCAGCCAATTAAGCGCCCAGCAGGTGGTGGATCTGATCGGTTTGGTTTCCCAGTACGTCCTGTTCGCCCTTACCAACAACGTGTTGCAGGTGCCGATTGAAGCATCGATGCCCTCTGTACCCGGGCTGACCTAATCAAATAAAATCACCACTAGTGCAGTCTAGCCTCGTTTAGCTGAGGCATTGCTGGTCACGATGCAGACTTAATCGCGAGGAAAGTTAATGGCCCCAGGAACAACAGTTGTGGTGGGAGCTGCCCACGGCATCGGTGCGGCAATCGCCCGTCGTGTCGCCCGGGAAGCCTGGACCAACAGGCTCGTGATCGCTGGCATTTCCGACGCGTCAATGGATGCTCTGGCGAACGAATTGCGCCGTGATGATCTGCCGGTGGATGTGGTGCACGTTGACCTCACCGATCAAACCTCCATTGCAACGCTTGTGGCTGCCACTGCAGAGGCCGAGCGCGTGGCGATCGCGGCGGGGGTCTACACCAGCGCTCCTGCCTTGGAAACCACCCGCGAGCAGATCGACAACGTTATGGCAATTAATTTATTTGGGGTGTTCTTTACTGCCCAAGGCTATGCCCGCGAAATGTTGGGCCGCGGCTCTGGGTCCATTGTGGCGATTGGATCCATCTCCGGGCGGTTTCCGCGCGTGGGACAGGTTGCCTATGGAGCAGCCAAGGCCGGCATGCGCCATGCGTTGCGCATCCTTGCGCTTGAAACCGTGCCCATGGGAGTTCGCATCAATGTGATCTCGCCCGGAGCGACGGAGTCGGACATGATGCACAAACTGATGGCGGATCACCCAAATCTTGATGATCTAGCCGCCGGCAGCTTGACGTCATTTCGGCCAGCCATACCGGATGGACATGTGGGTCGCCCTGAGCAGGTGGCTGCGGCGACCGCCTTTTTGTTATCTCCTGATTCGGCGCATATTGCCTTTCATGATCTCTACATCGATGGTGGCGAGACCCTGGGGATCTAAGCCCCTCACTTCTTATTGGCTGGATCAACATCGTCTTGTCACCTGGAACGGCCTTACCAAGGGCCATCAGGGCTCCTCCCCACCTGAATGCAACGCACCAGGCCCGCAAAAAGGCGGGGGTGGGTCTGCACAAAGCCGTCGATGGCCTGGCTAGCGAAGTCCGATGGATCGCTTGGAAGGTGGGTCATGGCCCCGGTTATGCAGCATCCGTTGGCAAGGCGATAGGACCCCGCAGGATCCAGAGACGGCTGCCCTGCTGCCAGAGCAGCCAAAGCTCATCACCGCTGCGCAGGGAGCGGCCATGCAGCTCAGCCAGGGATAGGGACGCCGCCGCCGTGACGGGAACCTGACGCACCGAGACTCCCGGTGGCACGGCGCCCAGGTTCGGCGGCCAGGGCTTCTCCACTCCCCCCGTCCAAAGGTCTTCCAGGGACCGCGACTGGGCCGGGAGCAGCCACCACTGGCGCCGTTGCACCGCCACCAGGGCTTGGCTTGGCGGATCCTGGGGCCATTCGCCCCGGGCCACCAGGCGAACCAGCGCGAAGGCCGCCCCCGGCTGAGGCGGCAGCCCATCAGCCGGGCTGGGTGCACCCCTGCCCAGGCGCAGCGGCCCGGGCCCCCTGGCCTCGGGCTCTGTGGGCAGGCTGGAAGGCGGCGGCGGCGGCGGCGGCAGGGCCGAGAGGCCCTGCAGGGGAATCACTGGAAGCGCCGCGGCCGCGGCCTGCTGGTTGGGCAGGCGACTCCAGCGCAGCAGGGTGGGGGTGTCGTCGGGGGTGGCGATGCGCCCGGAGCGCCGGCCATCAGGCGCTGGGGGCACCAGGGCCAGCAGCAGCCATGCCTGACAGAGACCGGCGGCGATCAGGGCAGGTGCCCAGCGCCGCACCATCGGCTCAGCCAGCTTTGGGTGTAGGTGCAGGAAGTTGGATTTCAAGGTGCAATGGCAAGGAATCGAGCTGGCTGAGCAGGCGGCGCACGTCGCCCCAGGGGGTGTCGGGATCGGGCACGATCCGCAAGCGATTCGCCCTGCTGCGCAGGGCCGGAGCGGCAAGCAAGCGCCGCAGCTCGGCGGCGGCAATGGGCTGGTTCCATAGCCTCAGGCCACCGTCAGCAGCGAGGTGCAGGCTGATTACCCCCTGGGCCAACGGGCGCTGCAGCCTCACCTGGGGCAGCAGCAGCAGGCCCAGGGAAAAGGCGCATAGGGCCGTTGCCAGCAGTGCATGGGAGAAGGGTTGCAGCAGCCAGGCTTGCTTCACCGCATTCCTCCCGGCCACTCCACCAGCACCGGCAAGCGGGAGTGGTGCTGCAACCAATCGAGAGAGGCGGCCACCTCAGCGCTGGCTAAGCCAGCCGAGGGCTGGAAACGCACAGCCACAACCGCGGGCGGGCGAGCCTGCAGTTGGCGAAGCAGGCCCTCATCCGCTTGGGGGGCACCGTTGAGAATCCAGCGGCCGGATGCGGCGCGGGCCACAACCAACACATCACCGCCGCCAACGGCGGGCTCGGGGTGCACTCTCAGGTTGGCTTGCTGCACCAGGCTGGGCAGGGCAGCAACTGCCAGCAACACGGTGATGCTGGTTGCCACCAGGGGCACCAAGGCGGTTAAGAGCCCTGGTTGTGCGGCGCTTGACTGCTGCATCAGGGGTTGGCGCAATGACGCAGCTGCCAGCGGCGCAGCCCCTGGTTGAGCAAGAGCAAAGCCATCGCCACAAAAGTGATCTGCAGACCAAGCAGGGTGGGAAGCAACACGTCGCCGTAGCCGGCCAAGGGAGCGCCGGGCGGCAGCAGCAGCTGGCTTCCTAGTTGCTTCAGCACCGCCATTAAGCCAGCCGTCGTGCCGATCAGGCCCAGCAGCGGAGCCAGCACCACTGCTGCCTGCAACAAGGGCTCACCCCAAGTCATCTGGTGGTCACAGTCGTCAAGCAACTGAAGGCGCAGCTCCGCTGAGGGCGCCTGCGCCAGCGCCGTACGCAGCTGCCGCCAGGAACGGCGACCACGGGCAAACCAGCGCCACCAAAATGCACAGCGATCAAATCCCACGGTGAATACCGCCACGGATAAAACCAGCAGGGGCACAGCTACCGGACCGCATGCCTTCCACAGAGACAGGAAGGAAGCCATAGCTCTTGCCGAATGGGGCGAGGATATGGAGCGATTGGGGCCGCCGCCTGTATCGCCCCTGCTTGACATGGGCTCGGGCGCTTGCACGGCTTAAAGATTGATCTGATTAAAGATTGATCGGCTCCACTCCGCTCACCACCGGCGCCACGGCGCTCAGCGCCAGTTGCGGGTGCTCCTCCGCCAGCTGACCCAGGTTCCAGCTGTTCTTGAACAGCAGCACCGGCCGGTTCCAGGCATCCCGCACCGTCTTGCAATTAAAGATCCGCCCCACCTGCTCCAGCGCTGGCCAGCCGCCGGCCACCCAGCGAGCTACCGCAAAACCGAGCGGTTCAAGCCGCGTCTGCACTCCGTATTCGTGCTCAAGCCGGTATTGCACTACCTCCAGTTGCAGCTGGCCCACAGCCGCCAGAATCGGATCGCGCTTGCTTTCATCTGTGTCGTAGAGGATTTGCACCGCTCCCTCCTCGCGCAGCTCATTGACGCCCTTGCGGAAACTTTTGAACGCCGATGGGTTGGGGTTACGCAACCAGGCAAATATTTCCGGTGAGAAGCAAGGAATACCCTCGTATTCCACCTTCTGGCCCAGATAAAGGGTGTCGCCAATGGCGAACATGCCCGGGTTATTGAGGCCGATCACATCGCCGGGGTAGGCGTCCTCCACCACTTCCCGGTCCTGGCCGAACAGCTTCTGGGGGCGCGATAGGCGAATGGCCTTGCCGGTGCGGGCGTGCTGCACCGTCATGTCCTTTTCAAACTTGCCGCTGCACACCCGCACAAAGGCCACCCGGTCGCGGTGGCGCGGATCCATGTTGGCCTGCAGCTTGAATACAAAGCCGCTGAAACCGGGGCCGATCGGATCGATCTCACCGGCATTGCTGGCGCGGCCCACCGGCTTCTGGGCAAGCTCCAAAAAGGCATCAAGAAACGGCCGCACGCCGAAGTTGGTCATGGCCGAACCAAAGAAAACAGGGGAGAGCTCACCGGCGTGCACCAGCTCCAGGTCGAGGTCGGCACCAGCCCCCTCCAGCAACTCCAGTTCCTCAAGGGCCTGAGCCAGGAGCTCCGGCTCCACAGCCCCCGTATCGCGGGCTTCCTGCACCGTGAGCAGCTTTTCCTCGCTCTGGCGGCCGCGCTCGGCGCGCTGAAACAGGATCACCTCGTGGCTGCGGCGATCGATCACACCGCGAAAGCGATCGCCGCTGCCGATCGGCCAGTTCACCGGCCAGCAGGCCAGGCCTAGCTCCTGCTCGATCTCATCGAGCAGCTCCAGGGGCTCGCGCCCCGGCCGATCCATCTTGTTGATGAAGGTGAAAATCGGGATGCGCCGCATGCGGCACACCTCAAACAATTTGCGCGTCTGGGGCTCCAGGCCCTTGGCCGCGTCTTCCAGCATCACCGCGTTGTCGGCGGCGGCCAGGGTGCGATAGGTGTCTTCTGAGAAGTCCTGGTGGCCGGGGGTATCCAGCAGGTTGATCGTGCTGCCCGCATAGTCGAACTGCAGCACCGTTGAGGTGATCGAGATGCCGCGCTGCTTCTCCAGCTCCATCCAGTCGGAGGTGACCTTGCGCTGCTCCCCTTTGGCCTTCACGGCGCCGGCCTGCTGGATCGCTCCCCCGTAGAGCAGCAGTTTCTCGGTGAGGGTGGTCTTGCCCGCGTCTGGGTGGGAGATGATCGCAAAATTGCGGCGGCGACTCACCGCCTCGGCGAGGGCCTGCAGTTCTGGAGTGCTGGTGGCGTGGGGATCGTTCAAACCGCTCTGGGGGGCCGATTCGGTGCTGGGCATCGGCACAGCCTGACAGGCAAGAGCCAGCTCACGCCCAGCTGGCTAGCCCCCAGCCTCCTACTGGCAATAGCCCTCGCCGGCTCAGGCTGCTCCGCTCCGGAAAATCATCGCGCCAGCTCAACCATGGCGCTGATCCGGAACCGAGGGCAGCTGATCTGCGGCGTTGAGGGCACGATGCCAGGCTTCAGTTGGCTGAGCCCCAGCAACCGGGAACAGGGGCTAGATGCGGACCTCTGCCGCGCCGTAGCGGCCTCCCTGCTGGGGGATGGGGAGCGGGTGCGCTTTATTCACCTCAGTGCCGCCGAGCGGTTCACGGCGCTGGGGAGCGGCGAGGTGGACCTCTTGGCCCGCAACACCTCGATCAGCCTGAGCCGGGATGCGGCAGGGGGGAACGCCATCAGCTTTGGGCCCATCGTCTATTACGACAGCCAGGGGTTGCTGGTGCCGGTGGCCAGCGGTGTCCGTGCCGCCGCCGATCTGGCAGGCCAACCCATCTGCGTGGTGACGGGCACCACGACGGAGCAAAACCTGGCGGACTGGGGACGGCGCAACAGCATCGCCATCACCCCGCTCAAATTCCAAACCCACGACCAGAGCCTCACCGCCTACCTGCAGGGCCGCTGCACAGCCGTGACCAGCAGCAGGGCACTGCTGGCAGCCCGCCGCAGCACCTTCCACAATCCCCAGGCGCACAAGCTGCTGAAGGAGGAGCTCAGCCAGGAACCCCTAGCTCCAGCCACCCGCCAGGGAGATCCCGGATGGGCCGATGCGGTGCGCTGGATCGTCTACGCCCTTATCCGCGCGGAGGAGTTGGGCCTGACCCAGGCAAACCTGAAGGCGGAAGCGGCGGCAGCACAGCGCGATCCCCGCCGACTGGAGCAGCGCCGGTTTCTGGGAGTGGGGGCCGACCTTGGCCGCCAGCTGGAGCTACCCGCGGATTTCGGCGCCCGAGCGGTGTCTGCGGTTGGAAACTACGGCGAATTGTTTGAGCGCCATCTGGGGCCGAACACCCGCCTGGGATTACCGCGAGGTCGGCAACGGCTGGTCGACGATGGCGGTTGGATCCAGGCGCCACCCTTCCGCTGAAAACCACGAAGCGTCTTCAGGTGGGAGGGTCAGGAAAGGGGGGCAAAAAGTATCACCGCTAGCGCTGGCCCCCTGGACAACCACGATCCCAAAAGCGTTAAATCATTTTAACTACGCATCAGCACGACAGGATGTCGTGCCCCAGGCGAATGATTAGGTAGACATGGAGAACTTGATTGGCGTGCAAGAGCAGGTAGACCTTGTACGAGAGTGCGAAACCGATTTATTTTATGGAGCGATATTCATGGCTTTATGTCGAAGTCGGGTTTGATCTCGTGGCAAACGCCGAGCACGCCTACGACCTTGCCGTCCTTACCTATCCAGGGCGTTTTCAGCGTCTCAACATAAACTTTCTTTCCATCAGGATAAACCAACTATTCATTGTTTGGAGTGGGTTTACCACTAGCCAGCATGGCTTTGTCATACGACTGGAAGGATTTGGCCATTTCTTCTGGGAAGAGATCTAAATCGGTCTTGCCAATGAGTTGATCGAGCGGCTTGCCGAGCAAATTGGACCATGCGGTGTTGCCACCGCGATAAATGCCTTGCGTGTCCTTGTAGAAGATTATGTCCGGAATGGAATTCATCGCAGTGGTGATGGTTTCGAGTTGGGCCATAGGGTTGGCACCGGCGGACAATATGTACGTAGGGGAGACCCTGCAATAGGTTTGCCCTCTGTTGCTTATCACAGGGGAACATAGATAACCCCTGAGCAGGGAAACAGCCCCTAAAAGACACACCCACCGTTCGCGAAGTCTTCTCAGTTACCGAAGGCATCTCGAAGTGAAGGATTTGAGCATGCGCCTTGTTTGTCATCGATCAAGACAACGCCTAGACCAGTCGGCCCCAAACCTCTAGGTAGCGCTCCTGCCGCGGCGCCACCTGGAGCTGGGCGGCCAGCCCGGCCTGCTCCAGCTGCTGTTCAACCTCCACCACCGTGAAGGCCGCATGCAGGGACGCGCGATAGTCGCGCCGCAGCACCTCCGGGGCGCTCGCCATCTCGGCGGCCACCAGGCCCTCAACTGCCTCGCCGTTATCGGGCCGGCGCAGGTCTTGGACATAAACAAAGGCCCCAGGGGCGCCGAGCTGGGCCACCGTCTGCCAAAGCGCCGCCGGATCATGCAGGTGGTGCAACAGGCTGTTGCTCAACACCGCCGAGAAGCGGGCTTCAAGCTCGCCTGCGGCAGCAAGGGGCAGCAGCGCCTGCTTAAAGCGCAGCCGAGCCGCCAGATCCGGCGACGCTCCGGCCAGGCGCTCGCGCGCCACCGCAAGCATCCGTGGCGCCCCGTCGAGCCCCAAAACCTTTGCAGCAGGCCAGCGATCGGCCAAAAGCAAGCTGATGTTGCCCGGGCCGCAACCCAGATCCACCAAGGCCGTGCCGGGATCTTCACCGCATAGCTGGGCCAGCCGCTCCACCATCGCCGCATCGGAGGCGGTGAAATCGGCCTGGGCATAGGCCAGCACCTGGCCTACCTCGTCCATCAGCTCCGGCTCCGGAATGCGCTGCATCAAATTCAGGATTTCCAAATCCATTGTGGCGCAGCCTTGCTGGGCGGCGCACTGTCGCTGGTGTCTACCAGATGTTGCACACCCCACCTGTGGCGTTATGGTTCGGCTCACCTTCGGGCCGTACTGCCTGTGACGCTCTCAGCCACGCCCCCTACAGCCGCCAGTCAGAACGCCGAAGCTGCGGCGGCTGAAAAGGCTTTTGCCGCCGCCAGCGGCAGTCCGGCGGGCGAGGCTCTCGATTTCCCAGCCACCGCCCCTGCTGCCAACCCGGTGTTTTACCGGACCTACAGCCGCAAGACCGAGACCGGCCGGGAAAGTTGGCACCAGGTGGCTGAGCGCAACCTCGGCGGCCTGAGCAAGCTGGGCAACCTCAGCGATGCGGAGGTGGAGTTGATGCGCCGCATGCAGCAGCAGCAGAAAGCTCTGCCTTCAGGGCGCTGGCTGTGGATCGGCGGCACCGAATGGATCGAGCAGCAGCACAACTTCTCCGGTGCCTACAACTGCACCTCCACCAACCTGGTGGACTGGGAAGCCTTCGGTCTGATGATGGACCTGGCGATGATGGGCTGCGGCACCGGCGCCATCATCGAGCCGCACCTGATTGGGCGCTTGCCGGCGGTGCGCAACCGGCTCAGCATCGCCGCTGTGACCGATATCGGTGCCACTCCGGCTGGCCAACGCCAGGAGCACACCAGCCACAGCATCGAGGCCAACCGGGTTGCCATCAAGGTGGGTGACACCCGCCGCGGCTGGGTGGACAGCTATCAGCTGCTGCTCAATCTCTGCAGCGACGAGCGCTTTGACCCCACCAGCCCCATCGAAATCAGCGTCGATCTCTCCGACGTGCGGCCCGTGGGCGAAACACTCAAGGGCTTCGGTGGCATGGCCAACCCGGTGAAACTCAAGGACCTCTACGGCCGCGTGGCCCAGATCCTCAATAAGGCCCAGGGCCGCCAGCTCACCTCGGTGGAGTGTTGCCTGCTGATCGATGAGGCTGCCGTCACGATCGTGGCCGGCAACATCCGCCGCAGCGCCGGCATGCGCCAGTTCTGCGCCGACGACAACTCCGCCGCCGGAGCCAAGGAGAACCTCTGGCAGCAGGACAGCGAAGGCAACTGGAGCATCGATCCGGAAAGGGATTCGCTGCGAATGGCCAACCACACCCGGGTCTTCCACAACCGGCCCGACCGGGCCACGGTGCTGGAGGCAGTTGTTAAGCAGTTCCAGAGCGGTGAGGGCGCGATCCAGTTCGCTCCCGAAGCCATCGCCCGCTCCAACGCCGACGTGCTCAGCACCCCAGAGCTGCGCACAGAGTTCATCGGCATCTATTGCGACCAAGGCCGCGAGCAAGCCGGCCGCTGGCTCACCACCCACCACCCCGAGATCAGCGCCGCCGAACTAGAGCATCGCCTGGGCCGCTACGGCCTCAATCCCTGCGGCGAGATCCTTGGCGCAGATTTCCACTGCAATCTGGCTGAAATTCACCTCAACCAGATTGACCCCGCCGATCTGGTGTCCCAGGAGGAGGCATTCCGTGCCGCCGGCCTGGCCGTGGCCTGCCTGCTCAACCATCGCTTCGAGGTGGAGCGCTACCGCCAGAGCCGCGCCTGGGATCCGATCGTGGGCGTGAGCTTCACCGGCCTATTTGACTTCTTTGTGCACGCCTTTGGCACGCCCTGGCTCACCTGGTGGGAAGCGGGCCGGCCCAACACGGCCGAAGGCCTGGCCTTCAAGGCAAAGGAGGCCGAATTCTTGAGCCGCTGGAAGCAGATCGTCAATACGGCGGTTTGGGACTACTGCGATCGCCACGGCCTGCGCCGCCCCAACCGCTGCACCACCGTGCAGCCCGCCGGCACCAAGAGCCTGCTCACCGGAGCATCTCCTGGCTGGCACCCCCCCAAAGCCCAGCGCTTCATCCGCCGCATCACCTTCCGCAAGAACGATCCTGTGGCCCTTGCCTGCATGGATTACGGCTACACAATCGTGCCCTCGCAAAGCGATAAGGACGAACAGGGCCGCCTGCTGGATGATCCGTTTGATCCCCGCTGCACCGAGTGGCTGGTGGAAATTCCCACCGAAGTGAGCTGGGCAAATATTCCCGGTGCCGATGCGGTGGAGATCAACAACTTCTCAGCCTTGGCCCAATTCGACTTTTACATGCAGGTGCAGAAGCACTACACAGCCCACAACACCTCAGCCACGGTGGAATTCCGCGAAAACGAAATCGAACCACTAGCAGATGCTATCTATCAGGCAATCGATCAAGGTGAGGGATACATCTCTGCTGCCCTATTGGCCCGTTTTGACGCCAACGCCACCTTCCCCCGATTGCCATTTGAACCAATCGATCATGCAACCTACCTGCGTCTCAACGCTGAGGTGGCCGCCCGGCGCAGCACCACCTGCTTCTTTGAAGCTCTTCAGCGCTACGACCGCGGTGAGCTGGTGGAGGCAGGCCCAGCTGGCTGCGATTCAGACAAATGCCTACTGCCTTTGGCTAAACCGGGAAACAACTGACCATTTAAGATGAAATATCGGTGTGGCACTGCCGCACCGACCCTCTGGAGAGGTGGTCGAGTGGTTGATGGCTCTGGTCTTGAAAACCAGCGAAGTGAAAGCTTCCGCGGGTTCGAATCCCGCCCTCTCCGTTCCAATGGCATCAGCAGAACCCAGCCCCGCAAGTGCTTGCAGGGCTGGTCTGGCATCAGTCATGAAGGTGGCTGAAGGGGCGGATCGCTGCGGCGGGCTCAGCGCAGGCGCGGTTGAGCTCCCTTTCTAGATTGATTATGCGCTTCTCCCTTAGGCAGTATTTGCAGCCGCCGGTGGTTTGGAGGTGCTTCTCTGGGGTGATCGAAATCTCTTTGACTGGATGGCTATTGCAGCGAATCTTGATTGGGGACTTGTAGCTCTTATAGAGGATGGCTGCGTAGTCGTATTGATCGCCAAAACGGGATCGGGCCCTTGCCAAAAACAGTTCACGACTGATTGGGTTGCCCATTTCCAGGCCAGATCGGATCAGTGAAGTTGCGGCATATTACGGGGGTTGCCGCCCCAGGCGAATGCGCCGGCCCAGACCGTCACGTTGCGTGATGCGGTTCAAAAGATATGGGTTTGGCTCACTTGATCCCATCTTTTCTAGGCTGCTCCTGAGCGCCACGAAGGGAGTGGTGATCAGGCAGGGAGCAATCCCTGCTTTTTTATGGCCTACAAATTCCTGTGGTGCGAATCTGGGGGCTACCAACCCAGCCTGGCTGTTCATGGCCCCAGAGAGTCCCCAGCGTCCCCCCTGGCTGAATTGGTTGTTTTTATTGGCGTTCCTGTGGAGCTCATACCAGCTGGCTGGCCTCTGGTTTGCGCGCCTACACGGCTAGGGATATTGGTTGGGCACGAAGAATTGCTCGTTGCGTGGCGGACGGGCCGTGCCCTTGGGTGGCTTGCGGGGCGGCAGCTTGATCGCTGGAGGTGTCATGTCTTCGTAGGGAATCTTGCTGAGCAGGTGGTGAATGCAATTGAGGCGGGCGCGGCGTTTGTCGTCTGCCTCCACGGTGAACCAGGGCGCTTCGGGGATGTTGGTGTGAGCAAACATCTGATCTTTAGCGGCTGAAAAGCTTTCCCACTTGTTGCGGGCCTCCAGGTCCATCGGACTGAGCTTCCAGCGGCGGGTGGGATCGTCGATACGGGCCTGGAATCGGCTTTCCTGCTCCGCATCGCTCACTGAAAACCAATATTTGAGCAGCACGATTCCAGAGCGCACCACCATCCGCTCGAATTCCGGGCAGCTCTGCAGAAACTCCTCCGTTTGGGCTGGTGTGCAGAAGCCCATTACCGATTCCACCCCAGCCCGGTTGTACCAGCTGCGATCAAATACGACGATCTCCCCAGCGGAAGGAAAGTGTTCTACGTAGCGCTGGAAGTACCACTGGGTTTTCTGTTGATCAGAGGGGGTGCCCAAGGCCACCACCCGGCAGCCGCGGGGGTTGAGCGGTTCGGTGATTCGTTTGATCGTGCCGCCCTTACCGGCCGCATCCCTGCCCTCGAACAGCACGATCAGCCGAAATCCAGAGGCCTTCAGCCAGTACTGCATTTTTACCAGCTCCACCTGCAGCCTAGTGAGCTCTTTCTCGTAAACCTTGCGATCTAGCCGGCCCCCATTGCTGGCCAGATCTTCCAGCAAAGGTGACGGGTAGTAGCGATCGCTGAGGGGCCCAAAATGGGGTGGCTGGGGCTTGCTCGAGTTGGTGGCTTTATCGCTTTTCTTGTGTTTTCCCATTGCTGAGAGTCTCCAGAACTAGCTGCGGCGGCTGGGCTGGGGCCATAAAGCTCGCACCAGACGGATGATCCCAGCAACCACCAGGCCCAGGGCCGCAATGGCCGCCAGCACCAGCAGAACCACCGCCAGCAATTGCACCAGTCCCCAAAGCGCCTGCTGCACCCCGCCGATCAGGTTGGCTAGGGCGGTGCTCAGCACCAAAAAGGTGTCGAAGCGCTCCGGTAACTGCAGCAAGGCCAGCATCAGCCCGGTTCCGGCAGCGCCCAGCAGCAAGGCGATAGCGGCCTGACGCCAGCGGGCCGGGCGGTGGCGGCGGCGAAATACCCGTCGTGTCGACGTGCCTGTGGTGGGCAATTGCAGGGCGCGGCTACGGGGGGAGGTCATACCTCGAGGACGTAACCGGCACCGCGCATCCAGCGCTCGAATTCCATCAGCACCAACTCGTTGGGGCAGTCGATCAAGGAGAGATCTGCCACGGTGCAATCCCCCTGGCCGCCGTGATGCAGGGAGATGCGGAAGTCGTCGCCGCTAAGCCCGCAAACCTCCGGATCACTGCGCACGACCACATCGAGGGAGGCCCCAAGTCGAGCTACCCGAATCCGCAATTCCGACCAGGTCAGCGCCGCCATGGACCCAATTCAAACTCTCTCAGCGATACCCAAGTGTGACCAGCTAGCCGGCTACGTCAATAGACGCTACTTAGCTTGGGCGGCAGCTGGACGCTGCGTTGGATCGAGCCCGGGCTTGGGTTCTGGTATCAGCAGCCCTAGCCCGGAGGCCACGGCCACAGCTAGGAGCCCTGCCAGCGGCGCTGCAAGGCGCTGGGCAAGGGGGCGGCGCTCCAGTAGCTCGCGGCCCTTCAAGGGCATGGGCTCAGGCAGCTCCAGGGGCAACTGCAGCCGCGAATCGAGGCGCAATTGATCCAGCACCCGCACCAGATCGGCCAGCTCGGCATCATCGAGATTGAGCTGCAGCGGGGGCGTGTCGGGCTGGCTACTGCGCAGCAGCAGGCCATGGCCGCCCTCTGGCCCCGGACCTATCTCCACCGGCTCGGGCTCGGCGCCAAAGCGACGCGGCACACCACTGATCAAGTAGCGGGCGTAGGGCAGCACCACCTGCATCAGGGCTAGCAGGTGCTCCTTGCGGCCCTCAAGCTCGGGGCGACCGGCCCAGGCCAAGCTCCAGCCAGTGATGATGCCGAGGTTCTGGCCGCTCTGGCCGACCGACACATCCGGCAGACCCTCCACCTTGAGGCGGCAGCTGAGTTGGTCGAACTGCAGTACTTGCTTCATTGCAGGTTCAGGGGCTGGATCATGGCTGGGCATCCAGCAGGCTGGCGCGCAGCCGCTCAAAACCGCCAACCCCGGAGCCCAGGGCCAGGGCCTGGATCAGCAGCCGCGACTGGCGGGCACCTGACTCGGGATCGAGCAACAGTTGCACGCCACCACGACGGAGGTTCATGCGCTGGCGTACCAGATCGGCCAGGCGGCTGCGGAATAGGTTCCAACGCTCGCTGAGCACTTCAGGCGGCTCGGCGCTGGAGAGCAGGCCGCGCAGCAGGGGGTAGAGGCGGTCTGCCAAGGCGCAAAGAATGCGGATCAGGGCGTCGGTTTCAGCTGGCTCCAGACCTTCGCGGCGAGTGGTGCGGCGCAGGGGGTTGGTGCAGCGGCGTTTCCACAGTTCCACCCGGTTTGGGAAGAGGGTGGTGAAGCCCATCTGCTCGCTCATCCACACCATTGCCTCACCGCCGTTGAGGTCGAGGGCCTCGGCGCTGAGCAACAGCAGGTCGAGGCGTTCTAGGCCGCGGCGGGGAAGCCGGGCGGCCGATTCAGGAGCGAATGAATCAAGGGGCATGGCTGCGATGATGCCAGTAAGTGCACCCAACCGTCACGTTCATGGCCCCAGACCTGCGGGAATTTGTGCGCGATGTGCCTGATTTTCCCAAGCCCGGCATCCTGTTTCGCGACCTCACGCCGCTGATGCGTGACCCGGACGGCTGGCAGGAAGTGATCCGTCAGCTGAGCGCAGTGTGCGAGCGGGTGCAGCCCGACCTGATCGTGGGCATTGAGTCGCGGGGCTTCATCGTGGGCACAGCCCTTGCCACCGCCGTGCGATTGGGTTTTGTGCCAGTGCGCAAGCCCGGCAAGCTGCCCGGGGAAGTTACGGGTGTGGATTACGCCCTCGAATACGGCAGCGACCGGCTGGAAATCCACAGCGATGCCCTGGCCGATGGCTCCAAGGTGCTGATCATCGACGATCTGCTGGCCACCGGCGGCACCGCGGCGGCCTGCGCCGAGCTGGTGGCTGCGGCTGGTGGTGAACTGTGTGGCTTCGGCTTTGTGGCCGAACTGGCGGCCCTGGAAGGGCGTCGCAAGCTGCCTGAAAATCAGCCCGTGGAGTCGCTGATCATCTATTCCTGATCCTGCCAACTCAGCAGGGCATCGAACTGCTCCAGGCTGATCAGCCCGAAGCGCCACAGCACCACCGGCAGGGGCGCTTGCTCCTGCTGGGCCTGGCGCAATCCCAGGGCCAGGGCGCTCTCGCTCAGGCCGAATTGATTGCGCAGCAGACGCAGCAGCGCCGCCGAAGGCGGCGGCTGGTAACTGGTGCTGATCACCATGGTGGCGGCTCCGGATAGCCCATCCTGATCAGCGGCGCAGCAGCTGGCAAGGGCCATCGGTCATGGCGGACAGGCTGAGCTGGCGCAGGGGAGAAAGCTTGGCCAGCAGCAGCAGGGCCAGGTGGCGCAGGGGCATCAGCAGGGGCGAGCGATTTGAGAAAAGCCGCACCAGCAGATCGGTAGCCAGCAGGGTGAGCAGCAAATCCGGCCAACGACGCCTTGAGTAAGCCGCCGGTAAGCGGTGCACCGCCAGCCGACCAGCCGCTGCCCGCCGGGCCAGGCGATGCAGGGTGGCCACATCGCGCCAGCAGAGATTTAGCCCCTGGCCGCCCACTGGATGGCAGCGGTGACCGCTCTCTCCCACCAGCACCGTATGGCCGCGGTGCAGGCGCCGGGCCAGCAGCAGGGCCACCGGGAAGGCGCGCGGATCGTCGAGCAGGGCATCGGGCTGAAGCTGGTCTGGCAGGGCACCGGCCAGGGCATCAAGGAAGGCTGAATCGCCGAGGCTTTCAAGCTGGCGGCAGCGCTGGGCTGGGGCACTCCAAACCAGTTGGAACAGACCATCGCCCAGGGGCAGCACCGCAAAAGGCCCCTCGGGCCGCAGCAGCTCCCAGGCCTGGTCGTCGGCGCTGCCGCGGAGTTGAACCAGGGCCGTGAGGCAGTTTTGGCGATAGGCCAACTGCAACACGCCAATGCCGAGGGCCTCGCGGCTGGGGGAGTGGGGGCCGTCGGCGGCCACGATCAGGTCGTGCGGCGGCTGATGGCCTGCGGCGTGCGGTGGCGGCGTGCCCAACTCCAGGGTTATGGCGGGATGGGCGCCCAGGCGCTCCAACAGCAGGGTCATCAGCGGCCGGTGCTGTCCCACCCAGCCCACGGCCGCCGCCCGCCGCGAGCCCAGATCCGCCAAGCAGAAAGGCACCTGGCGCTGGGTGGCCAGATCAAGGAGCTGCAGGGAGCGGAAGGGCACCAGCAACTCCTGCACGGCTGACCACAGCCCCAGCTGCTCCAGCAGGCGCTGGCTGGAATGGGTGAAGGCGTAGGCGCGGCTGCGCTCGAGCAGCACAGCGGCGGGCAGGGGATCGCTGATCTGCACCTGCCAGCCAGCGTCCGCCAGGGCAAGGGCCGTGAGGGCACCGGTGGGGCCCGCCCCATTCACCAGGGCCCGCAGAACCCGTTTGGACTCGACCATGGCGATGGAGGATCAGCCCGGGGATCGGGCACAAAAAAGCCGCAGCTGTGCAGCTGCGGCAATTGGTGTAGCAAAGGCTCAGGCTGTTGCGAGAGCGGGCAGATCAGCCGATGCCAAGCAGGCCGCGGGTGAAGGACTCACCACCCAGGGCGTATTCAGTGGCAAGCAGGGCGATGAAGCCGAGCATGGCCATACGGCCATTGAGCTTCTCGGCGCGCTCGTGAAAGCCCCAGCCGCTTTCGGTTGATACCACTTCCATGCGGGGCTCGGTGGCGAAGGCATTGAGGCGGCCGCCGTCTTCGGTGGTTACGGTGGCGCCGCGGATGGTTGCAGCTTCGATCGAAGGAGTGGTCTGAGTCATGGAAACCTCACGCGTGCTTTCCAGAAGTGTAACGCAATATTGCAGCTTGTAACTGCTGCCCCGGGAAAATGCTGGGCCTGGATCAGCGGAAACGCTTCAGGCAGAGCTCCTCAAAGGCCGGTCGCAGCAGGAAGGGGTATTCACCAACCCAAAGCTTGAGCTGGGGCAGCCAGGCGTCGCTGATCGCTCCTACCTGGGAGAAATCCTTGCGCTCGCTCAACACCAACACCCTCACCACCATGCCGGCACGAATCTGCTGGTGTTTTTTTTCAAAGGGGAAGCGCACCTTGCCGAGATAGCCCTCCTCGTCCTCAAGCTCGAGGGTGAGCCAGGTGCGGCGGTTTTCCACCAGCTCCAGGCGGCCGTCGTTGTTCGCCTGTTCGCGGCGCTCCTCAACGATTTCGCGGGTATAAAGATCGAATATCTGGCCTTCAAACAGGGCTGCAGCCGGATAGCGGCGCAGGGTGGAATTTTTCTGGCCCGCCTCGAGGATCGGTCCCCAGAGCAGGTAGAGGGCAAACACAAAGCCCACCACCAGGAATACCGGGCCGAACTGGCTGGAGAACAGCAGGGTTTGGCTGATTAATAGGGCAATAACCGCGCCGATCACGGAGATCAGCACCCGCTGCAGCACCTTGCGGGGATTGCCGGTGCAGGCGTTGAACTGGGGGCCGGTGGCCACCGCTGGGATCAGGCGCAGCAGCTCGCCGGGGCGCAAGGGAAGCAGCATCAGATCAGCCGCTCCAGGCCATACACCAGGCCAGCCAGCTGGCGCACCTTGCGCACGGTGAGCAGCACGCCGGGCATGTAGGCGGAGCGCTCGATCGTGTCGTGGCGCAGGGTGTACGTCTCACCGGGAGCACCAAACATCACCTCTTGGTGGGCCACCAGCCCCGGCAAGCGGATCGAGTGCAGGCGCAGGCCGCTATCGCGCTGGCCGCCGCGGCAGCCCGCCAGGGTTTCGTGCTCATCCACCTGCTGGGGGTTGAAGGATTTACCCAGTTCCTCGATCAGCTCGGCGGTTTTGATGCAGGTGCCGCTAGGGGCATCGGCCTTACGGTTGTGGTGCAGTTCGGTGAGCTCGGCGAAGTCGTAAAAGCGGGCGGCGGCGGCGGCGGCCTGCTGCAGCAGCACCATGCCGACAGAGAAGTTGGGGATCACGGCCCCACCCACACTCGCCTTCTCGGCGAAGCCGGCCAGGTCAGCCAACTGCCCAGGCGAGAGTCCCGTGGTGCCGATCACCGGGTGCACGCCGTAGGCGATCGCGGCGCGGGTGTGCTCGTAGACCACAGAAGGGTGGGTGAAATCCACCAGCACGGCGGCGCCGCCCTGCCGTGCCGCCTGGCTGGCTTGGCAGAGGGCCCCCTCGAAGTCGCTGGCGATCGCCAGCTCCAATTCACCCAGACCCAGCTCCAAGCCCAGATCAGCCCCCTCTTTGTCAGGGGTGGTATCGATGGCGGCCACCAGGGTGCAATCGGGGGCCGCAAGCACGGCCCGCACCACCTCGGCGCCCATGCGGCCCAGGGCACCGGCCACCACCACGGGGATGGGTGCCCCAGAGGCCGGATCGGGTGCAGGAGCCATGGTGTTGGGGAAGCGCTGGCAGCGAGCCTATGCGGCGCATGCGGGGCCAGACCTCGCATCAAGGCGGATACATCCGTAGATTCCCCAATAACCCCTTATTCGTGCTGATGTTCACGCAGGTTCGCTCCACCAACCGCCGCGTTACGCCCGGCGACGTGAACGGCCGTGCCGTGATGAAGGCCGTTTATGTGGTGCTCGAACCCCAGTACCAAAACGCCCTTACCCAGGCCGCCAACTCGCTCAATGCCCAGAACGGGCCCCTGGCGATCGAACTGAGTGGCTACCTGATTGAGGAATTGCGCGACCCCCAGAACTACGCCGATTTCCAGGCGGACGTGGCCGCGGCGGATGTGTTTATCGCTTCGCTGATCTTCATTGAAGATCTGGCCCAGAAGGTGGTGGAAGCAGTGGCACCGCACCGCGACCGGCTCAAGGCAGCAGTGGTGTTTCCCTCCATGCCGGAGGTGATGCGGCTAAACAAGCTCGGCACCTTCTCGATGGCCCAGCTGGGCCAGAGCAAGAGCGCCATCGCCAGCTTCATGAAAAAGCGCAAGGAGGCGGGCGGAGCTGGCTTCCAAGACGCGATGTTGAAGCTGCTCAACACCTTGCCGACGGTTCTGAAATACCTGCCGGTGGAGAAAGCGCAAGATGCGCGATCTTTCATGCTGAGCTTCCAGTATTGGCTGGGCGGCACGCCAGACAATCTCAGGAATTTTCTGTTGATGCTGGCCGACAAATACGTCTTCCCCCGGGGCGGCTCTGGAGAAGCTGCAGACCGCGCTGCAGTGGTTGTGGCAGAGCCCGAGGTATTTCCAGACCTGGGTATCTGGCACCCGCTAGCACCGGGAATGTTTGAAGATCTGAAGGAATATCTAAATTGGAATTCCAGCCGCAGCGATCTCAGCGAGCAGGCCCGCAATGGCCCGGTGATCGGCCTGGTGCTGCAGCGAAGCCACATCGTCACCGGCGATGAGGCTCACTATGTGGCGATCATTCAGGAGCTGGAATATCGCGGCGCCACCGTGATTCCGGTGTTCTGCGGCGGGCTCGATTTCACCAAGCCGGTGAATGCCTTCTTCTACGACCCGCTCAACCCCGACTTCCCATTGGTGGATGGGGTGGTGTCACTGACGGGCTTTGCCCTGGTGGGTGGTCCAGCCCGCCAGGACCACCCCAAGGCAATTGAGGTGCTTAAAAAGCTGAATCGCCCCTACATGGTGGCGTTGCCATTGGTGTTCCAAACCACCCAGGAGTGGGAGGAGAGCGATCTAGGCCTGCATCCGGTGCAGGTGGCCCTGCAAATCGCCATCCCCGAACTCGATGGCGCCATTGAGCCAATCGTGCTCAGCGGCCGCGACGACGCCACCGGCAAAGCCCACACCCTGCAAGACCGGGTTGAGGCGATCGCCGAGCGCGCAATTCGCTGGGCTTCCTTGCGGATCAAGCCCCGGGCTGAAAAGAAGCTGGCGATCACCGTATTCAGTTTCCCCCCTGATAAGGGCAACGTCGGCACGGCGGCCTATCTGGATGTATTCGGCTCGATCTTCAGGGTGCTGGAGGAGATGCAGCTCAAGGGCTACGACGTGCAGAACATGCCGCGCACACCCAAGGCCCTGATGGAGGCGGTGATCAACGACCCAGAAGCCCTCCAGGGTGCACCGGAGCTCTCGATTGCCCACCGCATGAGCGTTGAGGAATACGAGCGGCTCACCCCCTATTCCGAGCGCCTGGAAGAAAACTGGGGCAAGCCCCCCGGCAACCTGAACAGCGACGGCACCAACCTGCTGATCTACGGCCGCCACTTCGGCAACGTGTTTGTGGGCGTGCAGCCCACCTTTGGCTACGAGGGCGACCCGATGCGGCTGCTGTATTCCCGCAGCGCCAGCCCCCACCACGGCTTTGCCGCCTACTACACCTATCTGGAGAAGGTGTGGCGGGCCGATGCGGTCCTGCACTTCGGCACCCACGGCTCGCTGGAATTCATGCCCGGCAAGCAGATGGGAATGAGCGAAACCTGCTATCCCGATTCCCTAATCGGCGCCCTGCCAAACCTCTATTACTACGCCGCCAACAACCCTTCAGAGGCCACCATCGCCAAGCGGCGCGGCTATGCCTCCACGATCAGCTACCTCACACCACCGGCCGAAAATGCCGGCCTCTATCGGGGACTCAAGGAACTCGGCGAGCTGGTGGGCAGCTACCAGCAGCTGCGCGAAGGCAGCCGGGGTGTGCAGATCGTCAACGCGATCGTGGAAACGGCGCGCCAGTGCAACCTCGACAAAGACGTAGTGCTGCCCGAAGCCGATGCCTCTGAGATCGGTCTCGACGGCCGCGATGGCGTGGTGGGTGCGGTGTACCGCCAGCTGATGGAGATCGAAAGCCGGCTGCTGCCCTGCGGCCTGCACACGATCGGTAAACCACCAACTGCCGAGGAGGCAATCGCGACCCTGGTCAACATTGCTGCGCTCGAGCGCGAGGAAGATGGCCTGCGCTCCCTGCCGGCCCTGCTGGCCGAGAGCCGGGGCCGCACGATTGCCGACATCTACAAAGGCAACGACGGCGGTGTGCTCGTCGATGTGGAGCTCAATCGCACGATCACCGAGGTGTGTCGCGCGGCTGTGGGCTCGATGGTGAAGGCCGTGACCGGCGCCGATGGCCGGGTCACCCTGCGTCAAAACTTCGCCTGGTTGTTTGCCCTGCTGGAGAAATTCGGCTTCCAGCTGCCCAGCCCCTGGCTGAGTGCCTGCCGTGTTGCTGGCTTCCCAGGGGTGGATAAAGCCGAGCTCGACAAGTTGTTTGGCTACCTGCGCTTCTGCCTTGAGCAGATCTGCGCCGATATGGAGATGCAGAGCCTGCTCAAGGCTCTCGATGGCGAATACGTGCTGCCTGGCCCAGGCGGTGACCCGATTCGAAACCCGGGCGTGCTGCCCAGCGGCAAGAACATCCACGCCCTTGACCCCCAGTCGATCCCTACCCGCGCCGCAATTGCTGCCGCCAAGGTGGTGGTAGATCGGCTAATCGAGCGCCAGAAGGCCGAGCAGGGAGCCTGGCCCGAAACGATCGCCTGCGTGCTCTGGGGCACCGACAACATCAAGACCTACGGCGAGTCGCTGGCTCAAATCCTCTGGTTTATCGGAGTGCGGCCGGTGGCAGATTCCCTGGGCCGGGTCAACAAGCTGGAGCTGATTTCCCTTGAGGAACTAGGCAGGCCCCGCATCGACGTCGTGGTGAACTGCAGCGGCGTGTTCCGCGACCTATTTATCAACCAGATGGGCCTGATCGATCAGGGCGTGAAGATGGCAGCGGAGGCCGATGAGCCGCTGGATATGAACTTCGTGCGTCGCCACGCCCAGGAGCAGGCGGCGGCCCAGGGAGTGTCCCTGCGGGATGCGGCGACGCGGGTGTTTTCCAATGCCAGCGGCAGCTACAGCTCAAATGTAAACCTGGCGGTGGAGAACAGCACTTGGGAGGAGGAGAATGAGCTGCAAGAGATGTATCTCTCTCGCAAGACGTTCGCCTTCAACGCCGACAACCCAGGTGAGATGAACCAGAACCGCGAAGTATTCGAATCAGCTATGAAAACCGCTGATGTGACCTTCCAAAACCTGGATTCAGCTGAGATTTCACTCACCGATGTGAGCCACTACTTCGATTCAGACCCCACCAAGCTGATCGCCGGCCTGCGCGACGACGGCAAGGCACCAGCGAGTTATATAGCCGACACCACCACGGCCAACGCCCAGGTGCGCTCCTTGAGCGAAACCATTCGCCTCGATTCCCGCACAAAGCTGCTCAACCCCAAGTGGTACGAGGGCATGCTTAATTCCGGCTACGAGGGCGTACGCGAAGTGGCCAAACGGCTCAACTTCACCCTGGGCTGGAGTGCAACCAGCGGCTCGGTAGACAACTTCGTATACGAGGAGGCAAACGACACCTTCATCAACGATCCGGAGATGCGCAAGCGTCTGATGGAGCTAAATCCCCACAGCTTCCGCCGCATAGTGGGCACCTTGCTCGAAGTAAATGGCCGCGGCTACTGGGAAACCAGCGATAAAAACATCGCCCAGTTGCAGGAGATCTATCAGGAAATCGAAGACCGGATTGAGGGGGTTACGGAGGGGTGATACCTCACATAGATCCATGGCTAACTCCAGCGAACGCGTTGTAGGGGTCACTGATTCTGATAACGCTCTAACTGTCGACCTCGCAGATAGGGGCACCATCAGTAGCCCACTGGCTTGGTATCCCAAGCTTCTCCACGCCACACCAGAAGAATGTGCCCATTGGGTGCACACGGGAGCCGGCCACTGGATCCATTGAACCGAGATCGATGAAGACCTCAGCAGCGAAGGCCTGCTTCGCGGAGCTCCTGCATCAAGAATGCATGCGGGTAGGATCTAATCACCCATCCACCAGCTCCTGCTCTAGCTGGCTGCGCAGGGCCCCAATCTGCTCCTGGATGACGGTGCGATCAGCCGTAAGTGGAAAGGGCCCTTCTCCATAGCGGGCTTCCACCGCATAGGGCTGGAGACTAGCCGTGGCCAACCTGCCGCAGTTGCATCGCGATCCCTTTGATCGCCTGCTGGTGGCTCAGGCCAGTGCCGATGGCTTACTGCTGATCACCTCAAATCGGCAACTCGGGGCTTACCCAGGGCCGGTGCGGATGATGCTCACTGCAACATGAAGCCAACACCACGAACGGTGTGAATCAAGGGTTCAAGTTCGGGCCGCTCTAGCTTCTTACGCAGGTAGCGGATGTAGACATCGAGCAGGTTCTCGTCGCCAACCCAGGAGTCCCCCCAGACGGCCAAAAGGATGTCCTGACGGGAGAGCACCTGCTCGCGGTGCTGGAGCAGATGGAGCAGCAGGTCGTATTCCTTGACGGTGAGCTTAATCGGGGTAGCTGCCCGCGATACCTGGCGGCTGTCGGTATTGACCGTGAGGTCGCGATAGTGCAGCTCGGTGCCATCTACATGGTTGAGCCCCATGCGGCTGCGGCGTATTAAGGAACGCAGCCGAGCGATCAGCTCCTCGATTGCAAAGGGGCGCGATAAGACATCATCAGCGCCGGCCTCAAGAGCAGCTACACGGGAGCTGTAGTGATCAATAGATAGGAGCAAAAGCAGGGGGATGGCATTAGCTGCGGCGCGCAGTTGGCGGGTAAAGACGAGCGCGGCGCTATCAGGCAGAGCATCGCTGATCAGAAGCATCTGCGGCGCGGCGACCTCGAGCCGCTGCTGGGCAGCTTCTGTACTGGTTACTGCGCTGATGGCAAAGCCATGGACCTGGAGATGCTTGGTGAGCAGATCAGAGGAGCGGGTATCCGGATCAACCAGCAGCAGACGGGCAGTGGGGGGCACAGACAACCGTTGGGAGCTCAGCCTAAGGCGGCCGACCCATCATCACTAAAGGACTCCGAACTGAACAGGGTCTCGAAGTGATGGTCCATGGCGGCCATCACCTCAGCGGGATCGGCATTACCAGCAGCATCAAAGCTGACGTCGAAATCGGCAAGGTCTTCGTGCTGTTGAGCAAGGTCGTGAGCAATGTTGTTGAGCACATCCTGCTGAATGAGCTGGTAGGCATCAGCTGAGAGCTGCTGCTCTTCGAGGTAGAAACTAACTACCTGATCGAGCTCATAAACAAGCTCAGCAGGGCGAGCCTCTTGAGCCGCAAGATCTGGCGAGGATCTCACGGCTTCAAAGAAGGTTTCGATCAAGCCGGCGATCACATCGCCGGCTACAAATGAGGCATCCGTATCGGCCATGGCTCAAACGGTGTAGGAGAAGTCGTCGACCACGTCGGTAGCCGTAACAATGCCGTCGCTGGCATCATCGGGCAAGAGCGCATCAACCTGGTCGAGGGCGGCAAGGGCATCGGCGGTGGGCTCAATCGCTGCCGGGTCGGTAACCATATCGACCGCAGCCGGCAGCTCGGTGAGCGCTAGCTCCTGCTGATACTCAGCCATCGCCTCATCAGTAACTGCGTGCTCACCCACGTACTGCGCCACTAGGTCGGCAACGCTGGCAACTTCGGCCTCAACCAGCTGCTCATCGGGAATGGCGACATCCTGGATGAAGGTGTCGGCAGCTGGAACTGAAGTATCAGCAACCAGGGCATCAACAGGAGCCACGGAGAAGGCACCATCTTCCGCCAGATCGGGCAGGCTGGAAGCTGCCTGGGTGAACTCAGACTCTGTGATCTGCCCATCGGTGCCAGCCAGGGTGAGCTGCTGATCGAAGCTGTCCAGTTGATCGAGCTTCAGGTCGCCTTGGCCATAGGCCGTGAGCGTGTGCGTTAGATCATCGAGCGAGTGAACAGCAAGATCACCATTGGCAACGGACCCGAGCACCTGCGCGTAGGAACCCTGGAGCAGATGCTGCACGGCACTGATGGCAGCCAGGGCGTCTGCACCTGGAGGGAGAGTATCGAGACTGTGCTGCAGGGCTAGCTGACTGGCAGCCATGAACGCAATGACATCACTGCTGGCGAGATGGTCCAGTTGCAGCTGGTCTGCAATCGCACTGAGCAAGGAGGCCGAGCTGAAATCCGCCACCTGGCCATCTGGCAGTTCTGAAAGAACGAGGCTGATGGAGGAGAACACAGACCAGGAGGCATGGGCCTCGTCAGTTCCGAGCTGGTTTGCGGCGAGCTCGGAGAACTGAACGGCCGCAGTCATCACGGCAGCATTCTGGCCGAGGATCGCGTTGGAACCCAGAATGGGGTTGAGAGTGGTGAGATCGCTGCCAGCGGGGAGGCCAAGCCGCGAAGAGAGGGTTGCATTGGCTGATGCATAGCCGACTCCGCTTTCCAGGAGGGTCTGCAAGAGGCTTGTGAGAGGGGTGACCACGGAGGCACCCACCTGACCGTAGAGATTGATCTCGTAGGTGAGGCCGGTGTCGATGTCGAGGCCGCCACTTTGAACAGCTCGGGCTTCTCCAAGGGTGAACTCACCATCGCCATTGACGTCTAATTTGCCAAGATCCACCACCCATTCCACGTGGCCTTGGGCATCGGTAACGCCTAACCGCTCACCAAAATCTTCCTGATTATTTTGGTTGATATCGAGGTAGAGGGTTGCCCCAACGATGGTGCCGTCGATGGTGGCTGAGGTGGTTGTGATGACTGTACCGTTATTCAATAACGTAGCGCCGTTGCTTAGCGCAACCTTGAACACATCAGTCGGTGCACCACCGCTGTAGGTGACGGTGAAAGTGTAGGTGGTATTCCCTGTTATCAATGGCACGAACATCACGGTAACTCCCGTGATGTTCGTGCCATTGATAACAATGGTATCGGTTCCCTGGGCAAAGTCAGTGATCGTATCGATCTGAGTGGCACTGCCCTGACCCTTGAGGAAGATAAACTGATCAGCGCCATCACCACCTGTCATGGTGTCAACGCCAGTGCCCCCAACAATGCGGTCGTCGCCAGCACCACCAGAGATCACATCATTGCCACCTTGGCCAAAGACAATGTCATTACCAGCTCCAGCATCGATGACGTCATTACCACCAACAGTTCCTTCCCTCGCATAAGCGGGATTGGACGAGGTGAGGTTAGCGTAGATATCATCTGCCTTGGCCTGGTCGGTCGTGAGCGATGGATTAGCGGCGACATAGGCAGCCCAACCTTTGTCAATCGAAGTAGAGAAGATGCTATCGCCAAGGATTGCGTCAGCGCCGCCACCCCCATTGATCACGTCATTGCCAACAGGATCTACTGTAGTTGTCGTACTTCCACCCTGGAGGATTGAATCAAGCTGATCACCGGTGGTCACGATGTCAGGCGTTGCAGCAGGACCAGTGACGGGAGTCCCCGGGTTAGTAACAATCCCAAAGAAGGTGGTCCGCCCAACAACAACGGTCTTAGAAACTGGGCTAGAGGTGTTATCAAAGAACTGGAGGTATTCCTCATTAGTGGACGTACCGATTCCGATTGCGTATACGATTGACTTGGAACTAACTGGCACGAAAGCACCAATAGCCTCTTGAAGCTCTGCTGCCGAAGTCGCCGATCCATCACCATCATCTTCTGGATTACCGCTGCTGTCTAGGCGGTAGGTCGGATCACCATCGGTCAGGAAATAAGTTATCGTCTGATAGCCATTGACCGCGGAGTAACTTGCCTGGAGGGAGGCAATCTCACTATTCGCCTTAACAAACGCAGCCTCATAATTAGTGCCTCCGGTTGCAGAAAGACCGCTGATTGCGGACAGGACACCAGCACTATTCAGGGTAGTGAGATTAATCACGGAAGATGGAGTGCCAGCAGAACCACCATTAAGATCAACGGTCTTGATGTCCGTTGCAAAATTGACTAGTGAAATATTGACCTTGCCACCCGTTGAACTGTGGTCGTCAAGCTGATTGACCAAATTAGCGAGAGAATCCTTAAGCAAATTGATACGGCTTATGGTAGTTATAGTAGAGCTTCCCGTGGCAGCATCCCGATCCATACTCCGTGAAGTATCGACAATAAGCACAATATTATAGTTAGCGCCAGGAACAACCGTAGTCGTCGCCCCGCCAACATCTCCAATAAGAACATCAGCACTTGGCGTACCATCAATGGGGCCATCTGGAGCACTCGGGGTGTTGTCGACAACGTGATCGTCCGCAGTCGCTGCTGTACCTTGTGTCAATGACGTATCAGAGATATTCTGGCCAACGACGATTCCCTTATCGTCTGTTAGTCCATTAATGGTTATGGTCAGCGTTGCGGTGTCGGTTCCGCCTTCTCCATCACTCAACGTGTAGGTGTAAACCTCCGTCAGCGTCTCGCCTACGGCCAACGCCTGCACCGCTGCACTGGCGTTGTTGATCGCGTAGCTGTAGCTGCCATCTGCATTCCAGGTCAGCGTCCCGTACTGGTTGGCACCCGTGGCATCGACAGCGCTGACACTCAGCACATCGGTGGTGTCAGGATCGCTGTCAACACCAAATCCATCGTTGTCGCTCAGCAGATTGCCGGTAACAGGCGAGACCGCGTCTTCGCTGATCGCATTTAGGTTTGCCGTCGCTACAGGCAGGTCATTTGTTCCGTCGATCGTGATCGTTAGCGTTGCGGTGTCGGTTCCGCCTTCTCCATCACTCAACGTGTAGGTGTAAACCTCCGTCAGCGTCTCGCCTACGGCCAACGCCTGCACCGCTGCACTGGCGTTGTTGATCGCGTAGCTGTAGCTGC
>NZ_JAGQBL010000018.1:0-36745 GCF_024345615.1 Cyanobium sp. Maggiore-St4-Cus
CCCAAATGTGGGTGGTTGGCCTACCTGTGCCCACAAACCTCAGAGCAACGATTAAGAACACGCGTGGAAAGCCCCTGAGGAGGCTTGAACGCTCCACAGGGGAACGGGACGAAGCAAGGGCAAGACGGGCCTACCCAAGGGTCCTTCAAGAGCTGGAGGCCGAGCTGCGCCAGAAAGGCAGCCAAGCCGGCTGGCCAAGCACGATGCAAGAGGCGGTGACCAGTGCAGTCGGCAGGATCTACCAGGAGGTCTTGGCAAGCCCGCATCTTCTGCGCTCCACCACCGAAGCATCACGATCACTGGATTGCCTGGATGGCGAAGACACGCAATTCACCAAAGCAAGCACTAAGAAAGGATCAGCGGTTCTCAGGACAATCAGAAGCCATAAGCAACAAACTGAGGACAATGAGGAACTCAGCCAACTGATCGCCAGAGAACTCCTCAGACGGCAAGGGCTGTCCTTAAACGGTACAGAATTACAACTAGCCGAGAAAAGCCTAAAGAGAGGACTGAGGGAAGCAGGCAGGTTTGGCCAACAAATCAATGAGGTCGGCTACCTCGCTAAGGAAAGCGAAGCTGGAAAAGAACTCCGAGAAGCCGCGAACAAACCAAAGCCAGTGACCCTGGTGGAAGTCGCCGAACACAAGATCAAATGGAACAACTTGTCGGCGTCGGCAATCCAGTCTCACGAGTATGCCCTTAGGGCCTGGGGAAAGATCATCAAGAAAAACGGTCTTGAAGACATTAATACCCAAAACCTGAACCAATTCATTGAACATCTCGCCACAGAAGGGTGGAACGGCAGGCCGCTAGGTCCTGAAAGTGCTAACGGTATGGCAACAACCATTGTCTCACTCCTTAAACATCAATCACTACGAGATGGCCAAGAGCGGACAAAACCGATCTACCGGAAGATCAAGACAGACAAACGCACAGCCAAGCTCAAGCAACGCGATAAAGCCACGAAGAAAGAGGACGTCAAGAAAGCCCTCGACCATGCCTACCTGAACGAAAAGGATCGATACAGATGGCTATGGCTGTTGTTGATGGACAACACAACGCTTCGAGTAAGCGAATCTCTATCACTCAAGTGGGAAGACTTGGTCCAAATCGAAGGGTCCTGGTTCTTTGACCTTCAGTTTTCAAAAACTGCGGAAGGCATTCGCTACGTGCCGCTCAACGACCGCCTTGAGAAATGGCTGCTTCCCGAAAGGGGAAGGGAAGAGGAGTACGTGATCAACAATTCCTGGAACAAAACCAAAAGCCCTAAGGATGCAGCCGGGAACTGGACAAGACTGATCGAGAAGAAGCTCAAACTTGAAGGAAGGATCAACCCACATGCATTTAGGCATGGAGCTGGAGGCGACCTGGGCTATGAGCTACCCGAGGGGCTGAAGAAGAAATTGATGGGCCACGCAGGCGGCATGACTGACCACTACACACGAGAGGACCTGAAGAAGCTCAGGGCGGCCGCAAACGTCATTGGCACGGAGTGGGAGGCACCTTTCCCCAAGAAGGTCTCAACGATGACTCTGCCGGAGGTGATCAAGGAAGCTAAAGGGGTAAATCTTGACAACCAGGCAGAACCGAGTTGCCCTCTAACTGTAAGCAAAAGCTTATGACCTTCCACTCCTAACCATCAATCAGAAACCAATCAACAAACAAATTTATGCCAAGACCACCAAAACTAAACCCACAGCAAGCCAGACTGCTCATTGAATTCTACCTAGAATCAGGAAGCATAAGCGAAACAGCAAAAAGATTTGGCGTCAGCAGAAGCACTGCAACGCGGATAATCAGGATGAATGGAGAATCGACAGTCCCTGAACACAACGTCAACCGCAAGCTTAAAAATCCAAAACCTGTAAAGGAATATGGCTATAACAAGGAGAAGAAGCGGTGGAATGTGTACACCACTCGGAGCAAGAAGAAAAATACTAAACTCAACGAGAATGAGTTCAATGACCTCAAGAATCAGGCAGAGGAAGCCCTGGCCACAGCAGAGGAACTGGAAGCAGACCGCAGGAAACTGCGCGTTAAGCACCAGGAGGTGCTCAGGGCCTTTAGTCATGCTCCAAGCATCCAGAAGTGGCTTCGCGGCAGGAATCGCTTCACTCAACCCATGGGGCCCCGTAGAGGTTCCTATGCTGTCTTCTCATTACAAGATGCCCAGAAAGCCCTAGATCAACTTGTTGGTGCCGTCAGGAGAGGCTGGTGGAAAGGCCCTTCTGTTGATCATATCTTTAAGTTCCAAAAAGTACAGGAAAAGAAGGCTGAAGATTTTCCAAACTCAAACATTTACATACCAAAGTTCCCTCCAAACACTGTGTTCGAGGAAAATGACAGCTACATCAAAGGTCTACCTCCGACAAAGAAAGACCGAGAGGCTGCTGCACAGTGGGGGAAGATCAGGCCCGACTTCATTGCCAGCCAAGCGCACAAAGAGGCCATAAGCATGTTCAAGCTGATGGCAGCGGAAGTCGAAGCACAAGCGACAGATGAGGCCGACACAGAGCACATGACACCCATCCAGCGGCTAGCGAAGAGGCTAGCGTTTTGAACACCCCCTTATTGCCGCAAAACGCTTGCGCCACAATCGATCTAAACAGCGGCGAACAGAGTCCCCCTGCATGATAGTGATAACTACCAAATCGTAGTGACGGCTTGGAGAACACGTTGTTCAGCCGATACCAGGAACAGCTAGTGAGCAAGACCAGCAATGAAGGCGCTTCTTGCGGGAAAGTCAAATGGTACCGAGAGAGAAAGCCCTAAGGAAAGACACAAAAGGGAAGACAAACTCAACTATCGATTTCCCAGTAATTACAAAGCGAGCGAAGCGAGCATCCCACTGGAAGGAAGAAGAAAAACAAGAAAGAAGAAAAAGACAAATTATATTATTCTTAATTGAAACTATGGTTAGCGAAAGCCGAAGGCTTGAGCGGTAACATAATTGATGATGAAATCATTGTTTATGTTGACCATGACAGTGATTAACGGTAACAAGAAAAGATGGAAGATTTTCAAACCTTATTAATGATGGACAAAGAGGAATTATCAATAGTGTCATGAGATGCTTCAACGATGCTTACGACCATGATGACATGGGCTTACCCTTTTAAATGAGTAAACGGGGTGGGTGGGCAATGTCCTGCCTGCCCTTACAAATTATCAGACCGTAAGGTTTCCAGGAATAGGTATGGAGGTGTGGAAATCCCTTGCTATGCCGAGCATTCATACCGTGTACTCACCTGTCGGAATGGAAAATGTCCTGACCGATTAATGCCTTAAGAACAAACATCCAGACCCTTATTTGACTCAAGACCAATTGCTAGGAAGTCGAGCTGCCAAAGCTCCTGAATTAGCGATACGCCGAACTCCTCCATCTCAGTTTGGCTAAGGGCAGGAAGCGCGCCACTGTGGGATGCCTCATACACGATTTCTTGAATCGTGCGGTGGCCATCTATTTGCTTTACAAGCGATAAGCGAATGGGATCAAGATTTATACTCCAATTGCTTCGAGTAAGCTGATTGGATTCTAGATTGCAGCGATACCGGAACGACGGAACATACTTAATCGCATCTGGCGAGTCGAAGTCAATTTTATAACTTTTCCTTGCTCGGTCAGCTCGGCAAGCAGTAAAATAGTGGCAGCCATTGTGGACATTAATTCGTTCCATTATGGACCACTTCTGCTGTTCTGGCATACCTGCTAATGCCGAATGAAAGGCGCTTGAGGCGGTGGTTGGCAAGTGATAAGGTGCTTTCAAGAAGAAGTCTTGAACTACAAGCCCAGCAGAGTTGACCAATTCAAAGCAGTCGTTAATGCTATAGCTTCGGTCGCGCTGGTGCAAAAAAGTATCTACCAAGCCAGTGTCGAACTTCAAGTCCTCAGCAATTAAGAAATACGGCCAAATCGGATGATCTTGACCGAGCCCCGCTAGCACTTCTTTAACCATTAAAATAGAATCTTCATTTTGCCCAAGTCCAAGTTCACGGAAAACTCCTTGAAGCATCTCAACCCCAATTCGTCCATACTTGGCGTACAGCATCAAGGCGATCACCCCTTCCTTTCGAAGGCATTCTGCCAAGGCCTTCATTCCTTGTTTAGGTTCTAACAAGTGGTGAAGTACGCCAGTTGATATGATTAAATCAAATTCTAGATTCAAGCTTTTTGCCTGTTCGATCGGGAGTAGATGCAATTCCAAATTATTTATGTCGTAACGTTCCTTGAGAAGTTGTTGATGATCTAGAGAATTTTGGCTTACATCAATCGCCACAACCCGTGCATCTGGATTGGTATAGGCAATGACGGCTGCCTGATTGCTGCCGCACCCCGCAACCAAGATATCAATGCCTTTCCAGTAGGTGCGATCAGGCCAAAATAAACGGTGACTATGGATAGGGTCGAACCACTCCCAATGACCGCTCAGCCAGGCTGGGAGATCAAGAATGGGCTCAGGATAAATCCACTGTTCATATTGATTGGAGACAACATCACTTGATGGACTGATCTTCATATCAGTTGAAAAGAGATGGAGGCTCTTGGGTAGTCAATGCAGATGCCATCGGAGTGATTGACAAGATGCAGCTTGTTCAATTCCCTGAATTCAACAATTTCATGCTCAACACCCAAGCCCACCACACCCACCATTTCCACCCGTCCCACCAGCACCACCATTCCCACCATTTCCACCAGTCCCAAAAACCCCACCAGCACCACCATTCCCACCAGCACCAGCAACACCAACCCCACCACCACCACTTCCACCATTTCCACCAGTCCCACCAGCAACCCCAGCACTGCCACCATTTCCACCAGTCCCACCAGCAACCCCAACACTGCCACCATTTCCACCATTCCCTCCACGACCCGAAGCGTAGGACGGTCTTACGAACCTTGTCACCGCGTCGCCCCTGACACCACCACTAAGTAGAAATTCTTTAATGGCAGTAACCTCTTTTTCACTAATCACCTTCGATGTGTCTGATGCAAATGCCAGACCACGCATCATCAACAATTCAGCGAGAGTGGCATCGTGAACTCGCACGTCACGATTGCCAGGAGTTGCCGTTAGCGCTTGTATAACTGGCATGCCCTGCGCATACTTCTTGCTCGGCGAACGATATCCATTGCCACCAAATCGGTATTTGACATTGCCAGATACGCGTGTTTCGTACGCCTGGTCATAGGACAAGCTTACGCCCAATGTCAGACCATCAACGAGATCGTAGTCAATACGTCCAAGGAAACCAGAGCCATTAGCCTCACCCAGGTCCCCATTTTGATAGTAGTAACCGACTGAGGCTCTTAAATCTGGTGTCACGCTGTAGCCAGCATTGAATCCATAGGTATTAAGCGCTCCTGCTAGATAGTAATCGTTTAAAACGTATACGGTCCCATCGCTGACAGATCCACTACCAAAAGGGACTAACGCATATGCATTGAGATTCAATTTGTTGGAACTCGCTTCCAGGTTTACGGCTGCTTGTTGAAAGAACACCGTGTTGTTGAAAGTGAGATTGGCTCCTGTATCGGCAGGTCCTGTAGCCATTGGACGGCTGTCATAGCCCGCATTGATGCCATACATCCAAGAACGGTTGCCATTGAGCCAGCGGTAGCCCAGGCGGGTTGAGGTGGAGAAGGTGGTGCCAGCAACGGTGGTTCTGACGATGCTGGAGTAGTTGCCGTAGTCATTGAAGTTGGCATTGACCAGCACGTCCACGTAGGAGACGCTGTTCTTGCTGACCTTTAGGGGGATGAAGGCACCAAGCCCTGCTTCGTTCGGTGTGCCAGCTCCTTGGAGTGCTCCTTGGAAGCCGTAGTTGAACTTGACGGCTTCCTTGAGGTTGATGACCATCACGCCCAGGTCTTTGGCGGTGGCAGGGGCTTGAGCAACCTTGGTGTCCTCTGCTCTTGCCGCCCCAAAGGGTATGGATGCCAGTGCCAGTGCTGCGGTTGACGTGAGGGAGAGCCTTAGGCGGGTTGATGACAGCAAGTAAATTCCACCTAAGTTCGTTGCCGCAATTTGGCACAAACTTGCTGCGGTGTCTGGCTTAAGTGGTCAGTGCTGTGGTTGCCAGCAGGATTAGTGCCCCACCTGCAAGCCACCAGCCAAGCCACGTCAGAAGCACTGTTGCGATTGATCTTGACCCTTGAGGAACCAGAGGTCGAGCCTGTCCTGATCACCAAGATCAAGAAAGAGAAGAAATCCTCAGACGAGGAGGAGATTCCTGATCGTGGTCCGAGCTTCCCCTTGAGGGCCGTTGTTTTGACCTCTGCTGTCTGGCTGACTGCTCTTTTTGTTCTTGGGGTATCTCTCACAAGCCAATTACAAAGGCAGGACCAACGGCTTCAACAGCTCATTGAGCGAATCGAATTGAAGTAAAAGACTACCCAGCAATCAACTAAGAATGAACCTAGTCCCGCAATCTAACCACGATAAAAAGATAGCGGACGAGCGGCTGATGCTTCAAAAGAAGTTTGGTAACCATCCAAAGAGGATTGAACTCTTCCCAGAAGGGAACGTATCAGCCCAAGGAGGCGGGAACTGGATTCCTCAAATTGAGAATGGGCAAGAATGGGATGCTCGAATGGGGAAGTGGGTTTAGAGACTCTCAAATCTGATATAGACTATGTCAACATATGTTCTCGCCATGCGTCATCTTCCAATAGCCATAGCCGTTCTACTGGCGGTTCCCGTGATGGCTCAGGTTGATCCAAAGATTCACAGGCTGTGTAGCGAGGCGAAAGACTATGCCGGTTGTGTCAGAGCAATGACTGGGGATGCCTCTCCACCAATTACAACTAGGGTTATAACGTCACAGGGGGCTGATATCGCAGAGGGAAATCAATGTCCTGCTGGATCCGCATATGTTGGCGGAGGCAACTGTCAGCAAGTAACCTGTCAATACAATCCGAGCCTTGGCTTCGTTGCGCTCGGGCATGACTCCATTCTTGCTGGGAAGCCAGGCTGGAAATGCAAATGGTCCTTTTGGGAAGGCGCTGGCGTTCTCCGCTTAACCGGTGGAACATTTAGGGCTTCCAACAATCCCAAGTGCCCATCTGGAGAGCCCCCCGTTGGATACAACAGTACCTGTCAGATTGGAATGGAAGGCAAAGAATCTATTACGGAAAGTACGCTCAGTAATACGCCCAAACGTCCGGGTGAATATTGAGCAATCAGATTACCCAAACTCCTGTTCAATAATCATTCTGCTGCTTGCATAAGGCCTTGGCGGATTGTCGCCACTCATTTCTCGCTCGTGGGTGATCAAGGAGAACATAACCAGCAATGGCGTTACCAGCCGATGGGACCTATCTTTTACACTGTCTGAACCGGACTCCTCAGCTATGACGACAACCCGGCAGTTTAGGCGTGTTGGACTTCTTTCAGCCCTGCTCTTGCTGGCGGCTAGCTGTCAAAGCCCACCAGCAGCTCAGAAACCAATCCAGGTTCCATCGGCGGCTGCTTGCACCAATCAGAACCTCAGCTCGGAGGCCCTTTTCACTGAGACCAAGCCCGGAGTGGTTGTGGTAATGAGGGACGGCGGGACCGGTAGCGGCTTTGTACTACGACATCAGAACGGCAAGACCCTTCTGGTTACTAATGCCCACGTCGTCGAAGGATTCAACGAGGTCACGGTGAAATGGGCTGATGGGAGTCAAGATAGCGCTGCCGTAGTGAGCAACGCCGGAGGCGAGTCTCCGCTGACCGACCTGGCTTTATTGGAGGTAAACGCAGTAAGGGGTAAACCGCTCAGGCTTAAACCCACCAAGCCCAACGTAGGAGCAGAAGTCGTAGCCATCGGTGCGCCGGAAGGTCTTGAGTTCAGCCTTACTCGTGGTGTGGTGAGCAGCCTGCGCGAGGACGCCCAGATCCTACAAATTGATGCTCCGATCAACCCAGGTAACTCTGGAGGTCCCTTAATTGATCGCACCGGCTGCGTGGTCGGAGTGGTGACCTTCAAGCTAGAGGGCAGCGAGGGACTGAACTTTGCTATTTCCACCTCTACGGTCGATAGCTTCCTTGCCAATCCGGTGCCACCAGCGCAGCCTGAGCCCCGATTCAACCCAGGACAGCCCCAAAGCAGTAGCCCCACCTGCTGGTTTCAGCTGACAGCCGGCTCCGACAGCCTCGATGGCTTCCGCTGTCAGGTGCGTTCCAGGGTTAATAGCAATGGGGACACCGTCTATGACGTAGTTGAGCCCAACGGGCTAACGCGGACCGTGGTGCTTTGGGAGGGCACTAAGGCCGAAGTGATTGTCAAAGGGCAGGTCTATGAGGGCGACTGGGTGAAAGATGGAGACGGTGATATTCGCGTCGATGTCAATGGCGGGGTATTTGCTTTTTCTCCGCCGAACTGAACTCAATCTTGGTTTGCTATCTAATACATATTATCGACATCTCCTGATTACTTCTCCCTGCGTCATCGGTCTCCGCTGCAGACAAGCACGAAGTCCTCAAGGCTGCCAAAGAACTGTTCCCAGGCCATCGGGTAACGGTCGTGCTTAAGGAAGGCGAGCCTGGTACCTAGTGCCCCTATGGGTCGATCTCGGCGCGCCACTACGGATCAACCTGCTTCCATCCCTAGTCCCGGAGCTTTCGCCAGAGCTTCCTGGCGTCATCGCGGCGCTGATATTCATTAGGGGTCACAGGCCATTAATAACTATTCCAGCCGCAGGAGAGTCGTGCACCCGCACATCCCTATTGGCTGGCGTTGTTGATAGCGCTTGAACAACAGGCAACACAACTGGCTGCTTGCTTCTAATGCTTGGCGCTCCATAACCATTGGTACCAAAGCGATATTTGATGTCACCAGATACCCTTGTATCAAAAGACGGGTCGTAGGAGAGGTTGGCGCCAATGGAGACCCCATTTGTGAGTGAGTAGGCGATGCGTCCTCGTACACCAAAATCGTTTACGCAGCCACAGTCGCCTAATTGGTAGTAACTTCCTATCTTGACATTGAGTTGGGGTGTAATGCTGTAGCCAGCATCAAGTCCATATGTATACAGCGAACCTCCGCCGTAGTTACTATTGAGTATTTTATCTACGTCACCAGCGGGCACCAGTGCATATGCATTGAAGTTCCAAGTGTTGGAGACCGCTTCAATGCCAGCTGCCACCTGCTGAAAGAAGACTGTTTGGGAGTTGGTGACAGGCACACCATTATCCGTAGGTCCTGTTGCCATTGGTCTGCTGTCGTAACCAGCATTGATGCCATACATCCAAGAGCGGTTTCTGTTCAGCCAGCGGTACCCAAGACGGGTTGAGGTGGAGAAGGTGGTGCCAGCAACGGTGGTTTTTACGATGCTGCTGTAGTTGCCGTAGTCATTGAAGTTGGCATTCACCAGCACATCCACAAAGGCAACGCTGTTCTTGCTGACCTTTAGGGGGATGAAGGCACCAAGCCCTGCTTCGTTCGGTGTGCCAGCACCTTGTAGTGCTCCTTGAAACCCGTAGTTGAGCTTGATGGCATCCTTGAGGTTGACGCCCATCACGCCAAGGTCTGCTGCCTCCGTGCTTTCAGCTTTTGGCTCTTGCGCTGCTGCAGGGCTGATGTCAAAAGGTAGTGATGCCAATGCCAGAGCAGCAGTGCCTGCCAGGGCGAGGCTCAGGCGGATGGGGTGCTGCAAGGCAAGTTGCTAGCTCAGGTGTCAGCAAGGTTGCCGCGGATGTGACGCTCTGGCAGGGATTACGGGTCAGTGGGGAAATTGCCTGCATCGGCACCACCGACCTAATCACGCCCCGGAGCTGCCGCCTGAGCAGGGAATGCGTCCTCCATCAGCCACCTCGCTACCGGCCATGGCCGCTGATGCCACCGGTAGGGGTGGGGGGGACTTAGACCCAAGCTGCGCTATCACCAGGGTGAACCGCTGCACTGCCCATGCCCCAGTTCGCGGTGTTCTTCTCAGATGGTGCCGGCTTCGGCATCGAGATGGCGGAGGCGATGGACGCTGCCCACGCGCAGGACATAGCCCGCGCCCGGCACCCGAAGGGAAGGCTGTCGGCAGTGCCGGCCGAGCTGCTCGATGGCCAGGACCGCCACAGGCTCCTGGCGGCGTGGCTCAGGGCTGAGCGGGGCTGGTTCACCACCGGCTACCTGCTCAAGGCCCATCCAATCCGGCTGCTGTTTTTGGTAGAAATTTCCGTGGCCAGGAACGCTTCTTGGTTCCTCCGTCCTTCCCCCATGCCGGGGCCTTGGTCTTTATTTTCTTCGGGGTGGAGGTGGGCTCAGGTGACCTCGGACCCTTTCGTATTGGTCAAACCTGTCTCCATAGGTCCCGATCAAGCTGGCTTTCACTAGCCAAAAGCCATTTTTCCCACAAATCCATTACCCCAACAGGATCTGGGGCAGAGCAGTATCAATTGATAAACGCGGTGGATAAACGCCACGCCTGAACCCAGCAGACCGGAGAACCCAGCCGCCGAAGCAAGGTGTCGTTTCAAATCATTTCGAATCTGTCCTTTTCGACCTATCCGGACGTTTGCCGTCACGTTTGTCAATTGTTGATAAACGGACTAGTAAAAGCCGTGCGATGACAAGCGTTTAGAGCCCAGGGGCACAGGTAAAGCGAAGGCCATCGGTTCAAATCCGTTAGCCGGCTTTTTGGTTCAGATGGGTTGCCGAAACTGGCAGAGGGGGTTTCGGGGTCTTGCGGTGATCAGCACCGAGGCCAGCGTTTATCAACCACGTTTATCAAAGGCTCATAAGCCAGGGCTTGACAGATGGCCAAGGGACGCTTCGCTACCGACCTACCTCAAAGCGTGCTTCTTGGGCTCCGGTTCCGCAGGGACACCCAAATGTGGGTGGTTGGCCTACCTGTGCCCACAAACCTCAGAGCAACGATTAAGAACACGCGTGGAAAGCCCCTGAGGAGGCTTGAACGCTCCACAGGGGAACGGGACGAAGCAAGGGCAAGACGCGCCTACCCAAGGGTTCTTCAAGAGCTGGAGGCCGAGCTGCGCCAAAAAGGCAGCCAAGTCGGCTGGCCAAGCACGATGCAAGAGGCGGTGACCAGTGCAGTCGGCAGGATCTACCAGGAGGTCTTGGCAAGCCCGCATCTTCTGCGCTCCACCACTGAAGCAACACGATCACTGGATAGCGAAGACGAGCAATTAGCCAGAACAAGCACTCAGCACAGATCAGCAATTCACAGGACAATCACAGGCCATAAGCAACAAACTGAGAACAATGAGATTCTCAGCCAACTGATCGCCAGAGCCAGCGCAGCAAGGCTTTGAAGCTGTTCTGAGTTCATAGGCCCCACTTTGTCCACGCAGCGCGCAGGGGCTCTACCAGCTCCTCGCGGCGTGGCTCGGGGAGGAGGTGTTGGTGGGCTTGCCTCCTTGAGGCAGCGGCCTGTTGCGCAGATTGCGCAGTGGGTTGTCCAGAGGGCGCGGAAACTTTCCTGGTCACTAGACGCAGCAGGAATAAAGAACAAGAATAAATTAAACTAATTCGCCTTTTTCATGGCCAAGGCTACTCGCGCAAGCACTCTTGCCCCACATATAAACCCTAAACAGTCAAACGCAGGCAAAACGACGCTGAAGTGGGAGTGGAGATATGAGACTCCAGAAAGCTATGCGGGACCAAAAATTAAAGCCCGAGGAAAACTCATCACGGATACTGATATAGACGGCGATGGCTTTGTCAATATCCTTGGCATAAAGGGGAAAAGAAATGGAGATAAAATCACAGGTCTCTACCCCGCTGGCACCTCTATTCCAGGAAATAGCCCATACGAAGGAGACAATTTATTAGCACGTGACAAGACCATGTCAAGCCCCCAGCTCACTGGTGACGGATTGCAATTCTCAATTGAAGGCGGAGGTTATTCCAATATCTTTTTTGCAGATTTTCTTCAACCACAGGCATACCTAGAGTTCCACTCCGTGCCGCCATACCCCTCAGGCGCAGTTGCGCCAAATAGTGAAACAAGCGTGATCTTTCATGCATCGCTTGCATCTTGATTTCCATTCTAATAAAGTTGTTACCCCGAGTATTTGATCCTTCCCTCGAAAGCAGAGTGGCGTCAACTTACACCTGCTGATGTGGATATGATCACCTGGCAGTTGATCCGCCGCCCCTTGCTTTGGCATTCACTTCAATAAGTTCCCCGACGACTGGCGACAGATAGCGGTGAAGGTCAGAGGTGGTGCCAGGTATTGCTTGGCGTTCTAGGTGCTTTGGGAGTGATTGAAGCAATAAAAAGCCCCTGCGGTGGCAGAGCAGAGGCTTGGTCGGGTTAGGGTCCCTTTCTTCTATACCTTATCTTATATCTTAAAATATCTCTTATTTGGGTCTTTTCGTATAAATTTGATTAAAAGCGACGTCGAAATCATTATCAATCAGGCCTGGAATAGCGATGGTCGCAAGAGAGTAAGCTTCGTCAGCGTAAGCTTCGTCGTGCAGCCGCACAGTTCTACTGACTGGCGTTGTTGATAGAGCCTGAATGGCAGGCATCACAACTGGCTGCTGGCTCCTAATGCTTGGTGCTCCATAGCCATTGGCTCCAAAGCGCTATTTGATGTCACCCCCCACCCTTGTCTCAAAAGACGGGTCGTAAGAGAGGTTGGCGCCAATGGAGACCCCATTTGTGAGGGAGTAGGCGATGCGTCCACGTACACCAAAATCGTTTACACAGCCACAGTCGCCTAATTGGTAGTAACTTCCTAAGGCGACATTAAGGCGTGGAGTAATGCTGTAGCCAGCATCAAGACCATATGCGTACAGCGACACTCCGCCGTAGCTACTGTTGAGTATTTTATCTACGTCACTAACGGGCACCAGTGCATAGGCATTGAAGTTCCAAGTGTTGGAGACTGCTTCCAGGCTTGCTGCAACCTGCTGGAAGAACACCGTTTGCGAGTTGGTAATAGCTACACCGTTATCCGTAGGTCCTGTTGCCATTGGACGACTGTCATAGCCCGCATTGATGCCATACATCCAGGAGCGGTTGCTGTCTAACCAGCGATGCCCCAGGCGTGTGGAGGTAGAAAAGATAGTCCCAGAAACAGTCGTATTGATGATGCTGCTGTAGCTGCCGTAGTCATTGAAGCTGGAATTGACCAGCACGTCCACGTAGGAAACTCTGTTCTTGCTGACCTTTAAGGGGATGAAGGCACCAAGACCTGCCTCGTTGGGTGTGCCCGCCCCTTGGAGTGCTCCTTGGAGTTCTCCTTGGAAGCCGTAGTTGAACTTGACGGCATCTTTGAGGTTCACCTCCATCACACCCAGATCTTGGGCGGTGCCTTGGGTAGCCTTGACGTCTTCTGCTCACCTACGGATGAACTATGGCCCTGAGTTCATTGCCCAGGCATTGCAGGAGTGGCAGACAGGCAGTGATTCTGGAACGGCGCACATACCGCCCGGATCACACTGGGAGAACCCATTTGTGGAGTCATTCAATGGGGCCATACATCAAACTGTTTGCCTCGGTCCAGGAAGCAAAGCTGTTGGCAGAGTGGCCCCTAATCGAGTACAAAGCCTACAGACCGCATTCGGCTCTCATAAGAACTGAAGCAGCGAAAGGGGTCACGCCATCCCACGCCCCGCTTAATCATTTCAAGAAAAAACTTCTTGCCCGTACTAAATTCAATCATGTCAATGCCTGACGACAATTTCAACGAGTCAATTGATAGCATTGACTTAAAAGACGCACTGGCCCTTGCGGCATACATAGAACAATTGCTCATGACTGAGCAGCAATGGATACTCAATCGCTTGTCTTGGCTTTTTACCTCTCAATCTTTTCTGATAACCGCTTTTGTTGTCCTTTTGGGCTCAGGCAATCATTCCCCCAGTGCTCATCTCTTGCGAATTGCACTGCCTCTTTTGGGCCTGTTTTGTTGTATAACCGTAGCAATAGCTATCAGGGCTGCTGAGCGAGTACGCAAGCCACTCGAAAACAGGCGCGCGTACTTGTCAATGCATATTAACAAGTTGGCTAAAAGCCCTAAGCTGGTTCCAATGCTTGGATCAAGCAAGGCCCTTCGTGATAATCCATGGACATTACATCAAGGTTCCTTACCGCACATTGTTTTGCCTTGGGCATTTGCAGTTCTATGGCTTCTGTTGTTAATGTCACTGGGACTGTGATCTAAGGCAGTCTTTCTGTCACCCTCCCTCAATCGACGCAGTGCCGCCCATGGGGCATGGGTCCCGTATTGCCGCCACTCGCTAACCGACTCTCCTGAGTGTTGGCGGCGAAGTAGTGAAGCAAATTAAGCACCAGACCACTCCAGCCCGTCTGGTGGCTGGCACCAATGCCGGCCCCATTGTCACCATGGAAGTACTCATAAAACAGCAGATGGTCCTTCCAGTGGGGGTCGTTCTGGAAGGTCTGCTGACTGCCAAAGACTGGCCTTAGACCTTCAGTATTGCGTGTGAAAATGGAAACGAGTCTGTGCGCGAGATTCTCGGCAATTTCGTAGAGATTTGCCATCTGGCCGCTGCCTGTCGGGAATTCAACCTTGAAGTCGTTGCCGTAATACGTGTAGTAGACAGTCAAGGAGCGAATGATCGCGAAGTTGACAGGCATCCAGATCGGCCCGCGCCAGTTGCTGTTACCGCCGAACAGACCAGAATCGGACTCGGCCGGCAGGTATTGGACAACGTACTCCTGTTGATTGTGGACAAAGCGATAGGGGTCACGTTCGTGCCGTTTCGAAATCGAGCGAATGCCATGGTCACTGAGAAACTCATCAGTATCGAGCATGATCTTCAGCACGCGGCGAAGATTGGTTTCATCGAGGGCTGACATCATTTGTCGGTTAGCATAGCCCTTGAGCCTGATGTCGTGAAAAGAGCTTTGTTGGTCTGGATATTTATCCCGCATGTGTTGCAAGTAATCGCCAATTTCTGGAAATTGTTCCACGACATCCTGCTCGAACACGTGTACGGCGCACAATGGAATCAGCCCGACCATCGATCTGACTTTCAGGCGAGTTGAGCTGCCGTCGCTTTTGCGGAGGACATCATAAAAGAATCCTTCCTCTTCATCCCACATGCTCTCGCTCGCATTGCGATTGACCATCGCATGGGCGATTCTTAAATAGTGCTTGATAAATTTGGCTATATATTCGCGATACGTTTCATCGCTTCGTGCCAACTCAACGGCGATATTGACCATGGTCTGGGCGTAGAAGGCCATCCACGCTGTGCCATCGGCCTGCTCGAGCCGGCCGCCCATCTCTGGCGATTCAGTGCGGTCAAAAATACCAATATTATCAAGTCCAAGGAAGCCACCTTGGAACACACTATTACCGTCGGCATCTTTTCGATTCACCCACCAGGTAAAGTTGATGAGAAGCTTGTGGAAGCTTTGTTTCAGCCACTGATGATCAGCCTGGCCATGGAGTGATGCATCGGTTAAGTAGACGAGATAGGTTGCCCAGGCATGTACGGGTGGGTTGACATCGCCGAAGTTCCACTCATAGGCTGGAATTTGCCCGTTGGGGTGCAGGTACTGGCTGCTCAACATCAAGCTGAGCTGTTGCTTGGCGAAGCTCGGATCCACGAGTGAAAACGCCATGCTGTGGAAAGCTAGATCCCAGGCCGCATACCAGGGGTATTCCCATTTGTCTGGCATGGAGATCACATCACAGTTGTTCATGTGATTCCACTGCTGATTTCTGAATCCCTGGCCGTTCACGGCACCCAGGGGATCAATGCCACGCTGCTGGAGCCAGGGAGCAATGTCGTAGTTGTAGAACTGTTTGGACCACAGCATCCCTGCCACTGCCTGCCTAAACACCAGCTTTTGCTCGGTGCTTAAACCAGGTGGCATCACCCTGGTGTAGTAGTCATCGCAGTCCTGTTTTCTGCGATCCAGGATCTGATCAAAGTCGTAATAGGCAGAGTCGTTATTTGATTCAGACGTTGACTTGGCCAATCGTAATTGGATCGTGTGCGAGGCATGAGCACCAATCGAGAGGTGATGAACTGCGGATGCTTTGGTGCCACGCTGGGATGGGTTGACAGCTGCTATTTCGCCATGAACTATGTAGCGGTTAATGCCACATTTGGTGTAGGGAGATTGATTTGGCTTGTCGTAGATGATTTCTGTGTTAGTTTCGTTATCCGTGAAGACCAGTTCATCAGCATCCTTACAGTGCAACGCAAAATCGCCAAGGCCAGGATGCGTCGCATGAATGATGGCTGCACCTGATTCACCCGGCTGCACCTTAATAAAGGGTTTGGCGTTGTCGCCCTGCTCCCAACTATTGCGAAACCAGAGGGTTGGCAGAACAGCGATACTGGCTGCTTGATCGGAGCGATTATGAACCGTGATTTGGATCAGCAGATCCTCTGGATTAGCCTTGGCATATTCGACTTCAACGTCGCAGTATTCATTCTTATCAAAGATCCCCGTGTCGATTAGTTCGTATTCCGACTCGTGTCGCGACCTTGCTTTGTTTACAGCTACAAGATCTTCGTAGGGAAAGGCATTGAGCGGATACTTGTAGAGATAACGCATGTAGGAATGCGTTGGTGTTGAATCCAGGTAGTAATAATATTCTTTGACATCTTCGCCGTGGTTCCCTTCGCTGTTGGTGAGGCCAAAGAGGCGTTCCTTAATGATCGGGTCTTTGCCATTCCAGAGTGCTAAGGCGAAGCAAAGCAGCTGGCGGTCATCGCTGATGCCTGCCAAGCCATCCTCTCCCCATTGGTAGGTGCGGGATCGTGCCTGATCGTGGCTGAAGGATTCCCAGGCATCGCCATCGGGGCTGTCGTCCTCGCGCACGGTGCCCCACTGCCTTTCGCTCAGGTAGGGACCCCACGCTCTCCACGGCCTTTGGCCCTGGTCAGCCTCCGCTAGTCGCTGCTGCTCAGGCGAGAGGGCTTCTGAAGCGTGGGCCTGGGACACCACCATGGTTAACGAAGGCTTGAAATCATTCCCCGTCACCCTAAGAGTGGGCTGTTCAGGCTGCCACTTCCAGTGGGTGGGGGTAGGGGTGACCCCATGAGCGGCTGGATAAGTGACTACTGCGCATCAGCAAGTTCATCACGGCGCACCTGGAACAACAGGCATGAAGGCCGAAAAGCTTTGCCAGCGCTAAAGGTGCGTAGTCCCATCAGGTTGTTCAGAGGCTGACAAAATGACATGAAGGCCGTTGATTGAGCATTAGGTCAACCAATCACCGGCCAGCAGTGTTCCCCTAATGCTGATCATTCTCCTTTGTCAAGCAGCCGAAGAGAGATTTCAATCATCACCCTGCGGTGTTTCAACCATCCGTTGCTGACCAGAGTTCATCATCTCTGTGTAGGAAAGAGCCCTTGGCCACTCCGGTTCATAGGGAATAGTCCTTAGGTCTTCTCTTTGAGCCCCAGGTTTCCCGGCAATGAGCTTTCTAACCGTCCAAGACACGGCCAAGAAAGCAACCAGCGCAACAAAGACTGTCATGAGCTCTCCACAAGCCTTCCCTACCAAATTATGCAGTAGAAACAGCTACCACCTGAAATACACAGAGCCAAGATCACCAGCGTCTGTGGATCGCCTGAGGTCACCAACAAAGTGGCGGTGCACTGCGACACCCTGCGGGTGAGCAACCAATCCGGCCAGGGAAACTGGAGCAACTGGCGCCTGCCGCTATCTCAACAGAAGTGGTCCGCCACCGCCAAACCGTTACTAGTCCAAACCCAGGCGCCCTAGGTGTCCTCCTGGGCTCGCCCAGCCAGAAGCCAGATACCAAGGGCCAGCAGCAACCAGGGCAAAAAGCTGAGCTGCATCAAGTCGGACAACACCTGCAGCAAGGGCTCCATAGCCCAATAAAACACCGCTACCGAGACCGCCACCACAACAATCAGAGCCCCCATGCCTACGCGCTCCTAAATGCCTGGGGGCAGTAGAGCACCGGCCCGCAATACCCGCCAGCCTCCCTCAGCGCGCCAAGCAACAACCGTGCTGGCCTGACCTGCGGCGAGGGGCCAGGGGATCGGTGCCAGAAGCGGCACCCCGAGAAATTGCTGGGCAGCCTCCTGAGCTGTGCATGCGGCCGGACAGCCTGAAATGTTGGCGCTGGTTGTAGCCAAGGGGCCACTTAGCTGCAGCAAGGCCTGGGCTTCCGCACTGGCCGGCAGCCGCAGGCCCAGGCTCGACCCACCAGGATTAAGGGCCTCTGCCACCACTCCAACGGCAGGTAGCACCAAAGTGACCGCCCCTGGCCAGGCCCAAGCAGCCATCTCCAACCACTCAGTGCGCGGCGCTACGCCAAGGCAAGCAAACAGATCTTCGGAGCTGGCCGCCATCAAAATCAAAGGCTTGTCTGCCGGGCGTTGTTTCAGGCGCCAAAGCTGGTTGGCCTGGCCAGGTGAAGCCGCCAGAGCTGGCAAGGTATCTGTGGGGAACAGGGCAGCTGAACCCTGAAGGAGCAGTGCCGCCAGATCTGACGGCTCCAAGGCTGGAGATGGAACCGGCAACAATCCAGACTTAATGGTCATGGCAATCCCTGCCCGATCCTGGCCAGCGTGCCGACGCAAAGCGCTCTACACCCTCGAGATCCCCATGGGAGCGCACCTCGGCATATCCGGCAGCACTGAGTAGGTCGATCACCGCATGGCTCTGGTCGAAGTGATGCTCCATCAGCAACAGGCCTCCTGGAGCAAGAGCCGCCGCCCCACCCGCCACTATTAGGCGCAAGGCATCAAGTCCATCGACTCCACCATGGAGGGCTATTACGGGCTCATGCTCCCTCACCCCAGGCTCCAAACCAGCCCATACCGCTGTCGGTATGTAGGGGGGATTGCTCACCACCAGATCAAACTGTCCCCACCAGGGGCTCAACGGCTGCCACCAACTGCCCTCCAGCAATTGGACCCGATCGGCAACGCCTCCTGCCGCCAGATTGAGGGCCGCCTGACTAAGCGCCCCTGGACTGCAGTCGACGGCCCAGCCGCGACTGGAGGGCCAGGCGAGGGCCAATGCCAGGGCCATACAGCCAGAGCCGGTGCCGAGATCGGCCCAACAGCCCGGGCCGGAAGGGGCCAGCTCCAGTGCCAGCTCCACCAGTAATTCCGTTTCCTGTCTAGGGATCAGCACTCCTGGAGCGACGCTGATCTCCAGGTCACGCCAGGGGCAGCACCCCACAAGGTATTGGAGCGGCTCGGCCGTATCGAGATGGCAGCGCCACATCGCCTCCAATTGGTTGAGATCGCAGGCCAATTGAACCGGCAGCTGAGCATGAAGCCGCAGCTGCTGTTGAGCACGCCAGGGCAGGCCTCCCGCCAGATCCAGCAGCCAGTCAAAGTCTCCAGGGCTCCCGCCCAGGGCTAGTTGCTGTCGCCGCCAGGCCAACAATTGAGCCCCATCGAGCTGCCCATTCACCATGGATCAAGGCTAGGCCGGACGCCAGCAAAGCCCAGGCTCAGCCCGCACCAGCCCCTGAAGCTCTAGGGCCAACAGACGGGAGGCAAGGGAGGCCGCAGGCTCCTCCAGCATCAGGCAGAGCTGCTCAAGCGAAGCTCCGTGCCCCAAGGCTGCTAGCAGCGCTGGATCGGCTGATCGCAGCAGCCCATGGGAGGCCGAAGGAGCAGCGGGATCTGGCGAGGCCAGGGGGCCAGGCCCTAGCTGGCGAATTAAATCTGCGGGCTCAAGCAGCACCGTGGCGTCTTGGGCGAGCAGACGATTGCTACCGGCAGCAGATGCCTTGCCCGCATCAGCCGGCACGGCCCAGACCGGCAACTCCTGCTGCATGGCGAGGGTGGCCGACTGGAGAGCCCCACTGCGCATAGGGCACTCGACCACCACCACCGCCCGAGCCAGGCCGACCTGCAGCCGGTTGCGAGCCGCAAAATGGCCTGCCTGCACCGCAGTGCCTGCCGGCAACTCGCTTACCAGCAGCCCCCCGGCACCCACCTCAGCCTGCAGCTGCTGATGGTGCCTGGGATAAACCCGCTCAAGGGGAGTGCCCAACACCCCCACAGGCCGGCCACCCTTGGACAAGCAGCCCCGGTGGGCGGCTCCGTCGATCCCTTCAGCCAGGCCACTCACCACCGGCCAACCCGCCTGGGCAAGGGCCGCACCGATCGCCTCAGCCATGGCCACCCCATGCAGGGAGGGCCGGCGCGTGCCCACGACCGCAATGGCCTGGCGGCGACGAAGCAGGGGCCACAACCAGCCCTTACCCCGCCAATACAGGCGCAGAGGCGGCCGCTCCAAGGCGAGCAACTCGGGCGGAAAGGCCGGATCAGCCGGCACCAACACCCCCCTGCCGCCACGCAGCTCTTGGCAGAGCCGGGGCAAGGGATCGGGACCCCAGCGGTCGCGATATCGCTGCAGCTGGCGGCAACCCACCGCACCAAAACCGGCAAGGGCAGCAAAGGCCTCGAGCGGAGCGCCCCAGGCTGCCGCCCAGCCACAAAAGTTGTCCCGAATGGCAACCAGCCGCTGGGCGCCAATTCCTGGACAACCCGACCACAGCAGCCACCAAAGCCGCTGCTCCTGATTCCAACCGGCGCCATCGGCGCTCCGCAGCAACCCCTGAATCGCCATACCGCTTTCAGTACAGATGTACTGATCCTAATGCGGTCCCCGCGCCAGGGCTGCGACCGCGGCCTCCAGATCAGCGGGTAAGCGGCGCACCAGCCGGCGCTGATCCAGCCCAGGGGCGCTCTCCACCAGCACAAGCTCAACCCTTGCCTCAGCCGCCAGCTTTCCGCTTGCAGCTACAAAACGGCTGCGCCAGGGCAACTTCAGACCACAGCGCGGCAGCACCTCGCTCCACAGCTGCACAGCATCGCCGTGAAACAGGGGCTGCTTGTAGTCAATGGTCAAACTCACCACCGGGAGCTCCAAGCCGCGAACGGAAAGATCGCTGTAGGCGATACCAGCTGCAGCCAGGGCCTCCACCCGCGCCTCCTCAAGCCAAGCCACGTAAGCGCCATGCCACATCACGCCGGCGTGATCCGTGTGCTGGGGCAGCACACGGCGCTCCAGCAACCAGCCTTCAGACACTCTCTTCACCACAGCCGGGCCAGCTTGGCCGGAGCGGGATGGTTGCGGTGTAGCGGGCAGATGGTTTGCACTTGCAGATCGGCCATAGGCTGACAGGCAGCCTGCTACTTCGAGTCTTCTCAGTGTTTCGCAACGTTCTAATCGCCGATTCCGGCAAAGGCCACGTGGAAGAGATGGTGCGCATGCTGCGCGACATCCCGGCGGTGCGTGCAGCCCGCATCAACCTGCTGCACGTGGTGCCTGAGCAGGCTGGTGAGAGCTTCGCGGAGCACTCCCAAAAAGCGGCGGTTATCGCCGCCGAAGCGGTGCAACGGCTCGGGCTCAACCCCAGCGAGGTGAACACGATCATTCGGCAGGGAGACACCAAGCAAACGGTGCTGAAGGTGGCCGACGAACTCAACAGCGACCTGATCGTGATGGGATCCAGAGGCCTGGGCCGCCTCCAGTCGATCCTCAGCAACAGCGCCAGCCAATACGTATTCCAGCTCTCGACCAGGCCGATGCTGCTGGTGCGCGACGACCTTTACATCCGCCACATCAACCGGGTAATGGTGACCATCGATGGCACCGGGGTCGGAGACGATGCCCTGAAACTGGCCTGCGAGCTTGTGCGGGAGATTCCTGGCGGCAGCCTCACCGGCGTCCATGTCACCCGCCAAGACATCACCCCTTCTCGGGGCGGCAAATCCCCAGCCGATGCAGTACTCGAAAAAGCCAGCCAGCGAGCCCGTGGCTACGGAGTGGAGCTCAAGGCAGTGCATCGCAGCGGGGATGTCGGCCGCAGCGTGTGCGCCGCCGCCGAGGATCTCAAAGCCGACCTGCTGGTGATCGCTTCCCAGGATCGGCGCCCGGTGGTTGCTCGAGGACTGGTCGACATCGACCGGCTACTGGGCAGCTCGGTGAGCGACTACATCCGCGTTCATGCCCCAGCCCCTGTGTTGCTGGTGCGGGAGCCTGAGGGGAGGAACTAGCCCCCCTGGCGGCTGTTGGTTTGAATGTAAAGAATGATCAAAAAGACCGCGGGAACCAACACGAACAAAAGGCTGGCAACAAAGCCGAGATCGTTGGTTTCCATGGCTGAAGGGGAAGTGAGGGGAGGGTATCACCGCCAAATGGGCGCTTTTCAGGAGGCTTCACCGCTCGTTGCGGTTGGGGCCTGTTCATCGCCCTGGCTCTGACCTTCACCCCCATCCTCTAAATCCTCCTCGCCTTCCTGTACCGGAGGGGCAGGCCAGGCTGTGGGGCCGCTAGGCAGGGGCTTGGCCTGGGCCTCCGCCACCAAATTTTCCTGGTCGGCCATGCCCACCTGGGGCCGAGTCAAAACCAAAACGGACTCCTGGACCATGGTTTGACAGGCAAGCCTCCAGGTTTGGGGGCGCCGGCGCAGTTTTTGGTCTTCCACGGCGGTACGGCCGCTCAGCACCTGAGCACCGGTGCCCTCCGGAATGGCCACAAAGCAGGTGATGCACTGGCCGCAGCCGCCGCAATTGCCTAGGGCACCCTTGAGGCCGTAGAGCTGAATGCCCTCCCGCAAAGCCACTTCTCGCAGGTTTTCGCCGGGGTAGCACTCAATGTCGCGACCCTCGCGAACAAATCGGATCACGGGCATGAAACCTTTTTGCAGAGGTCTTCATTCTGGGCCAGGCCGTTGCGGTCCGTTACCTGGAGCGCACCGCGGCCGGAGCGCCCCTTACGATCGCCCAACCCACCCAGAACTACCCCCATGGGATTGCCCTGGTATCGGGTGCACACGGTCGTCATTAACGACCCGGGCCGATTGCTCGCAGTGCACCTCATGCACACCGCCCTGGTTGCCGGCTGGGCCGGCTCCATGGCGCTCTATGAGCTCGCAATTTTTGATCCGTCCGACGCGGTACTCAACCCGATGTGGCGCCAGGGCATGTTCGTCATGCCTTTCATGGCCCGACTCGGCGTAACCGGCAGCTGGGGCGGCTGGAGCATCACCGGCGAAACCGGCGTTGACCCCGGATTCTGGAGCTTTGAAGGTGTGGCTGCAGCCCACATCATCTTCAGCGGCCTGCTCTTCCTAGCCGCCATTTGGCACTGGACTTATTGGGATCTAGAGATCTGGCAGGACCCACGCACCGGCGAACCTGCCCTCGATCTGCCCAAAATCTTTGGCATCCACCTGCTACTTGCCGGCCTTGGTTGCTTCGGATTCGGGGCCTTTCACCTCACCGGGGTCTTCGGACCTGGCATGTGGGTCAGTGATCCATATGGAATAACGGGACACTTAGAGCCAGTCCAACCATCCTGGGGCCCAGAAGGATTCAATCCCTTCAACCCTGGCGGCATCGTGGCCCACCACATTGCTGCTGGCATCGTTGGAATCATTGCTGGCATCTTCCACATCACCACTCGACCGCCCGAGCGCCTCTACAAGGCCCTCCGCATGGGCAACATCGAAACGGTGCTGGCCTCGGCGATCGCCGCTGTCTTCTTCGCGGCTTTCATTGTTGCCGGCACGATGTGGTATGGCGCTGCAGCAACCCCTGTAGAGCTCTTTGGACCCACCCGTTATCAGTGGGACCAGAGCTACTTCAAGACGGAAATCAATCGTCGAGTCCAAACCGCGCTCGACAACGGAGCCACCAAGGAACAGGCCTATGCCTCGATTCCGGAGAAGCTGGCCTTCTATGACTATGTCGGCAACAGTCCTGCCAAGGGCGGCCTGTTCCGGGTTGGTCCGATGGTGAATGGCGACGGTCTCCCCACAGGCTGGATTGGCCACATTTCTTTCACTGACAAAGATGGCCGGGACCTTGAGGTGCGCCGCCTGCCCAACTTCTTCGAGAACTTCCCCGTAGTTCTCCAGGATCAAGAAGGCATCGTTCGCGCCGACATCCCCTTCCGTCGGGCTGAGGCCAAGTATTCCTTTGAGCAGACCGGTGTGACGGCAACCGTCTACGGCGGCGCCCTCAATGGCCAGGTCTTTACTGATCCTGCCGACGTGAAGCGCCTGGCTCGTAAGGCCCAGCTCGGTGAAGCCTTCGAGTTTGACCGCGAGACTTATCACTCCGACGGCACCTTCCGCAGCTCACCCCGTGGTTGGTTCACCTTCGGACACGCCACCTTCGCCCTTCTGTTCTTCTTCGGCCACATCTGGCACGGTGCTCGCACCCTGTATCGCGATGTGTTTGCCGGTATTGATCCCGACCTGGGCGAACAAGTGGAATTCGGTCTATTCCAGAAATTGGGCGACCGCTCGACCCGTCGTCTGCCCGAGGGCTACGTGCCCCCGGCAGGCAGTCCCCTCAGCTGACCGCCAGCACCCCCGAGGACATCCATGGAAAGCTTCGCTTACATCCTGATCCTGGCCCTGGCCATCTCCACGCTCTTCTTTGCAATCGCCTTCCGCGATCCCCCCAAGATCGGCAAATAATCAGCCAGAGCCCTTTAAAGCCCCTGCTTCGGCAGGGGCTTTTTTGTTGTGCGATTGGCGAATGCAGGCCTTTCCAAATGAAAAAGTGCTGCTTACACTTGAATGACACTTCCGGATGCCAGGGATGCAATGTCCCTCATGCCAACACACCGATAGCCGGGTGCTCGAATCTCGAGCGGCCGACAGTGGTCGCAGTGTGAGGCGGCGGCGTGAGTGTCTCAACTGCGAATTCCGCTTCACTACCTATGAACGGGTAGAGACAGTGCCCATCACTGTGGTGAAGCGCAACTCCTCGCGGGAAACCTTCAACCGCGTCAAGTTGCTGCACGGGCTGCTGCGCGCCTGCGAAAAAACAGGCCTAGAGCCGGCCCGGCTCGAAGGGGTGGTGGATGAAATCGAACTCCAGCTGCAGCAACGCAGCGGACGGGAGGTGAGCAGTGCCGAAATCGGTGAACTTGTGCTTCAGCAGCTCAGCGAAATGAGTGAGGTTGCCTATGTGCGCTTTGCCTCTGTCTATCGCCAGTTCCAGGGCGTAAGCGACTTTGTGTCCACCTTGGAAGGACTGCACAAGCGCAGTGGTGGCCGCTTGAGCAAAGCCAGCTTGGCCACGGTCAGCTGACCTGGTTCAGCTGACCTCATTCAACTGACCGTGTCCAAGCTGAACCAGGTCAAAGCAACGGAAACACGCTGCTGCCGCATTGGTACAGTTACAAACCGGGTTTGCTCTGCTGGCGGGCAGATCATCCGTTCCTTTCCTACTGCTTCAGGCAGACCGCCACCTATCCATGACCGTGACCCCTTCCGATACCAGCACTGAAGCGCTCAACCAAGACGCGATCAGTGCCGAGGCCGAGCTCGATTTCGCCGCCGCCATGGGCGATGACCTCGATCTAGCCATTCCGGAAGAGGTCCCCACCGCCGATGACCCCAGCAGTCGCGCTGCATCCCGCAACGACGCTGATGGCGTGGGTTTCACCCTGGATGAGTTTGCCTCGCTACTGAGCAAGTACGACTACAACTTCAAGCCGGGTGACGTTGTCAACGGCACCGTGTTTGCCCTGGAATCGAAGGGCGCCATGATCGATATCGGCGCCAAAACAGCGGCGTTTATGCCGGTGCAGGAGGTGTCGATCAACCGGGTTGAGGGCCTCAGCGACGTTCTCGTACCAGGCGAGGTGCGCGAGTTCTTCATCATGAGTGAGGAGAACGAAGACGGCCAGCTCTCGCTTTCCATACGCCGCATCGAGTATCAGCGTGCCTGGGAACGGGTGCGCCAGCTGCAGAAAGAAGACGCGACCATCTACAGCGAAGTGTTTGCAACCAACCGTGGTGGCGCCCTGGTGCGGGTAGAAGGCTTGCGCGGCTTCATTCCCGGCAGCCACATCAGCACCCGCAAGGCCAAAGAAGAGCTGGTGGCCGACTTCCTACCCCTCAAGTTCCTTGAAGTGGACGAGGAGCGCAACCGCCTGGTGCTCAGCCATCGCCGCGCCCTGGTGGAACGCAAGATGAATCGCCTCGAAGTGGGCGAAGTGGTGCTAGGCACCGTGCGCGGCATTAAGCCCTACGGCGCCTTTATTGATATCGGTGGAGTCAGCGGCCTGCTGCACATCTCCGAAATCAGCCACGAACACATCGAAACACCGCACACGGTGCTCAATGTCAACGACCAGATGAAGGTGATGATCATCGACCTGGATGCCGAGCGGGGCCGGATCTCCCTCTCTACCAAGGCCCTCGAGCCAGAGCCCGGCGACATGCTCACCGACCCTCAGAAAGTGTTCGATAAAGCCGAGGAAATGGCCGCCCGCTACAAGCAGATGCTGCTTGAGCAGGCCGAAGACAACGAACCAATGGGCGTCACCCTCGACTGAGCCAGGCCCAACTACGCGCCCTCCATGGCTGAGCTGTTTCTGCGGGGACAACCCCTGGCCGATGCCACGGGAACACCATTCCCAATCGAAGCGGTGTTGTTCGACAAGGACGGCACCCTTTGCATCAGCGAACCCATGCTCCAAACCCTGGCCTCGGCCAGGGTTTTTCATGCCTGCGAGCTGTTGGGGAAACGCCACCCGGAGCTACCCGCCAGCCGATGCGACGAGCTGGCTCAGCTACTACAGAGGGCCTACGGGCTTCGTAATAGCGCCATCCATCCGGCCGGCGCCACGGCCGTCGGCACCCGTAGCCACAACCTGATCTCCACCGCCACAGCGTTGGCCCAGGTTGGCCTTGGCTGGCCAGAAGCCCTGGAATTAAGCGAAATCGTATTTGCGGCCACCGATGGCCTGCATGGCCAGGGGAGTGAGCACCGGCCCATCGCCACCGCCGGACTCCACGATCTGATGCAAGCACTGCAGGAAGCAGGAGTGGTGTGCGCCGTGATCAGCAACGATGACGAGGCTGGCATCGAAGCTTTTCTGGCCAGCCAAAACCTCAGGTCCAGGTTTCAAGCCCTGTGGAGTGCCGACCACAACCCGCGCAAGCCAAACCCGGCGGCGGTGCACGCCCTCTGCGCCCAACTCGGAATACCGCCCAACCGTTGCGCCCTGATCGGCGATGCCAATAGCGACCTGCGCATGGCCCAGCAGGCCGGAGTGCCCGTGGTGCTCGGCTATGGGGCGGGCTGGAGCATCGCCCCGCCGCTAGATCCGCGCTTCCCCTGCCTGCAACATTGGCGCGAACTCAAGGTAAACGCAGGCCAGCACATAAGCTGAGTTCACTTGATTCAAGGCTGCATGAGCCGCTACGTCTTCACCTCCGAGTCGGTAACCGAAGGGCATCCCGACAAGATCTGTGACCAGGTGAGCGATGCTGTGCTCGACGCCCTGCTGGCCCAGGACCCGGCTTCTCGAGTTGCCTGCGAGACCGTGGTCAACACCGGCCTTTGCCTGATCACAGGTGAAGTAACAACCACCGCCCGGGTTGACTTCAACACCCTGGTAAGGGGCGTGATCAACCAGATCGGCTATGCCGGTGCCCGCGCCGGCGGCTTCGATGCTCACAGCTGCGCCGTGCTGGTGGCCTTAGACCAGCAGTCCCCCGATATTGCCCAGGGGGTAAACGAGGCCGACGACCACGACGGCGACCCCCTTGATCTGGTGGGAGCAGGCGACCAGGGGATCATGTTTGGCTACGCCTGCAACGAGACGCCAGAGCTAATGCCTCTGCCAATCAGCCTGGCCCATCGCCTGGCGCGGCGGCTGGCCGAGGTGCGTCACAACGGCAGCCTTGGCTATTTGCTCCCCGATGGCAAAACCCAGGTGAGCGTGGTCTACGAAAACGAAGTGCCCGTGTCGATCGACACGATCTTGATCTCCACCCAGCACACAGCTGAGATCGATGGCGTCTCGGATGAAAAAGCAATTCGGGAGCGCATTGCCGCCGACCTCTGGAGCCACGTGGTGGAGCCCGCCACCGCCGATCTGGCCCTCAAGCCCTCCCAGGCAGATACTCGCTTCCTGGTGAACCCCACCGGCAAATTTGTGGTGGGCGGCCCCCAGGGTGACGCCGGTCTAACAGGCCGCAAAATCATCGTCGATACCTACGGCGGCTATGCCCGTCATGGCGGTGGCGCCTTCTCGGGAAAGGACCCCACCAAGGTGGATCGCTCCGCCGCCTACGCCGCCCGCTTCGTGGCTAAAGCTCTCGTGGCTGCAGGCCTGGCCCGCAAATGCGAAGTGCAGCTCAGCTACGCCATCGGCGTAGCCAAACCAGTCAGCATCCTGGTGGAAAGCTTCGGCACGGGCGCCATCAGCAATGACGACCTCACCACCCTGGTGCAGGACCAGTTCGACCTGCGCCCCGGGGCCATCATCGACACCTTCGGTTTACGGGAGCTGCCCCAGCAACGCGGCGGCCGCTTTTATCAAGATGTGGCTGCCTACGGCCATTTCGGCCGCACCGACCTGGATCTGCCCTGGGAAAACGTGGACGCCATCGCCGCCACGCTCAAGCAGGTCACCGCAGCGCAGGTCAACGCCTGAGCTGCAGTCCGGCGGGTGAACACTGCACTTGCCCTTGGGGTGGATCTGGGCAGTAGTGGCCTGCGGATTGCCCTGATAGGGCCAGACGGCGAGCAGCTGATCGAAGAAGCCAGCCCCTATCCATCCAGCCTGGAGGAGCCTTTGGGCTGGGTGGAGGGCCTAACAAGCCTCTGCGGGCTGCTGCCAGCAGCTACCCGCAAGCAGGTTGGCGCCCTGGCGGTGGATGGCACCTCCGGCACCCTGCTGCTGTGCCGTCCCGATGGCCAGCCCGGCCCTGGCTGCCTAGGGAAAGCCTTGGCGTATCACTTCTCTTGCCGTGAGCAGGCCCCTATTGCTGCAGCAATGGCCGGCTCAGGCCCAGCCGCCAGTGCCAACGGCAGCCTGGCCCGGGCCCTGCACCTGCTGGCACAGGCCCAAGAAATCGGAACGGGCGGCCCCTGGCTGCTGCGTCACCAGGCCGACTGGCTAACCGGCTGGTTGCTTGGTGACTGGAGCTGGGGAGAAGAGGGCAACAACCTGCGCCTCGGCTGGGACCTACAACGGCAGGGCTGGACTGGCTCGATCGGGCGCCAGCCGTGGTCCACTGCCTTGCCGGCGATTCGCCCCAGCGGCGCGGTGCTGGGGCGAATCGCTGCTACGACCGCCCAAAAGCTGGGACTGGCGCCTGGCTGTCAGGTGGTGGCAGGCAGCACCGACGCCAACGCCGGGGTGCTTGCCGCCCAGCCAGGTAGGGGCGATGGCGTCACCGTGCTGGGTACCACCCTGGTGCTCAAACAGTTCAGCCCCAGGCCGATCGAAGGGCCAGGCATCAGCTGTCACCGAGTGGCAGGAAGCTGGCTGGTGGGTGGTGCCTCCAATGCCGGAGCCGGCATCCTGAGGCGCTTCTTCAGTGACGGACAGATCGAAGAGTTGAGCCGCCAGATCGACCCTCGCCAGCCCACGGGTCTGCAGCTGCGGCCGCTGCCAGCCCGTGGGGAGCGCTTTCCTGTGGACGATCCTGAACTAGAGCCGCTGCTGGGCCCGCGCCCGATCAGCGACGTCCGCTACCTCCAGGCCCTGCTGGAGGGCCTCACAGCCCTAGAAAAACAGGGATGGCAGCGGTTGCAAGCGGCCGGCGCCCCCGACTTGGAGCGGGTGATCACCCTGGGGGGCGGGGCCCGCAACCCACAATGGCGGCGGCTGCGCCAGCAGAGCCTGGGCATACCGGTGCTGAATCGACCGGGGTGCACAGCTGCCCTTGGCATGGCCAGACTGGCCGCAACAGCCCTGCAAAAACCATGAACGACCGCCTGCGCTCTGTGATCTCCATGGCGGTGTTTGTGGTGCTGGCTGGCTATGTGGGCTTCAGTGCCCTGCGTCTTGGCCTGTTGTTGTGGCAGCGCTTCGGCGCCGCCTAACTCCCTCTGCAGCTTCGTCCGAGCCAGAATCACTCCCATACCCACCGCCGCTCAGCACCATGGCCGCCGACCCAATCACCCCCGCAGTGAGCGATCGGATTTGCCGACACATGAATGACGACCATGCCGAGGCGGTGCTGGCCTATGCCCGTCACTACGGCGGCCTAGGCGCAGCCGAAAAGGCAAGCCTGGTAGCAGTCCGAGCCGAAGCCATGGAGCTTGATGTGGATGGCGCCAAGGTCACAGTGCCCTTCGACCACTGCCTTAGTGACAGTGAAGATGCCCATCGCACCCTGGTGGCGATGTTGCGGGCCCTGCCCCGCTGAGGCCGGCGGCGTGGGAACCCTGCAGGAAACCTGCAGACCCATCCATGGCCTCTTGGCCCCCTGGCCTAACTCCCATAACGGCAGGGCTGTTAAAGCTGCTGCCCCTGGACTGGATCGCCAAACCACCAAGCCTGAACGCCGATCTGGCGGCGGAATTAGCCGAGGGGGGACGCCAGGGAAGTGATCCCATCCATTGGTGGGCCGCTGGCATGTACTCGGGGCGGCTGCGCCGGCAGCTTCTTTATCTGCGCACCCATCCGAATCCAGCAATGGTGGCAGCTCTGGTACAGCAACTAGCCGCAGGACTGGGCGCCGAACCTTGGGCCAGACCACCCCTGCTGGTTGCGATCCCCAGCTGGAAGCGGCGAGCCAACCCACTGCCAAGCCTGCTGGGCAGAGCTCTTAGCTGGCAACTGGGCTGGCGCCAAGTCCCCCTCCTGCAACGCAGTCGGGCAGTGCTGGGCCAGCACCACCTGGGCCGCGAACTGCGCTGGGCTAACCAGGCGGGAGCCTTTCGCTGCTCCGCGTCCGAGCAGCAACAGCACCCCCGGGAGAAACCAGCGGTGGTGCTCTTGGACGACATCCTTACGACGGGTGCTACGGCCTGCGCCGCCGCTGACACCCTGCGCGACCAGGGCTGGCAGGTAGCTGGCATGGCCTGCCTGGCCCGAACCCCGTGGCAGGGCCGTGATCTAAGATCGATTCGTCGCTTAGGCGACGGGCCGGGATAGCTCAGTTGGTAGAGCAGGCGATTGAAAATCGCCGTGTCCCCAGTTCAAATCTGGGTCCTGGCATTCTCATCCCACTACTTTCCTTCCGCGAAAAGCCTGCAGGGTTTGGGATGGCTCAACTAGAAACAGCTGAATATTGCAGCACCATGCGTGAGCATCCACTGAACTCCAACCGGATGTTCAATAACGCCGACAGCTTCGCTCAGGCTTTCGATGAAGCCTGGCAAAAACATGAACAGCGCGATCCCCACCACGGACTTGACCCAGCAGCCAAGGTCGATCTGATGCTCGATGGGCTTGGCGACCATCCCTTTCTACAAAAACAACCAGAGCTGGCCCGGCAAGTAGCCGCTTTTCGCCTCCGCCTCTTGGGGTTGGCTGGGCCCAGCCAGTAGGGTCAGCCTCACAGCCGTGTACTGGCGTGATGGCGAGCTCCTTGGAGCGATTGGTGCGGATGTTGAGCGGTGGATTCAGCAACCAGGAGCAGGCTTTTGAGAATCCGCCCCTCTACGCCCACATCCTGGTCAAATTCCGCCCCCTCCCCCAGCTGGCACCGGGCTCCCTGCTGCTGGAGCAGAGCTATGCGATTGACCCGGCAGCTCCCTACCGAATTCGAGTACTGAGGGTGGAAGCACTGAACGGCCAGCTGACTATCGTCAACCAGGCGCTGGCAGAAGATCAACGCTTCTGGGGAGCGGTAGAGGACAGCGAACTCCGTGGCCGCATTCAAACAAGTGACCTATTGCCCCTCGATGGCTGCGCCTACGTGGTGCGAGAAGAGAGCGAAGGATTCGTGGGGGAAGTGGAGCCTGGATGTCGCTGTCTGGTGGAGCGCAAGGGAGCCACCTCCTACCTGGTGAGCCGGCTAGAGCTAAACCCAGCTGGCATGCGCACGATCGACAGGGGCCACGATCCCATCACCCACGAACATCTCTGGGGATCGCTGGCGGGTGCCTTTGAATTTGCCCGAACCAACGACTACAGCGACGAGATACCAGCCCATTGGTCTGAGCAGTGGCGCGATTGAGTGGCGCGATTGAGCCTCAGGCGCTGAGCTCATCGAAGAAGGGTTGCTCCTCTTCATCAAGGAAGGGCTCCTCTGCCAGGCTGTCATCCAGAAAGCTGTCCTGTAGAGCTTCCTGGGCATGGGCCAGCTGGGGGGCAACAACAGGACGCAGGTGACGGCCTACCCCTTGATTTTCGATGCCTTTTAGCAAGCCTTCAAGACGAGCCAGTCGGTCTTCGGTGTCATCGAGTCGTAGCTCCGTCTCATCAGACAACGCGCCCTGGCTAGCTGCCTGGCCCTCAAGCAGCGGCTCGAGCCTCAACTCCTGAGCGGCAAGCCGCTCCTCCAGTTCAAGCAAGCGGAAGGTGATCGCTTCAGCAACTTCCGAGAGGGTCTGCAGCTGGTCAGCCAGCCGCTGGGTGCAGTCTGCAACCTTTAGCTCAACAGCCATAACCAGTGCCGATGGAATGGGCGGATGGTATCGGCGCAGCCCGGAAGCGCCAGGGGTTGGCGCCCCAGAGACTGCAGCGCAGCGTTTGTAACGATTCCAAAAGCCTTGTAAACCAATCAAAACAGGCCATATGGAAGCGCAACGGACAAGCGGTGCTTGCCAACCAATGCGCAATGGCCAGAGAACGCCTCAAGAGCTCGAGTCATTGCTCAATCGCAAGTTGTGGAAAGCCAAGTTTTTTGAAAACCGTCCCCAATAACCGCATTGTCGAGCTCAAAATGAGGTAGCTGCCGTGGCCACCTGCACCGAGCGAAGCCCTCCAGGCCTTGGGGCAGTGACCGTTTGTTAAGGGAGCAGTAGGCAAGCAGGCATCTTGATGAGAATGGGCGAACCAAGTTGATAACAGCCAGGTTGCTGCACACTGCCCACAAGGGACACTGCGCAGCCCTGGGCCCTGACCAGCCTGGAACCCCTATCCACCCTTCCGACTATTCGTCGCGACTAGGAGCCTCCCAATGTTCGACGCCTTCACCAAGGTTGTAGCCCAGGCTGATGCCCGTGGCGAATTCATCAACGCCGGTCAAATCGACGCGCTTGCGGCGATGGTTTCCGAGAGCAACAAGCGTATGGATGCTGTGAACCGCATCACCTCCAACGCATCCAAGATCGTCACCAATGCGGCCCGCGATCTTTTTGAAGCTCAGCCGGCGCTAACGGCTCCTGGGGGGAACGCCTACACCAGCCGCCGCATGGCTGCGTGCCTACGCGACATGGACATCATCCTCCGTTACATCACCTACGCCATTTTCAACGGCGATGCATCCGTGCTGGAAGACCGCTGCCTCAACGGCCTGCGGGAGACCTACCTGGCCCTCGGCGTTCCCGGCACTTCGGTTGCTGAAGGCGTTCGCAAGATGAAGGCCGCCGCCATTGCAATTGCCAACGACCGCAACGGCATCACCCAGGGAGATTGCTCAGCTTTAATCAGCGAAATCGGCACCTACTTCGACCGCGCTGCAGCAGCCGTCGGCTGATCAGCTCACTAAAAAGTCAAACCAACTTATTCCCCCCTTCCAATGAAGACTCCCCTTACCGAAGCCGTCGCAGCCGCTGATTCCCAGGGACGGTTTCTCTCAAACACTGAGCTCAACTCAGCTTTTGGTCGCTTTGACCGCGCCAAAAATGCTCTTGCAGCTGCTAAGGGCCTAACAGCCAACGCAGACAACTTGGTGAACGGCGCTGCCCAGGCCGTTTACAACAAGTTCCCCTACACCACGCAGATGCAGGGTGCGAACTATGCCGCTGATGCCCGTGGCAAGGCTAAGTGCTCCCGTGATATCGGCTACTACCTCCGCATGGTCACATACTGCCTCGTGGCTGGTGGCACCGGCCCCATGGATGAGTACCTGATTGCCGGGATTGATGAAATCAATCGCGCCTTTGAGCTCTCTCCCTCCTGGTACGTGGAAGCGCTTAACTACATCAAAGCCAACCATGGCCTTGCCGGCGAAGCAGCAACAGAAGCAAACAACTACCTCGATTACGCAATCAACGCACTTGTTTGACCAGGCTTCCTGTTAAAAAGTGATTTATAGCCTCCCTGCTGAAGGGAGGCTATTTTTATTGAACAAATAAAAGATAAAAAGAGTTGCACGCAGAATGAGCAACAAGGCAATAGTCGTGCTGCATTAGTCGCGCGCGAAGATTGGATAAAGACTAGACAGCCCGGGGAAACCGTCCTCTTGCCAAAACAAAACCGTCATGCCGCCCAAAGAAATTTTAAGCATAAAAGACTTAATAAAACAAGCCGGAGAGGAACAGGAGATTCAGTACGGAACAAGCGAGGCACGCTTGCGCATAGACCTCAGAATTGAAGACATTGGGCTTTGGAAATCCCATCACAACAAAAATCCTGACAACAACAATATTCTGCTTGCCTGCGAGAGTAATAGCGGCGAACTATCAGAAACCACTCTGACCTGGGTAGTAGGAGCAGCAATACGTTCTGCATTGGTAGAAGGAACGGCCCAAGCAAGGGATCTGCTCAAAAACCTCGGAGTGTCAGAAGAATTGGTGGATCTGGCATCTGAACACTGTCCAGGTCTAGGCGGGAACGCAATATGGGCTTTCCATTTGGAGCGACATGGCTGGCTTACCGCAACTCCGGTGGAATCGTGAACCTGACTAGAGAAGCAGATCGAAAGATGGAGATCAGCCAACTGGCCAAGGCTGCAAAAGTATGCGGCATAAGCAATCGAGACAGTCTCCCCGAAGCAGTGAGAGCGGTGGTAGCTAAAGCCGATACTTCAAAACGGTTCCTAAACACAGAAGAATTAGAAGAGATATGCAAATATTGCAAAACCTCAGAACATGCCGTTAAGCTACTGATAGCCGAGTCAAGCCAGGTGGTTGATAAAGCAAGACAACAATTACTAGCCCAACAACCACAACTCATCCTGCCTGGCGGAGAATTACACCCAGAACCAAGGGCAGAAGCCTGCTGGCGAGACTGCCAACAGTTTCTGCGGGTGATCATTTTCGGGGTAGCGTGCGATTGCACAGAAGTAACAGATGCGGCAGGGATGACGACATTGCGTCAATTATACAAGGAGATGGAAGTACCTATCCCTGCGATGATGTATGTCCTAGCCCAGATGCGGACACTAACCACACAAGTACTAAAAACTTATGGCCATCTTCGCGAGGCAACCTGCCTTGACAAGGCTTTTAATAATCTGATCATGGCCTTGCAACCAACCCCGCCCGGAGAACAGGAAGCCAAGTAAACCCCGCAAGCCCATTACCAAAGCAAGCGAAACCACAGAATACAAACCCATCTGATTACTAGCGAATCAAATCCCGTCTAAACATGAATCAAAAGCATCAAGCATCTTTGTTGCCGGAAGATCCAAGCCAATGGAGTGCTCCTGAAAAGTGCAACCCTGCTGCGGCGCACCATCAACCCATAGACGCGCGAGGTGCATGCTGGACCAACCGTGTTCTGGAACCACTTGATCTGCGTCAGGCAAACCTTTGTCGTATAGACATAAGAGGTGCAGATCTAACTTCCTGCCTGCTAGAGGGATGCAATTTAACACTTGCCCGTTATGATAAAAATACTCGTGTACCCGCTGGTATTAATCTTGAAAAGTCAGGTGCAGTAGGGCCTGGCGCAGCTCTTAATGGGGCATTTTTGAATGGTGCAGATCTCAGGGGTATGGACCTACAGAACACCAACTTCATGGGTGCGTACCTAAGCGGATGTGACCTAAGTGGTGCAGTATTAGACGGAGCACGTTTTGTAGGAGCAGACCTAAGGTTTGCAAAAATGCAAGGCAGTCGTTGCATAGGCGCACGCTTTACCGGTAGCCAGTTACAACAGTCAGACTTTAGGGCCGCTAATTTAACAGAGGCAATTCTAGATGGGGCTGAAAGTATCAAGGGCGCTGACTTCAGTCAGGCTAAGGGTTTGGACAAGATACAGCTTGCAAACCTCCTAGCACGCTCTCACATCGAACTGGATTGCTGGAACCCACTCACTAGGCAAGCGACTCGGACGACACTGGAATCCCTGCTGGAATCAACAACAAGTCCCGCATAGCGCACTAGCAATGACAGGCAAAGCGAAGCGATTGAAACAAAAGATTGAGGTTTATAAAGCTGCGGTCGAGGGCTATGGGATGCCGGGGATAATTGCAAGGTATCGCCACGAAAGTCATGCCGTTTGGTCCAGCCTCCATCCTGGGTGTGGAGAGCTTCTCCCAAGAGTGCGAAGCACCACGTGAGCTAGTTCCAGGGGACGACGACCAAGCGAAGGAGTCAGTGATCCGGGCTGTCTACAGACAGGTGCTTGGGAATGCCTACGTCATGGAGAGCGAACGACAAGTTGTTGCAGAATCGCAGTTCAAGCTAGGCGAGATCAGCGTTAGAGAACTGGTAAGATGTATCGCAAAAAGCGATCTTTATAGCACGCGCTTTTTTGACTCATGCGCGCGCTACCGCTATATCGAACTAGCTTTTCGCCACCTACTCGGACGTGCTCCAGCAGATTTTGAGGAAATGCGGGGGCATGCCGAAAGACTAGATACAAGTGGCTACGAAGCAGACATCGACAGCTTCTTGGATTCTGACGAATATCAGAACACCTTTGGTGAGTGGACAGTTCCATATCAGCGTGGGTGGAAAACAGAATCCTGTGCAACGCTTCAAGAGTTCACCTGGTCATTCCAGTTGCTACGTGGCAACAGCAGCAGCAGCCTAAAAGGCAACTTGGCTGGAATCCGGAGTCGTCTTGGCGGTGCTGCTTATCAGAACCGACCCCTTCCTGTGGTAGCTCCCTCATCACAAGATTCCCAAGGCTGGAGCTTCCGCCCAGCTGCCAACCTCACAGATCCCGTTACCCGGATAGGTGTACTCGCAGGTGAAGCAGGCAAAGTGTATCGAGTTGAAGTAACAGCCTACAGGGCCAATAACGTGCGCCACACATCACGCT
>NZ_JAGQBL010000019.1:0-35937 GCF_024345615.1 Cyanobium sp. Maggiore-St4-Cus
AGAAAACTTACAACACCGTCGGCTCTCGCCTTCTTCGTCGTAAGCCTGCTCGCTTCGGGATCTTCCCCCTTGCGCGCAGTCCAAAAACATATCACCTCCTACGACCTTCTGGCAAGAATCAGGCCACCAGCGCATCGGCCCAGGGCATGAAGCGGGCCAAGGTTTCCGGCCGATCGGCCGCCAGCACAGGGAAATCGGCTGCAGACAGATCGGAACCAGCATCGATCGATTCCGGTGATCGCACCAGCCAACGAATCGGGCAGTCCAACTCGCTGAGCACCAACCACGCTGCTGCCAGATCCCAGATTTTGGGAGTGGCCTCAAGGGCTGAGATCGTTTGCCCCATCGCCACACTGACAAGATTGAGGCTTGCCACCCCAAGTAAACGGATTTTCCCAGGGAAGCGTTGATTGGGCAGCTTTTGCAGCACTCCTATCGAACGGCTACACAAGGAAGCGCAGCCAGCAGGGTGGCTCTGCCCGGAGGGAGCCAGCAGGAGGCGACCATTGCGCCAGGCGCCCTGACCGCGTATCGCCACGATCCGCTGCCGCAGTGGTGGCACATCCAGCACGGCAAGCACGGGACGACCAGCCTCAAAACGCGCTATGGAAATGGCCCAGTAGGGAATCCCAGCCGCAAAATTAGTGGTGCCATCCAGGGGATCAACCACCCAATAAGCAGAGGTCTTAGGCACTGTTTTATCGCCTTCCTCGCTCAGCACCCCTTCACCGGGAAACAAGCGAGCCAATCCTTCAACCAGGGTCGCATCACTCCAGCGATCACAGGCCGTGATAAGGCTGCCGTCTGATTTGAGATCGGAGGCCATATGACCGAAATCGGCCCGCTGCCGGTCAGCCACAAGATCAATCAGGTCAACCAGGCCTGGATTGAGATCTGAGGGGTAAAGCACTGAGGGTTCTTGGTTCATCCGAGGTCTAGGGCCAACACCTTGCTGAGGCTGCGACCCGTATCCTCCCTGAATTGGCGCAGGTTGACGCGCCTCAGCAACACCAGGGCACCAAAAGCAACCAGCACCTCCACGCTTAAAACCAGGGCGTAGGGGAAATAAACAGACGGGGCAAGCTCGAAAGCCTGCTGGAGAGAACGAGCTAGATCAAGAAGTCCACCACCGAGAAGTTTCCCTAAGGCCCTTGATAAGGCCTGGGCCAGACCCCAGACCCCTACAAAGGTGCCAGCAGCCTCCGGCAAGGTGAGATCAAGCATCAGCACAAGGGCGCTGTTGGTCCCAATGCCCGCCGCCAAGCCAAACATGAGCATGACTACCTGCAGCACCGGCACACGGGGCTCCACACCAGCTAATGCCAAACACACCAGGCTGACCAAGATCAGCTGGCAACCCAGTCGCGCAGTTGCCAACTTGCCGAGCCTGGGCACGATCCACAGCCCAGCAAGCAGCAAGCCCGTCAAAGTTCCCATACCCCAGATGGCGTTCAGGGATGCCGTGGCTGCAATCGGCATGCCAAACACGTCTGCTGCGTAGCTCTCAAGAATGGGGTCCTGTAGAAACAAGCCGAGGGTGAACAGCACAAGAAAGGAGAAAAAAACCAGGACCTGACGGCTTGAGCTGACAAGTGCCCAGGCCTGGGCGAGGGTGATGGAATCCTCCCGGCGCTGCCCGCCCGCAGGCAAGTCAAGTTGCTTGTTGCTGGGTTCGAGCCCAACGGTGGCAACAACGGTGAGCACAAGCACCACTGCGGCCACCCGGCCCATGAAGCCAAGCAATACAGGCTCCAAAAGGGCAGGATCGGTGATGCCATCAAGACTGCGCAAGCTCAGATTGATCGAGATTGCCCCAATCACAATGCCCACAGTGAGCAGACACCAAATCAAGCCCACCGCCCGGGGCCGCTCAGCCTCGCTGGTGCGATCAATTACGAGGGCGAGATAGGGGGTGGTGGCGAGGGAAATCGCCAGGCCATAAAGAGCAAACAGCCCGCAAAGCGCCGCGATTCCCAATGCCAGTTCAGGCTGGGAAGCAGCTTCAAGCAAGCGACCCACATGAAAGATCAGGGGAACGGACAGCACCGCCAAGCCACAAAACAGGGCAGTACCCAGCCATATATATGGAAGCCGGTGACGCCCCGCCCAGGGATGGGCATCTGAAATTTGGCCGAACAACACCCTGGAGGGAGCAACAAACTGTTCAAATGCAAGCGCCCCTCCAACAAGTAGGCCGGGGAACTCAAGCTCGCTAAGCATGACCCTGTTGAGCAGGCCCGCGAAGATGACGGCTAGGCAGCCCAAACAACCCTGGAACAAACCCAATCGCAGGGTGTTGGGCAGCCCAAGTGAAGGCTGTTGATCAAAGGATGACGCCACCACGGCGTCAGACTGCTCCCTGGGCAGCTGCCTGACAGGCAGGAATTAGGGGTGTGGGTTCGATGGGAACATCTGAAGCGCCGGCAGGCTTGACTGCCGGTAGGGACTGGGGCGTGCAACCAGCCACTTGATCTAGGCCAGTTCGGCGACGCAACTCAGCCAGACGCTTGTTGTAGTCAGTGATTGAATTGGAATAGCGCACCTCTGCCTGGGTGAGATCTCGCTGGTTGTCCACCACCTCTCGCTGGGTTGTAACACCAGCCTGGAAGCGCAGACGAGCTAGCCGCAAGGATTCGCGAGCTGAAATCACCTCCCTAGAAGTAGTCACAATGTTGCGATTATTTTTCTCAAGCTCATAGAAACTTGTCTCCACTTCCTGACGAATGCCGTCTCGGCGCTGGGCGAAGCGAAAGGAATTTTCTTGGGCAAGCTGCTTGTTTTGCCGAGATTGGGCCATAGCCGCTCCACCGTCAAAAATACGCCAGCTCAGGTTGACGCCAATGGCAGTGTCGTAGTTGCTGCCCTCCGCGCCCGGCTGGGCCACGATAACTGGATCATTTCCATCAAAAACATTGCCAGAGAATGCGGCAAATATATTTAGGAAAGGCTGAATAGCACCCAAGGCTGCGTTGGCTTGGCTATTAGCGATTGAGATATCAAGCAAGGCCTGATCCAACTCTTCGCGGAAGGTATAAGCCGCAACAATGCTTTCTTGCAACGAAGGCTGCCAGACACCAAACACCGTTGCCGGATCTTTAGCGGTTGGGGTTACGTTTTGGGGAAGATCCAACAGCGCTGCCAATGAACGCCTAGCAATTGCCTGGGCTGCCAGGGAATTTGTTAAGAGCTGCTGATCGCGGGAAAGCTGGGTTTCAGCTTCAAGCACCTCTAACTTTGTAGCCACGCCAGCCTGAAAACGAGCCTTGGAATCACGCAAGCTAACTATCGAAGCCCGCACTGACTCCTGACCAATACGAACTTGATCGTCCGACTGCTGGAGATCAAAATATGCAGAAGCTGTCTGCAGGCGCAGATCCCGTAGAGCAATTACATATTGGAACTTGGTCTTCTCAAATTGATCCCGCGCCGCTGCGATTGTCGGCACCCGCTGAGGATTAATCAGAGACCACTGGGCCGTGAGGGCAGCGCCAAAACTCCAGCGGTCTGTTGCAGAATTAACAACGTTGCCGTTGGCAGCAACAGACCTTGCCTGTCCAGTAGTGTAAGCGGGAGCAGAGGCTGCCTCAAGATTTAGGCTGGGATACCACTGTGAGATCTGGGCACGTAAATTACTCTGCGCCTGATCTACCTGGCTGGCAATCGCCTTGAGATTGGGGTTGTTGACCTCGGCAAGGTTTTCTACTTCAACTAAACCAAGGGGGCGCAACTCTGTTATTCGCACTTGCTCTGGCTTAACCGGCAGCGCCAAGGAGGCGGGTGCGGGCAGATTCTCAAGCCCAGGAGCCAGCTTGGTGGCTGCCGGAGTCACAAGGGTTGGGTTTAGGCGTGGCCGATAGCCCCGCAACTTTGTAGTCGAGTCGCGACGCAGCGCTTCAGGCGCCAGTGGCAACGGTGAAGACATGGGCAAAATCAAATCCGCCTGGGAAGCAGCAGGCTCTGGCTTGTCCTGAGCTTGGGCTGCAAAGGCCAGAAAAGGGGTACCCAGCAGGCAAAGCAGAGCTAAGCGGGAAGTGAAATTGAGCACGCCAACAGCCTAATCCCGTCCATCTTAAGGAGTTAATGGAAACTTGCTTAAACATGAGGCCACAAGGTCGTCTGCACCCTTCAGCAGCTGCACAGGCACCGGCAGCTGGGCCTCGACCTCAGCCAGGCTGAGGTCGTCGAGGAATACCGGTTCGCCCTGGCGCAGCATTACCGCTGGCAGCAGCAAGGCCTCGCCCAAATCCAAGCCAGCCAAGCCGGTAAGCAGATCAGAACCGGTCAGCAGGCCCGTAACCACCTGCTCCTGCCCCCAGTAAGGGCTGGGCAAGCCATGCAAAATCAAGTCAAGCCCCTCAACCGCATTGAGCCTGACCACCACGGGCTCGAGAGCTTCGGCCACCAGCTGGCCCACCACCCAGCTCAGCCGCCGCGGCCTGGCCAGGGCCTTGGGCAGCTTCCGGGTAGCGAGCTCAAGCGCCTCGATAAAGGCGCGAATGCTGCCGACGCCGTTTTCCTGCTGGGGTAGATCCTCGTAATCTGCCCGGGGGGGAAGCGGCAGCCCCGCCATCAAATACCACTCATCGGACAACCAAACGAAACGACTGCCCAGATCTCGCTGAAAGCCCTGCTGCAAGGGCTCCACCAAGGCGATTACCTGGCGGGCAGACTGGCGATCTACGGGTACGAGGGCATCCCCATCGGGACGAAAACGGGTAAGCCCCACGGGCACCACTGCCACGGAGAGCACCGCGGGCCAATCGCCGGCGCCAAATTGGGCCAAATCCTGCAAGGTGCGCAGTAGGGCCGGGCCATCGTTGATACCAGGGCAAACCACCACCTGGGCGTGGATCTGCAAATCGCGCTGGGCGAACCAGCCAAGCTGATCCAGCAGCAGAGCGGCCCGAGGATTGACCAGCAAACGGCTGCGCAGCTCAGGCTCGGTGGCATGGACGGAAACGAACAAGGGCGAAAGCCGCTGTTCCTCTATCCGCTGCCAATCAGCGGCGGTGAGGTTGGTGAGTGTTAGGTAGGAGCCGTAAAGAAAACTGAGCCGGTAATCATCATCTTTGAGGTAGAGACTGCTGCGGCGACCCGGTGGCTGCTGGTCGATGAAGCAGAACGGACAGGCGTTGTTGCACTGCTTGAGGCCATCGAACAAAGCTTCGGTGAATCCCAGGCCCAAGCCCTCATCGAGATCCTTCTCCAACTCAACCGTATGCAGGGATCCGTCCGGATCTTCAACTTCCAAGGTGAGCTCTTCCTCTCCCACCAACAACTGAACATCGATCAGATCCCGTGGACGCTTGCCATTGATGCTGAGCAGGCGGTCGCCCGGCTGAAAGCCCAACTCCTCAGCGATCGAACCAGGCTCCACCGAGGCAACCACGGCAGGGGCCGGCAAGCGCACCGCCCCTGGCGAGCTGCTATCGAGGGCAGCTAGGGCAATCCCCGCAGAGGGCTCATTCCACACGACGTTAGGGACTACTAAGGATTCAGACTCCCATCCTGGCGCCAAGCCAAATCAATATGCCTACCCCGAAGACCAGGCGATAGGCGACAAATACCCAGGTGCTGTTCGTTTGCAGAAAGCGCAGCAACCAGGCGATCGCCAACCAGGACACCACCGCAGCGGCAACGATTCCCACAAGCAAGGGCACGGCGCCACCACCAGCTGGAGCACTGAATGCCTCCTTTAGGGATACCAGCCCCGCCAGGGTGATTGCCGGAATGCCCAACAAAAAGGAGAAGCGGGCGGCGGCCGGGCGCTGCCAGCTGTCAAACAAAGCGGCAGTGAGGGTGCTCCCCGAGCGGGAAACGCCTGGCACCAGAGCCAGGGCTTGAGCCAGGCCGACCCAGACGCCATCGCGGGGCCGCACATCAACCAGCTCGCGGCGACGGCTACCCACCAGCTCAGCCAGAGCCAGTAACAGGGCCATCACGATCGACACGACCGCGATCGAGGCCATGCTGCGCAGCGGCGAGTTGTCGTAATCGGGCACCCAAAGCTTCAAAGCCAAACCAGCAAAAACAATCGGCAAAGTGCCCAGGGCAATGGCGACACCCATGCGAGCGGAGGGGTCGCCCCACTGACCGTGACGGCAGGCCCGGCCCACACCCCTGATCACTTCAGCCAGGTCTGAGCGGAAATAAGCCAACACCGCCGCGATGCTGCCCAGCTGAATCACCGCCGTGACCGCCACCCCCGGGTCACCCCAGCCGAGCAAGACCGGCACCACCTTGAGGTGGGCGGTGCTGCTGATCGGCAAAAACTCCGTCAGCCCCTGCAAAACCCCCAACACCAGGGATCGAAAGCAGGCTTCCCAGAAACCGATCACCGCAAAAGGCAGGTTCGGCATGGCAGCGGACAACATCGCGTGCAACACGAGCTGCAACGACCCTATGGCGCGGCTCCCCGCTTGAACCCTTAAGGTTGCGCATCTTTCTTCACAATTTTGGTGGTCGGGGCCCCTCCCAGCGCAATAGCCCCGGCAGGTCTTCCGGCCATTCCTTCGCTGCGTGCGTTGCTGCAGGCGTGCCGCAACCCTGGGCTGAGCCTGGTCAGCGGGATTTTGGTCACCCTGCCAGTTTTCCTGCAGGCCCCTTGGGTGCGGCTTGCACCATTCAGTGCGGCTCTGTTCACGGTGCCCCTCCTTGGCCTGGCGCTAGCTCTGAGTCAGCACCCCAATCCCCGAGCTAGTCGAGCCGGGGAATTGCTTGTTGGTTTCTGCGGCAGCTGGTTGGCAGGCAGCCTTTTTTGGGGGTGGTGCCGGCTCCATCCGGTGTGGCACCTGCCCATCGAGGCCTTTGCCCTGCCTCTAGCTCTGACTGGACTGCAGAGCCGCTGGAAATTGGCCTGCGGTTTCTACTTGGGGTCCCTGCTTGGTACGGCAGCCACTGATGCAGCCATAGCCGGCACCGGGCTGATGCCCTCCTGGCCCCAGATCCTCAATGCGGCCAGCACCGAAGCACCCCTGCTCCTGCAAGCTGCAGCCCAGCAGGTGCTCGCACCCCAAAGCCTTGTGTTGGTTGTGCTGTGCGCTGCGGTGCTGGTTCAAGCCTGCCGCTGGCTCTGGGGTTTGGGCGAGGTGGGACGCATAACAAGTGCAGCCTTGGCCACAACCCTGGCGGTAGACGCCCTTTTCCTGCTGGCCTCTCTTGGGGCACCGAGCCTCAGCGGCCTGATCTGAAGAACTGCAAATCCTGGAGGGTTACAGGTAGAGATTCCGGCATGGCTCTGTAACGTTGGACTCCCGGTGACCGATGTCGCCTCCCTTCCCGTAGTTCAACGGAGTGTCGTGATGAAACGGCTGGTTGCCTGGCTGATTAGTGGGGTTGTGCTGGCCGGCCTCTTGATCACGTTGCTGATTCCACCCCCGGCTTACGCAGCCGATCGTCGTAACCAAGCCGACGACAAAATCGCCGAGCGAGCCGGCAAGGTGGACCTCAACAACTGCTCTGTGCGCCGGTTCCAGGATTACCCAGGCATGTATCCGACCCTGGCCGGCAAAATCGTCCTGGGAGGCCCCTATGCCAGCGTTGACGATGTGCTGAACCTCGATCTGACCGATCGCCAAAAGGAGCTGTTCAACAAGTACAAGGACAACTTCACCGTCACTGATGCAGTCATAGCCCTCAACGAAGGCGACGACCGCATCAACGATGGCCAGTACCGCTGAGGCTTAAAATTCGATTCTCTTGAAAGCCGTCGGGGCCTTCCGGCGGCTTTTTTAGTGCCGACCTTTGTCGGATGTCTTCAGCCGGCATGGCAGAGCAGTCCTGGGATGTGGTGGTAGTTGGCAGTGGAGCAGCCGGGCTCATGGCCTGCCTGGAGCTGCCCAGCCATCTGCACGTGCTGTTGCTAAGCAAGGACAGTGATCCCAGCAGCACGCCACGATCCGCCAGCCGCTGGGCCCAGGGAGGCATAGCCGCAGTAACAAGACCCAACGACAGCTTCCAGAGCCACATCGACGACACCCTGGTGGCAGGGGCTGGACTGTGCGATCTGGCGGCCGTGGAGCGACTGGTGCATGACGCTCCAGCCTGCGTAGAGCGCCTGCTGGAGCTGGGCATGGCCTTCGACCGCGACGGCAAAAATCTGAGCACAACCCTGGAAGCCGCCCACAGCCACCGGAGGGTTCTGCATGCCCAGGACCGCACCGGCGGCGCCCTGGTGGAAGCCCTGGAACGGGAGGTTCTGCTTCGGCCCCGGCTAGAACAGCGCAAGGGCGTTGTGGCCTGGCAACTCTGGTTGGAGCAGGGCCGCTGTGTGGGCCTGGCCGTGCTCGAGGAGAACCGCCTCCACTGGCTTACAGCCCGGGCGGTGGTCCTAGCCACTGGTGGTGGAGGCCACCTTTTCGCCCACACCACCAACCCCAGCCTGGCGAGCGGCGACGGGGTAGTGATGGCCTGGCAAGCCGGCGCAAAACTGCGCGATCTGGAGTTTGTGCAGTTTCATCCCACGGCCCTCATGCTGCCGGGTGCACCCCACTTCCTGATTTCGGAGGCGGTGCGCGGAGAAGGCGCACGCCTGGTGGAAGATTCGGGAGCCAGCCCGGTGGCGCAGCTGCCGGGGGCAGATCTCGCCCCAAGGGATGCGGTGAGTCGCGCCCTGGCCAGAAGGATGCAGGCCCTAGACGTAGACCATCTGTGGCTGGATTTGCGGCCTGTGGGACTGGCGCGCCTGGAGCGCCAGTTCCCCACGATCTTGGGGCGTTGCCGTGAACTCGGGCTGGAACCCACCCGGGAGGCGATCCCAGTGGCCCCGGCCGCCCACTACTGGATGGGCGGCATTTGGACTGATCTCCAAGCCGCCACCAGCGTGCCTGGCCTGTATGCCGTAGGCGAAGTGGCCTGCACGGGCGTGCACGGGGCCAACCGGCTAGCCAGCAACTCCCTGATGGAGTGCCTGGTGTTTGCCCGCCAGCTGCGCACAATCGAGCTGGCGCCGGGCAGGCCAACCGCGGCCGACCCAGAGGAGCTAATCACCACAACCAAGCTGCCCTTGCCCCCAAAAGAGAGCCTGGAGGCCCAGATCAACGCCCTGCGGGATCTTTGCTGGCAGGTGGCGGGTGTGGAGCGCAATGGCTACACCCTGGGGCCTGCCCTACAGCAACTGCGGGGCCAGCGCCGGCAGCTCGAAGCAAGCCAAGCCTGGCGGCAGCTACAAATCGTGGAGCCGGGCCAGAGCGTCCAATTCGAGCCGGCGGCGGTGCCCGCACTGCGGCGGCTGCAGGAACTGCAGCAACGGCTGGTGCTGACCGAGCTGCTAATCGAAGCTGCCCTGTTCCGCACCGAGAGCCGGGGCGGACACCACCGCACAGATTCGCCCCACGCCCAGCCTTTTTGGCAGCGCCACACCGATCAACAGCGGCACCTGCCCCCCAGCACCGCTGCTGTTCAGGGCACTGGGCCGGCGTAACCGGATAGCCGGGCGAGATCAGCTAGGGACTTAACCCCTGAATCGAGCTTTCCGTTGATCTCCCAGGTGGGGAAGCCCTCAATTGCCTTGGTGTCGCACAGTGACTTCTGGCTGTTTTGGCCATCGGCAGCGCACTCAACCAGGCCCAACTTGGCGCTGGCTTCCTTGCCGAACAGCTCCTTCTGCTCATGGCAATGGGGGCACCAGTAGGCCGTGTACATCACCGCGCCGGTGCTACTGAGATGCTCTGCCAGGGCAATCGCTTCTGGACTACTGGTGGCCACAACTAGGGGAGGGACCCCTGCCCCCCGCACCGCTGCGGGGCGATCCACAGAAGCCGCCCAGCCCAGGCCCAGCATGCCTACCAACAAGGCCACGATCACGGCCCTGAACACCAGCTGGCCCCGGTCTTCCCACTCCCCACCAACGAGGCTGATCACTAACAGGCTCAGGCTGAGAGTCGCTGAGAGCACGCAGAAGAAACAGAAGGCCTGAATCTTGAGAACCATCACCCCCATCAACAACAGGCTGAAAACAGCCATGCCCGTGCTCAGCAGCAATAGGGCCCACCAACTGCGCTGGGCAAGGGCCGCTCTCGAGTCGCCGCGCAGCACCAGCGGCAGCACAGCAAGCAACAAAACCGCCCCGTAGGCCAGCCAGCCAAACAAAGACAGGGGCTGGCCAAAGATGCTGCCCCAGGCGCTGTTCAGCACCTTGTCGCAGCCCTCTGCTCCGCCAGGGCAACTCAGCGGACCCAGCAGACCCCAACGCTTCAGGGTGATGGCGCCGGTATCGATGGCGCCGATGGTGGCCAACACAGCCATTGCCACCCGCGCCCAGCGGCGGGCCGGATCACTACGACGCCGGCTGGAGCTAAGGCGCTGGCTGAGGCGGGTTGAGGTCACGGGTCTTAGCCCAGGCTGGCCTGATTGTGGCAGGCGCAACCCAGGGTTTCAGGGTGCCGTCAGCGTGCAACTAGGGTGAACCCCTGCCCTGGCAAAACTGTGACCCAGGAAACCCACGCTCCTGCAGCCAAGCCCACCGTGGCATTTGCCCACTTGGGCTGCGAAAAAAACCGCGTGGACACCGAGCACATGCTGGGTCTGCTAGCCGAGGCTGGCTACGGCGTCAGTGCCGATGAAAGCGACGCCACTTTGGTGGTTGTGAACACCTGCAGCTTCATCCAGGAAGCACGCGAGGAGTCGGTGCGCACCCTGGTGGAGCTAGCCGAACAGGGCAAGGAACTCATCATCGCGGGCTGCCTGGCCCAGCACTTTCAGGAGGAGCTGCTCGAAAGCCTCCCCGAAGCCAAGGCGATCGTGGGCACCGGCGACTACCAACACATCGTCAGCGTGCTGGAGCGGGTGGAGGCCGGCGAGCGGGTCAATCAGGTGAGCGCCAACCCCACCTTCGTCGGCGACGAGCACCTGCCCCGCTACCGCACCACCAGCGAAGCCGTGGCCTACCTGAAGGTGGCCGAGGGCTGTGACTACCGCTGTGCTTTCTGCATCATTCCCCACCTGCGCGGCGATCAGCGCTCCCGTCCGATCGAGAGCATCGTGGCTGAAGCGAAGCAGCTAGCGACTCAGGGGGTGAGGGAGTTGGTGTTGATCAGCCAAATCACCACCAATTACGGCCTCGATCTAGCCGGCAAGCCCCAGCTGGCGGAGCTGCTGCGGGCCCTTGGGGAGGTGGAAATCCCCTGGATCCGCGTTCACTACGCCTACCCCACCGGACTCACCGAGGCAGTGCTTACGGCCTACCGCGAGGTGGCCAACGTGTTGCCCTATCTAGATCTGCCTTTGCAACACAGCCACCCCGAGGTGCTGCGCGCAATGAACCGCCCCTGGCAAGCGGATGTAACCGGCGGCGTGCTGAGGCGGATCCGCGAACAGCTGCCCGAGTCGGTGCTGCGCACCACCTTCATCGTGGGCTTTCCTGGCGAGACCGAAGAGCACTTCCAGCACCTGCTCGATTTCGTGACCGAGCAGCAGTTCGACCACGTGGGCGTGTTCACCTTTTCACCGGAGGAGGGCACCCCCGCCGCCGACCTGCCGGACCAGGTGCCCGCCGAGGTGGCAGCAGAGCGCAAGGATCGCCTGATGGCCCTACAGCAGCCGATCGCCGCCGCCCGCAACGCCGCTTGGGTGGGCCGGATCGTGGATGTGCTGATCGAGCAGGAGAACCCCAGCAGCGGTGAGATGCTCGGCCGCTGCGCCCGCTTCGCCCCCGAGGTGGATGGCGAAGTGCGGGTGCATCCAGGCGAGGGCGGACTTTGCGCAGCACCAGGCACCATGGTGCCGGTGCGCATCACTGCTGCCGACACCTACGACCTGATCGGCGAGGTAGTGGGCGCCAAGGCGATGGTGGCTGAGGCCGTTGACGTCCGCCGCCTGGGCGCTTGAACTGGCGGGCGCATCAACGCACCACCTTTCTGGTTGCCTCAGGACTGAGCACAGCTGGATCCTTCGCAGGCCTCACGGCTAAGGGCTGGATCCTGATGGATGGCAGCGGCAATGCCCTGGTGCTAGCCCTCCATTTCGCGGTGCTGGCCCTACCCGCCCTGCTGGTGAGTGGGCCAGCAGGTGTTGCAACCGACAAGCTGGGCTGCGAAGCCGTACTGATCCGCTCCCAGTGGGGACTTTTCGCAGCAGGCATCCTGGGAGCCGTTGCCATACCCCTGAGCAATGGCGACCTGCAGGTTGTCCTGTTGCTACTGAGCACCCTGCTGGTAGGCATCGCCAGTTCCTACGAACTCACGGCCCGCAACAAATATTGCGCCCTACTGGTGGAGGATCCCCAGCAACTGGCTCCGTACCTCACCAGCTTTTCGGTGGTTTTCAACGTAGGCAAGCTGGTGGGGCCTCCCATAGGGGGCTGGCTGCTGGCCTGGACCGGCGCGGGCACGGCCCTGGCGATCGATGCCGCCACTTACTTGATCCCCATCGCCTCAGTGCTGTGGCTGCTCCACCCCAATAGGGGACTGGAGCAGCGCAGCGTGGCTGGCGCCAGCAGTGGGCTCAGAGCCGCCTGGCGCGGCAGTGGTCCAGTGCTGCGGCATGTGCTGATCTACACGGCACTGGCTTGTTTACTGGGCTTTTTCCACCCAGGCCTAGCCCCGTTGATGGCCCGGGATTTGCTGGGCCCCTCCCCCCAGGCCCTTGGCCTATTCACCAGTGTGTTGGCGGCAGGAAGCATCAGCGGCGGCCTGGTACTTCAGCGTCACAGTCGCTGGTTGAGCCAGCGGCCCGGCCTGCTGCTTGGAAGCTGCACCCTGATCACCGCAGCAGCCCAACTGGCCATGGCCGCTTTCAGCAGCCCAGACACGCTGGGAATAGGTCTGGCGGCTACCTTCGCCCTCGGGGCTGGCACCGCCAGCCTGCTGGCAGGGGTCAATTTGATCAGCCAGGTGGGTTCTTCAATGGCCATCCGGGGGCGCATGGCCGGCCTAGGCCAGATTGCCTTCCTAGGTGGGGGCGGCCTCAGTGGCCTACTGGCAGCTGCCATGAGCCTGACGCTCGGGTTGCAGGGCACCTTTGCCGTGCTTGGGGCCGCTGGCTTCGTCTTGGGCCTACAGGAGCTGATCAGCCGCAGGGGCCTGAGACTCAAACTCAGATGAGTTTGATGCCGCGCAGCACGATCGATGCGGCAATGGCAACGGCAAGCCCACCACCAAACAAACCCAGGTAAATCGCAGCAGCCATGGCAGGCCATCATTGAAGGTGAGGCCATTACAGCAGAAAGCCCGCAGGCTTCAGCACTTCCGCAGACCTCCTAAGCTTTCATTCATTAACACCGCATAGCAGCGCAGAAAAAGCGCCCTGGTTTTCCCCGGTCATCAACCCAGCTCGGCTGTTTGCATGCGCACTCTCTTCGTCTACCCAGAGTTCCCGAAAACCTTCTGGAGCTACGAAAAAATCCTCGAGTTGATCGATCGCAAGGTGCTTCTACCGCCCTTGGGATTGGTCACAGTTGCCGCCCTGCTGCCCCAGTCATGGGAAATGAAGCTGGTTGACCGCAACGTGCGCGAGGTCAGCGAAGCCGAGTGGGACTGGGCCGAGCTGGTGGTGATCTCCGGGATGATCGTCCAGAAGGCCGATATGGCCACTCAGATCGGCAAGGCCAAGCAGCGCGGCATCCCCGTCGCCGTGGGAGGTCCTTTTGCCAGTTCCACCCCAGACGCGCCCGAGCTCGACCTGGCGGATTACAAGATCCTCGACGAGGGTGAAATCACCCTGCCGATGTTCATCGAAGCCATTGAGCGGGGTGACAGCCATGGCCGGTTTAGCTCTGATGGCGTCAAGCCAGATGTAACCGGAACGCCGATTCCACGCTTTGACCTACTAGAGCTGGACGCCTACTCAGAGATGTCGGTACAATTCTCTCGAGGCTGCCCGTTCCAGTGCGAGTTCTGCGACATAATTGTGCTGTATGGGCGCAAACCTCGCACCAAGAACCCTGAGCAGCTAATTGCCGAACTGCAGTGCCTCTACGACTTGGGCTGGCGCCGGTCGGTGTTCCTAGTAGATGACAACTTCATCGGCAACAAGCGCAATGTCAAATTGCTGTTGCCGCTTTTGCGCCAATGGCAAATTGAGCATGGCTTCCCCTTCAGCTTCGCCACCGAAGCCTCAGTGGATCTGGCGGCGGACGATGACCTCATGCAAATGATGGTGGAATGCCGCTTTGAGAGCGTCTTCCTCGGCATCGAGACCCCCGACGAAGCAAGCCTGGAAACTGCCGGTAAATTGCAAAACACCCGCAGCTCCCTAGTGGATTCTGTCGACAAAATCACCTCCTACGGATTGCGGGTGATGGCTGGTTTCATCATCGGATTCGACGGCGAGAAAGAGGGCGCGGGCGGCAGAATCGTCGAGTTCGTGACCCGCACTGGCATCCCCCACGCCATGATGGGCATGCTGCAGGCCCTTCCAAACACAGCCCTTTGGCATCGCCTCGAGAAAGAAGGTCGCTTGATCGAAGGCAAGGCAGCTGCAAAAGGGGTTAACCAAACCAACCTGCTTAATTTCGAGCCCACCCGGCCAATTCGCGACATCGCCAATGAGTATGTAGATGCTTTCGGCGCCCTTTATGAGCCGAACGCTTTCATCGATCGCGTTTATTCCTACTTCCTGAAACTGCCACCCCAACAATGGAAGAAGTTGGTTGTTCCTGGCAGCCGTCCGCCCAAGCCGACCAGCTGGGTTGACCTGCGCGCTTTAGGAATCGTTCTTTGGCGCCAAGGCCTTAAGCGCAACACCAGGGTGCGCTTCTGGAAAGCGCTTTATGGCATGTACCGCCACAACCCGAAGCGATTCATTGGCTTCATATCGATCCTGGCTCACAACGAACACTTCCTCGAATACCGCGCAATCGTGCGGCGCGAGATAGAAGAGCAGCTCGCCACCCTGCCACCCGATCCTCCAAAGGCCACAGCTGAACCGAGCCGCGAGCTACAGCCGGCTTGAAGGTGTTAGTTGAATCCAGTCAACTAACTTGGCTGGATTGATGCATCAATATTTATAGCCCTGATTTACTCAATATTTATTTATTCAATCTTGGATATATTCAATTCTTTGTTCAAGGCACGCTTGAGCTCTTTGAAGCTCCCTGCCTAGATAGAGGGCGTGGTCTAGGCAGGTGAGCGGGTGAGGGCCTGGACCTTCGGTCAGGTCAATACCCAGTTGCTTGGCACTGCAGCCCCGAAAAACTGCCAAGGGCGCACGAACGCCGCCGCCACGGCAGCTCAATACCTCTCCGGTATCGGGATCAGTGGCTAAGCCCCGCTCATCGATGCCATTGCCGTAGTGCTCAACCACCAGCTCCGCCGCCTCGAGATCGATGCGAATTAGGAAGTAGCCGGCTGGGTCTAAGGCGATGAACCGCTGGGAGAGCTGGTCATCGAGCTGTTGGCGGCTGGGAGGTACTTCAGGCATGCGGTGGATCGTAGGCAGCCGTAAAAGGCAGCTCCGCATTCATGGCCGCCATCAGCTCGGCCATCTCCTCATTAGCCCCAGGCAACCAGCGCTGCAGGATCGAAGCAAAACGTGGATCGCTCCAGCGATGCAGGCTGACGCGGGGCTGGGCCACGAAGCCACGCCGGCGCTTGTGGCTACCGCCTGCGCCGGGATCAAAGGCGCGGATGCCGCGCTCGATTGCCCAGGCAATCGGAGCGTAATAACAGACCTCAAAATGCAGACAGTCAATCTGCTCATCACTGCCCCAGTAGCGCCCCCAGAGCTGGTCGCCGGCGTGGACGCACAGGGACATGGCCACCGGCTCGCCGGGATCGCCGCGATGGGCACTGAAGAGCACTATGTGGCGCCGCAGCTTCGGATCGGCAGCCAAGGCGGCAAAAAAGGATTCACTCAAATATTTGCTGCCCCAGGCCCCCCAACGACTGCAGTGCTGGGCATAAAAGTCATACATGCGCCCAACTAAAGCCGGCGGGATTGCCTCACCCAACAGGGGCGTAACCGTGAGGCCAGCGGCTGCCACCGCCTGCCGCTCCCGCTTGATGTTGCGGCGCTGGTTGGCATTGAAGCTGGCCAGGTAGGCATTGAAATCCCCATGGCCGGGGTTGATCCACTGGCTCTGCTGATTAACCCAGGCAGCACAGCCAGCCGCCTCAGCCAGCGGCTGCCAACCTGGATCCACATAAAGAAAATTGCAGCTAAGGATGGCGTGCTGGCGGCAGAACGCATCGATCAGCTCAAGCATCAAAGCGGTTAACTCCGCCTCGTCCTCAGCGGGGTCGATCAGGAAGCGGTAGCCCTGCACCGGGCTGACCGGGCTCATGCCCACCAGCTTTGGGTAGTAGCGCAGGCCCAACTGGCCAGCGAGCTGGGCAAAACTCTGGTCGAAAACAAATTCGCCGTAGCTGTGACCCTTCAAATAGAGAGGAGCCACCGCCAGCAACACCTCGCCGCGCCACAGGCCTAGATGACAGCCCTGCCAGCCCTCCCGCGGCGCAATGCTGCCGCTGGCCTCGAGCTGCTGCAGCCAGCGCCAGCGATAAAAGGGCAACTCTTGGGGGTGCGCCGCGGCCAGCAGATCATCCCAATGGGCTTCGGGAATCTCGGCCAGACTTTGGTGCCAGCGGGCCTGCAACTCAGCCATAGCTGCAATAAGGGCTCGCAAGGGGCAAAACTAACTACAGCTGCGCCGCCTTGGTGCCTCAATCGTTCCGTGCCCTGGCAACTCCGGTGCAACTGTTCGCCCCTGTACTGGTCGCCCCGGTGTTGCTGACGAGCCTGCTGCTGCCCGTGTTGCAGCTGGTACGCCCCCAACTGGAGCAACGGCTGAAAACCGTTTGCGTGGAAACCGCAGCCGCCGGCAATGCCAGCCTGGCCGCCAAATTGGAAGCTCCCTGCGCCCAGCTGGCCCGGCCCACCAGCCAGTGCCTGGTGGAGGAAACCGCCTCGAGTGGAAGGGGCTTGGCGGTGCTGGGCGATCTGATCCGCGGCGACTTCGGCGCCGACAGCGAAGTAGTGCTGAAACGCTGCCTGGCCCGCATGTTGGGCCTGCCCGCCGACACCCTCCAGCAGATTCCCCTGCGGGAGCTGGCTCAGGGCTTCGCCAAGACGCGGCGGTAGCGCAGCAGCAACTCCTCACCCTCCAGACGCCGGTGCTCCTGCAGGCACCACTCCCCAGCCTGAACTGCGGCCTCCAGGGGCAACCAGGCATGGCCCCCCCCCAGCAGCCGAGGGCAAAGCGTCAGCTGCAGCTCGTCGATCCAGCCTTCGGCCAGCAGGCTGGCGGCAAGGGCCGCACCGCCCAGCACCACCAGCCGGTCCAGCCCCTGATCCGCCAAGGCAGCCAGGGCCACACCCCAACTCTCTAAATCCAGGCGACGATCAAAATCCGGGGCTAGCGGCGATCGCGTGGGTGTAAGCAGCCAGCGCTGCAGAGGCTGCTGCCAGAAATGCAGATGCGGGGAAAAATCGTTGCTACGGCTCACTACTACGGCGACCGGCTGCTCAGCGCGGCCGCTGGCTGCTCGCTCGGCCAGCAGGTGAGGCGCACGAATTAGGCAGGTACTGCCATGGCACCGCAAGGTTTCGGCACCGATCAGGCACCCATCAGCCCAGGCGAGGGCCTCCTCCAACACCTGACGATCCCCAACTCCACCCAGCTGGGCAGCGCCACCTTGCGGGGGCGCCAAGCGGCCATCCAGGCTGACGGCCAGCACCAGCCGCATCACGGGGCTCAGCCAGCCACCAGGGCTTCGAGCGCCGCGGGCACCATTTCCAGCTGGGGAGTTTCAGCAAACACCTCGGCGGCGTTATTGGGGCTTTCCTGCAGGCGCACCTTGTGCAGGCGAGCGCCGGTGGCTGCAATCGGAGCGCTGAGCAGGTCGGCGATGTGAAGGGCGATGTTCTCAGCCGTAGGCACCGTGCTGGCGAAGTGCTCCACGTCCTTGTTTAGGAAGGTGTGGTCGAAGGGCTCCACCACCAGGTCGTCGACGAGCTGCTGCAGAGCCGCCAGATCACAGACCATGCCGGTGCGGGCATCGATCGGGCCTCGGACGGTTACATCGAGCAGGTAGTTGTGGCCGTGGCCATGGGGCCGGGCGCACTTGCCGTAGATGGTTTCGTTTTCGCCTTGGGAGAGCTCGGGCCGGGCCAGGCGGTGGGCGGCGGCGAAGTGGGTGCGGATCGAGAGAAAGGCTTCCATGGGGGTTGGGGCAGAGCCTGGGGCGAGCAGGTCGACCCAGAGCGTGTCGGTTTCGTGCAGACGCAGCCCCACCAGGGGCAGCTGGGGGGCAAGGCGGGTCCAGATGGCCTGGCAAAGGGCTTCAGTAGTGGGCAGCTTGCCCTCAGGACGATCCAGATCGAACTCAGGCCAAGCCTCGTTGAGGTAGCGAAAATCAAGCTGGGCCGTCACCTCAGAGCGGATCGCGTGCTTCACCTCAGAGAGATTGAGCACCATGCCGTCCGCATCGAGCGGACCAGCCATCGCCACCACCAAGGTGTAGTTGTGGCCGTGGCCGGGGGCCAGGCTGCAGGGGCCGAAGCGGGCCTGATTCTCTTCAGCGCTGAGCTCCGGCAACCAGTAGCGATGACTGGCACTAAAGGTGGCCCGCCTGGTAATTACGCAGGGGCGGCCCCGCCCGTGGCTGGAGCTGGTCGGGTTCGGCGAGAAGCCTGACGCTGTTGCAGTAGCCGTCATCGCCCGGGTCAGTGGCTCACCATCCTAGAAACGGGCAAGGGCCAAGGCGTCGAACCAGGAAAACCCCGCCATGAATAGACCCCCATCGCCAAGCTTGGCCCAGCGCTTGCAAGGGCTAAACGTTTATTTGATCGGCATGATGGGCGCCGGTAAAAGCGCCGTCGGCCGCCCCTTGGCCGAAGCGCTGGGCTACCGCTTCCTTGATGCAGACGATGCCCTGGAGCAGGTTGCTGGCCGCACCATCCCCGAAATCTTCGCCACTGACGGCGAAGCCGGCTTCCGAGAACTGGAAACGGCGGTGCTTGGCCAGATCGCCGGCTGGCATTCCTTGGTGGTGGCCACCGGAGGTGGAGTGGTGACCAGGCCCGAAAACTGGGGCCATATGCGCCAGGGGGTGGTGGTGTGGCTGGATGCGCCAGCGCCCTTACTGCTGCAACGCCTGCGCGCCGATACCACCCCCCGGCCCCTGCTGCAGGCCGGTGATCCGAGCGCCCGCCTAGGCGAGCTGCTGGCCCAACGGCAGCCGCTCTATGCCCAGGCCGACCTGCGGGTGCAACAGGCTGGAGATAGCCCCGCCCAAGTGGCCCAGCAGGTGCTGGCCGATCTGCCAGCCATTCTCAAAGACCCAGCTGCGGTGCCTGAGGCCCCGGTGGAGCTGCGCCAGGCCGATGGCCAGATCACACCATCCCTCAACTGAGTTTCCCCTTAGCCGGGCGGTTCGATCCGCACCGCAAACCACTGAATCGTCAGGCCAGGCTCCAACTCCAGTTCGCAGGCGGTTTCCAGCAGTCGCTGGGCCTGCAGGCCCGGGCTAGAGAGACCGACCAGATCTGCCGGCACCGGCTCCAGCTTGGCAAGCCGGGCCTCAAGCCAGGCCAGGGTTTCGGCCGCCGTGAGAATCCGCTCGCCGCCACCTGGCTCCAGCACCACGTAATGATCTAGCTCCCGCAACAGGGGATTGGACATGACTGGAGCCTTACTGGCACCCATCCTGGCGCTGCTGCTGGCGATGGGGCCGGGCGTGCTGGCGGAACGGGCCGCCCACTGGCCCGAGTGGCGCCTGCCCGCTCCCTTAGATCGACCCTCGGCTCGAGCCGGTCACCAGGATCTGAGCTACCCCGACTGGATGGCCGGGCGCTGGCAGGTGCGCAGCGATGACCTGGACTACGAGGTGCGCTTCAGCCCCGACCCAGGCGGAGCGGTGGTGGGCGATAGGGCCTTCAATGCCACCGCTATCGGCCGGGCCCTGCTGGGCGCTGCCCTGCTGCAAGTGCGCAATGATCCGGCCAATCCAAACCGCCAGATCGCCTTGCTGGCGGAGGATCAGCAACTGGAATCGACGGTGGTGGGACGCCGCAGCGAGTCGCCCAATCCGACCGGCTTCTGGTCTGACGAACTGGCCCTCCAGGTACTGCACGGCCCCGGCGACCCCCGGGTTAGCCGGGTAGAAACCCTGAGCCACTACAGCCAAAACCCCGACGGCACTGTTACAACCGAGCAGTGGCAAGCCAGCTATCCCTCACCGGCTCTGGGCCTGGCCGCCGCGGCCAGCAGCAGCGGCCATTTCCAACTAACTCTGACGCCGCTCAGCCCCGACCCGCTTCCAGCGCAATCCGATCCCGCCAGTTGAACAGGGGTTCAAGCAGCGGGTGGTCGGCGATGCCGCTAACCCCTTGGCCCGAAAGGGGGGCGCCGCTGCTGGCGGGAAACTTGAGCAGCCCCAACTGGGCAGCAACAGCCAGATCGGCAAGGGTGAGGCGATCGCCCACTAAGTAGGGCTGATCGGCAACCAGTACAGCCAACTGCTCGAGGTTCGTCTGCAACTGCTGGCGCTCAGCACTGCCCACCACCGTTGCCACCGCTTCGCCGACGCCCGCCATGACAGCTGCAGGCAGGTTGCTGACCAGCTGGCGCAGGGGGCCGGGGGTGGAGTCGGGCAGCAAGGCGGAGCGCAACTGCGGATCAACAGCAGCCGCTTGCACCAGGGCAAGCCGGCAGCCGGCTGCAAGGGCCGTATCGGCCCAGTCTTCGATCAGCAGCACCCGGGCTCGCTCGGCCGGGGCCTCTGGCAGCAGCAGCGGCTCGGGGTGATGCCGCTCTAGATAAAGGGCAATGGCCGTGGAATCGGCAATTACTTCACTGCCATCCAGCATCACTGGCACTTGGCGCTGGCCCGACAGGCGGAAGAGTTCCAGCTGGCCCAAGCCGGGCGTGACCTCGACCACCGTGTAGTCGAGCCGTTTGGCGGCCAACACCAGCCGTACCTTCTCGCAAAAGGCCGAATGCCTGAACTGGTGCAGTTCCATGCTTCAAACCTGACCTCTGGGCGGCAGAGTAGCCAGCAAGCAGCAAGGACCGACCACCCCGGGCGATGAAGGACTTCTTCCTGAATGTGACGCGCTACCCGCGCTACCTGGTGGCCTTTGGCCTGGGTGTGGCCAATTCGGTGTTCGAACCGCTGGCAGCCCGGGGCCGCAATCCGGTAACGGCGGTTGCCCTGATTGGCGCCGGCGTCAGCGGCCTCCTGAGCCTGGGGCTGATCCTGCATGCGATGGTGAACCCAGCACCGCTGGCATAGCCATGGCACAGAGCCGACGGGTGGAGCGGGTGGCCTCCCTGATCCGCCGCGAAATTAGTGAGCTGCTGATTGGCGGCATCAAGGACGAGCGGGTCAACCAGGGGATGGTGAGCGTCACCACAGTTGAAGTGGCCGGCGATCTGCAGCACTGCAAAATTTTTGTGAGCGTCTTCGGCAGCGACTCCGACAAGGAGCAAGCCATGGCAGGCCTGCGTTCGGCTAGCGCCTTCGTGAAGGGTGAGCTGAGCCGGCGGCTGAAGATGCGGCGCACCCCTGAGGTGGTGTTTGTGCTCGATCGAGGCATCGAAAAGGGCACCACAGTGCTGGGGCTGCTCAATCGCCTAGAAGACGAGCGGCAGGAGAAGGGCGAACCCGCCGAAGCCAGTGATCTCTGAACCAAGCCCGACCCAAACCGTCGGTCCAGCCCTGCTGCGCCTGATCCACCAGCTGATCGTGGTGCGCGGCAGCGGCAAACTCGCCGACCACCAACGCGGCTACCCCCGCTGGGAGCTGCGTAACAACAAGCTCCGCAGCCTGTTGGAGGCTGGCGTGGGCGGCGTGATCCTGCTTGGCGGCAGCGCCGCCGAGGTGGCCCTGCGCTGCCGCCAGCTGCGCCGCTGGGCCGGTCAGCCGCTGCTGCTCTGCGCCGATGTGGAGGAGGGAGTGGGCCAGCGTTTCGACGGCGCCACTTGGCTGGTGCCACCCCTAGCCCTGGGGCGCCTCTACGGACGCGACCCCCAACAGGCGCTTGAGCTAGCTGAACGCTACGGGCAGTGCACGGGCCGAGATGCCCGGGGCCTGGGGCTCAACTGGGTGCTGGGGCCGGTGTGCGATGTCAACAACAACCCGGCCAACCCGGTAATCAATGTGCGGGCCTGGGGGGAAGATCCAGCCACAGCCGGGGCGCTGGCAGCGGCCTTTGTGCGGGGCGTGCAGGCAGCTGGGGTGCTCGGCTGCGCCAAACACTTCCCCGGCCACGGCGACACCAGCAGCGATTCCCATATCACCTTGCCCCTGCTGCCCCACAGCCGCGAGCGGCTGGCGGCGATCGAGCTACCGCCGTTTCAACAGGCGATCGCTGCTGGAGTGGCCTCGGTGATGACCGCCCACCTGATGCTGCCGGAGCTTGATCAAAAGCGGCCAGCCACCCTGTCCAAGCCGGTGCTTACCGGACTGCTGCGCCAGCAGCTGGGCTTCGGTGGGTTGATCGTGACCGATGCCCTGGTGATGGACGCGATCACTGGGCGCTACGGCGCCGGGGAGGCGGCCGTGCTGGCGCTGGAAGCCGGGGCCGATCTGGTCTTGATGCCCGCCGATGCGGATGCGGCCATCGCCACCATCGCTGAAGCGGTGGCCAGCGGCCGGCTCAATGTTGAGCAGCTGGAAGCCAGTGCCGAGCGCCGCCTTCAGGCCCTGGAGCGCTGCGCTGGGCCTGAAGCGGCCTTGGCCGTTGCCGATCCAGAGGCGGCCGCCCAACCCAACCAGGTCCTGGCCCTGGAGCTGGTGCGGGCCACCATGGAGACGGCGGGTAGCAGCGGCGCCGCCACCCCCCAGGCCGGCATCAATCTGATCAGGCTCGACTCGGCCTTGGCCGCAGCCGCTGCAGTGCTAACTGCCACTGCTCCAGCCTTGGCTCGGCCCGAATCCCGCGGCTGGCGCACCCTGCTGCTGGAGGCCCGCAGCCCCAGCCCTTGGGGCACCGACACCGACGCGCCTCTCGCCATGGAGCGGCTCGGCCCAGGACAGGTGCTGCTGCAGTTGTTTGTGCGGGGCAATCCCTTCCGAGGCAGCGCCGGCAGCGCCGAGCCCTGGCCTGCGGCACTGCGTCAATTAGCAAAAGCCGGAAGGCTGGCGGGGCTGGTGGTGTACGGCAGCCCCTACCTCTGGGAGGAGCTGCGCCCCCTACTGCCGCCGGGCGTCCCTGGCGTCTACAGCCCCGGCCAGATGCCCCTGGCTCAGGCCGAAGCTCTCCAAAGACTGGGCAGTGGACTAGGGCTGGGAGACACTGAAGCGGGCGCTGGCTTCACCGACTGAGCCGGAGCCAAGCTGCCTGTTTCCAGCCCGTCCCCATCCGGCCCATGCTCAGTCTCTCGATGATCGTGCGCAACGAAGCCGAGCGGCTGGAGCGCTGCCTGGCCTCGGTGGCGGGCTTCGTCGATGAGATGGTGCTGCTGGACACCGGTTCCAGCGATGCCACCATCGCCATCGCCAAGAGCTGCGGTGCGGTGGTGCATCAGCTGCCCTGGCCAGGGGATTTCGCCCCAGCCCGCAATGAGGCCCTGGGGCACGTGCACGGCGACTGGGTGCTCGTGCTCGATGCCGACGAGTGGCTGCTGCCCGAGGCCCGCCAGCCACTCCAATCCCTGATGGCCGAGCCGGACCTGCTGCTGATCAACCTGCTGCGGCAGGAGCTGGGGGCGGCCCAGTCGCCTTACTCAAATGTGAGCCGCCTGTTTCGCCGCCATCCAGCCATCCACTGGAGCCGGCCTTACCACTCGATGGTGGATGACAGCGTGCTGGCCCTGCTGGAAAAGGAGCCCCACTGGCATCTGGCGGATTGCGATGTGCCTGCGCTAGCCCACGATGGCTACCGCAGTGATCTGCTGGCCAGCGGTGCCAAGGCAGAGCGGCTGCGCCAGGCCATGGAGGCCGACCTTGCCGCCAATCCTGGGGATCCCTACGCCTGCGGCAAGCTCGGCAGCCTGGAGGTGAGCGAGGGCAACCGCGAACGCGGCATCGCCTTGCTGCAGCAGGGGTTAGCCCGGTGTCCAGCCAGCCGCCACCCCGAGCGCTACGAGCTGCTGCTGCACCTGGCGATCGCCCTGGGCAGCAGCGACCCAAAGCACGCCTGCCAGCTATACCGCCAAGCCCTGGAGCTACCCCTGCCGCCGCGGCTCACCCTGGCGGCCCGGCTAAATCTGGCCGCCCTGCTGCAAGAGCCCAGCACGAAGAGCCAGGGTGCCCTGGAAGAGGCCTGCGAATTGTGTCGCCAGACCTGCGCAGCAGCGCCCGAACTGGCACTCGGGTGGCTGCACCTGGGGATTAGCGAGCGGCGACGCGGCCAGCTGCCGGCGGCAATCGCGGCCTACCGCTCAGCCCTGGAGCGCGATCCAAGCCTGGCCGCCGCCCAGCAGAACTTGGCCGTTGCCCTGCTGCTCAGCGGTGATGTGCCAGGGGCCCGCAGCGGCTTCCGCCAGGCGATTTCCCTGCTGGAGCAGCAAAACCGGCAAAGCGAAGCGGAAGCACTGCGGCAACAGGCGGGCAGCATGGTCAAGCTGGATGACCAGTGATCCCCCTGGCCATGGCTTCTGACTCCTATCTGAGCGGCCGCAGCATCGCCGTGACCAGGGCCGAAACCCAGCTAGGTGAAGCCCGGCGCCTGTTTGAAGCCGCTGGCGCCACGGTGGTCGACCTCCCTGCCTTGGTGGTGACCCCACCAGATGAATGGGGGCCCCTCGACGATGCCCTGGCCGAGCTTGATGATTTCCACTGGCTGGTTTTTTCCAGTGGCAACGGCGTTGAGGCCGTGGAACAGCGGCTGCGCCGCATCGGCCGCTCCCTGGCACGGCGGCCCAGCCACCTGAAGATCGCTGCGGTAGGCCGCAAAACCGCAGCTCAGCTCGAATCGTTGGGATCGCCCGCCGACTTCATCCCGCCCAGCTTTGTGGCCGACAGCCTGCTGGAGCACTTTCCCGTCTCGGGTTGGGGGCTGCGCCTTTTGCTGCCCCGGGTGCAGAGCGGCGGCCGCACCCTGCTAGCGGATGCCTTCGCCGCTGCTGGTGTCCGGGTGGTTGAAGTTGCCGCCTACGAAACCGGCTGTCCAGAGGGTTTACCCAGCGCTGCGGTGGCCGCCCTAGAGCAACGGCGCCTCGACGCAATCACCTTCAGCAGCGGCAAAACCGTGAGCCACACCTGCCAGCTGCTGGAAGGGGCTTTCGGGCCCACCTGGAGCAGCCAGCTGGAGGGGGTGGCCGTGGTTTCAATCGGACCCCAAACCAGCGAGCGCTGCCGGCAGCTACTTGGCCGCGTCGACGCTGAAGCCGATCCCCATGACCTGACTGGACTGGTGGATGCCTGCGGCCGCAGCCTCAGAGCTCGGCCGTCACCGCCTGCTTGCCCTGACGCAGGGTGAGGCGACCATTTTGAACATCAATGCTGGCCACGCTCCAACCCGCCGGCAGTAGGGGGGTGGTTCTGTGGTCCGTGGTTCTGTAGTCCGTGGTGCTGCCGCCTCTCTGACCGACCCGCAAGGTGCCGCTCTCGGCACCGAACTGCACCAGAGCCTCCGGGGTGCCGCCGGAGCGAATCACGCCGTTGAAGATCAAGCCAGGGGGGAGGCTGAGAAGTATCGGCCGGGCAGAGGAAGCTGTTGCGGGAGTCGCCAGGGGCGCAAATGGATCAACACGCCCTGACGAAACGGAAGCCACCACCTGGTTGGAGCTGGGCAGGGGTGTCAGTCCCGCCAAGGGAGCTGGTGCCCCAACAGGCGCTGGTGCTGGGGACGCCGGCTGCGACTTAGGCGGCGAGGTTGCCTGGCTGGAGGCCTGCGGGAGCTTCTCCCCAGAGCACGAGGCCTGCAGCAGGGCTGCAGCGATGGCAGCGCCGAGGAACTTAGGGGTTGCGAGATTCAACGAGATCACGGAATCGATCAAGGTTGGCCTGAAGCTCCTTGGTCACAATTCCACCCAGGATGCTTGGTTCCATCAATGGTGCCAAGACCCCGGGCAGTTCATAGCTAACGCTCAGCTTGACCGCCGTGAGCTCGGGCGCCTGGGAATAGAAGCGCACCGCACCCTTAGTGGGCAGGCCTCCCACCGACTCCCAGTGCAGTTGCTGGGCCTCAACCCGCTGGCTGATACGGGCTTTCCAATGGAAGCGGAAGCCTTGCGCCGCCAGGGTCCAATCGGTGAGATCGGGATCGTTGGGCTCGGTTACAACCGACTCGATCCAGCGCATCCACTGGGGCATCGCCTCCAAGTCACTCCATACCTCCCACACCTGATCCACCGAGGCCCGGATCTCTGTGGTGACGCTGTGCTCAAGCCAACGGCCCATGGAATCTCCTACGAAACAGAGGTGTTGGTGGCCAGCGCAGCCTGGCTTCCCAGGATCGCAGCTGCGGCTAAGCGCCCACTCATGGTGGCGCCTTCCATCGAATCGATGTAATCCTGCTTGGTGTAACTACCGGCCAGATAAAAATTGGCTACCGGCGTGGCTTGCTCTGGTCGGTAGGGCTCCATGCCTGGAGCCTCGCGGTAAAGGGACTGGGCCAGCTTCACCACGTTGCTCCACACCAGCTTCAGGCCCGCGGCCGAAGGGAACAGGCTTCGCACCTGGGCGTCGGTGTGGGCCACGATCTCTTCGGTTTTCTTGGGAATCCAGGGATCACCTGGGGTGAGCACGCACTGGAGCAAGGAGCCCTGCCCCTGCTTGCGGTAATCCTCGGGACTGGCCAGGGCCAGATCGGCGAAGCAGCTGAAGTCAGCGTCGGCGGTGTAGAGCAGGTTGTCGAGGCCAGCGGGGCTGCTGAGATCGGCTCGGGTGGCGGTGGCGGCGGCGCCATCACCGAGCTCGGTTACCCAGCCGTCATAACGGAGCTGCACGGTGGCCACCGGCACCGCATCAAGCTTGTAAATGTTGTCGAATAGGGGCCAGCGGCGCCAGGCTTGGGGCAGCATTCGCTGAATACCAGGCACATCACAAGCGGCCAAATAGGTGTCTGCGACTACGGAGACATCGCCCTCAGGGGTGCCGAGAGTGAGGCTGCTCACCCGGGTAACGGGCTGGCCATCGACGCCAGCTGCCCCCTCCTCGAAATGCACCTCCGTAACCCGGTGGCGCAGATGCAGCCGGCCGCCGCGCTGCTGGATGTAGTCGAGAATCGGGCCCGTGAGCCAGCGGTGGGGCGAGCCTTTGAGCAGGTTGAGCTTGGAGGCCTCGGTTTTGGAGGCAAACATCATGAAGATCGTGAGCATGCAGCGGGCCGAGATCGCCTCGCAATCAATGAAGCCCAGGGCGTAGGCGATCGGATTCCACATCCGCTTAATGCTCTGCTCACTGCCGCCATGGCCCACAAACCACTCCTGGAAGCTGATCCGATCCAGGGCTCGGATCGTCTTCATGGCCCCCTCGTAGTCCACCAAGCCGCGCACGATCGGGCTGGTGCCTAGGGCCAGGGCATTGCGCAGCTTGTCGATCCAGTCGAGCTGGGGAGTAGTGAAGAAGGCCTTCAAGCCGTTGAAGGGAGCGCCAAGGGCGAAGCGAAAGTCGAGCTCCCGCAGATCGCCGCCAGTATTCACAAACAGGTGGGTGTGGTCCTTGGGCAGCAGGTTGTCGATCGCCCCCACCTTGCGCATCAGGGCGAAGAGGTTGGCGTAGTTGAAAAAGAACACATGCAGCCCCATCTCAATGTGGTTGCCGCCCTCATCCACCCAGCTGCCCACCTTGCCGCCCAGAAACGGCCGGGCCTCGTAGAGATCCACCTGGTGGCCGGCATCCACCAGATCCACCGCCGCAGATAAACCGGCCAGTCCCGCTCCCACGATGGCGACCTGCACCCTTTCAACCCTCAGTAGTGCGCTGACTCTATGGAGACACTCCGCCAGGCAGCGAACGGGGAGCCTCCATACAGTGGTTGCAACTGGCGTAGATCTTGATGAGTACCGAAACTGTCACTGCTGTTGCAGCCCAGGCCCAACCCACCTTCACCGCCAAAGACGGGAAGGGGATCCTGATCACCGAACCGGCCATGAAGCAGCTGGGGGCTCTGATGAACCAGCAGGGCGAGGCCAAGGTGTTGAGGGTGGGCGTGCGCTCCGGGGGCTGCAGCGGAATGAGCTACACGATGGACTTCATCGATGCCAGCGCGATCCAGGGCGATGACGAGCACTACACCTACGAACCCGCCGATGCTCCCAGTTTCGCGGTGGTGTGCGATCCCAAGAGCCTGCTCTACATCTACGGAATGCAGCTGGATTTTTCCAGTGCCCTGATCGGCGGCGGCTTTAACTTCACCAACCCCAATGCCAGCCAGACCTGCGGCTGCGGCAGCTCGTTTGCGGTGTAATGCCCATCGGGTGGCAATCTGAGCAGATGACCAGGCAAGCCGCCTCCCTATGACCTCAGCAGACGTACCGTCCCTGTTCGAGCAGGCCATGCAGCGCTACCAGGAGGGAGTGGCACCGGCTGAATTGATCGATAGCTTCATCGCTATCACCGAGCAGTCCCCCAACCAGTCGGCGGGATGGACCTGCCTGGCTTGGCTGCAGCTGCTCGATGAGCAGCCCCAAGCCGCCCTGCGCTCCGCCAAAACCGCCGTGCGCCTTAACCCCCAGGACCCCCAGGCCCGCATCAACCTGAGCCTGGCCATGCTGGAAACGGGCGCCAAAGGGGTCCGCGAACACGTCGAAATTGTGCAGCGGGTAATGGCAATGGCGCCGGAGATGACTGGCGACCTGCAGAAGTCGATCGCCGATGGCCTAGTGCGCAAACCAGGCTGGAAGGCCATGGAGAAGCTGAAGGCCTGGCTGGCGGGTTGAAACCGGTTCTGCTACTCAGCAACGGCCACGGGGAAGACCTCAGTGGTGCCCTCGTAGCTGCCGAGCTGATGCAGCGGGGCATTCCGGTTGAGGCTCTGCCCTTGGTCGGTCACGGCAGCCCCTATCGCCAGCGGGGCGTGCCGGTGCTGGGCCGCACCCGCAGCTGCAGCACGGGCGGCCTCGGCTACACCAGCCTGCGCGGAAGGCTCAGCGAGCTGCTGGAAGGCCAGATGGGCCATGTGCTCGGCCGGCTATTGCTTCTACGCCGCCGCCGCCGCCACTACGGCCTGGTGGTGGCCGTGGGCGATGTGCTCGCGGTACTGGGGAGCTGGCTCTCGGGCCTGCCCAGCGCCGTTTATCTAGTTGCTTACTCCAGCCACTACGAAGGCCGCCTGCGCCTGCCCTGGCCCTGCGGCTGGCTGCTGAACCAAGCAAGCATCAAAGCCATCTGGAGCCGCGATTCCCTCACCGCCAGCGACCTCAGCCAGCAACTGCACCGTGCCGTGGTCTTCCTCGGCAATCCCTTCCTCGACGTGGTGAGCGCCGCCACAACCCAATCACTCCAGCCTCTAACAGCGTTGCAGCCTCTGGCGCTGGTGCCAGGTAGCCGCCTGCCGGAAGCGGCGCGCAATTTCGCTCTGATGCTGCGGGTGCTGGCCCTGCTGCCCGAGGAATGGGCGCGCAGCCAGCCCCTGCGGCTACGCGCCGCCCTGGTGTCCGAGCTCGACGCCAGTCGCGTTGCCAAGCTGGCCGGCCCCATGGGCTGGCGGCTCGAGGCAAGCGACCGGCTGGTTCGCGGCCCCCTGGCAGTTGAACTTGGCTGGGGCCAGTTTGGGGAGATCTTGGCCTCCTCCCAGCTGGTGCTGTGCATGGCTGGCACCGCCGCCGAACAGGCCGTGGGGCTAGGCAAGCCAGTGCTGCAGCTGGTGGGACAGGGCCCCCAATTCACAGCGGGCTTTGCTGAAGCCCAGCGCCGCTTGCTTGGCCCAGGCGTGCACTGCGCCCCCGGCAGCAGCGGCAGTGCAGCAACCCTGGCCGCCACCGCCCAGCTGGCTCAGGAACTGCTTAAGCAGCAAAGCGATCCCAAGCAAGGACCAGGCCTACGCCAGTCCCTGGCCGCCATTGGCCTGGAGCGAATCGGCGCTCCCGGCGGCAGCCAGGCGATGGCAGCGGCGATCATGGCAATGCTGCGCCCTAATCAGGCCTCTGAGCTGCCATGACCACACCTACCCCCCCCAGCTTGCTGCAGCAACTCAAGGGATCGATGGACACCCTGCTGGTGGTGGATGTGTTTGTGGTGATTGCCGGGGCAATTTGGTTTGCGGTAGCCGTAACCCTGCACAGCCAACACATCGAAGCCCCCCTGGAGTTGTTTCAGCGGCTGTGGGAACCGCTTTTTACCCCGGCAATTGGCTTGTTGATGGGAGCTGCCCTGCTCAGCGGGGTGCTGGGTTGGTGGCAGCGGCGAGGGCAGCGCTGAGCTGGGGATACTGAAAAGTGAATCCCTGGGCCAGTAAGCGCTCGGGCAGCACCTGCTGGCCCTCAAGCACCACCTGGGCCCCGTCGCCAAGCAGCAGCTGCAGGATCGGCCCTGGCACGGGCAACAGGCTGGGGCGCCCTAGGGCCTTGCCTAGGGCACTGGCGAACAGGCCCATGGTGGTGGTTTCCGGGCTAACGGCGTTGTAGACGCCGCTGTAAGCGCCATCCTCAAGGGCCGTGGCGATCAGGCGGCAGAGGTCGTGGCGATAAATCCAGCTCATCCACTGGCGTCCGGAACCGACCGGCCCACCGAAACCCAAACGGAAGATGGGCAACATCTTGCCGAGGGCACCACCATCGGGGCCCAACACGATGCCGATGCGCAGCTTCACCAGCCGGCAAGCAGCTGGAACCTGATCAGCGGCCGCTTCCCAGCGCTGACAGATCTCGGCCAGAAAATCGCCCCCGGCTGGGCTGGTCTCGCTGAAGCGCGTCTGCGTACTGGAGCCGTAGAAGCCCACGGCTGAACCATTAACCAACACGGCGGGGGGCTGCTCCAGCCGCGCCAAGGCAGCCACCAGCAGCTCAGTTGTGCGAACGCGGCTTTGCAGCAACAGCTGGCAGTGGCCAGGGGTCCAACGACGTTCAGCGATCGGCTCACCGGCGAGGTTCACGACACCCTCCGCCTCAGAGAGGGCCCTATCGAGGCCGTTATCAGCCCAACTGGCCGCATCGGCCGGATCTAGGCGTATGCAGGCCAGTCTCTTACCGACCAGAGCCGGAAAGGGCTGGGACTGACGGCTCACGAGGGTTAGCTCATGGCCTAGCTCAAGCAGAAAAGGCACCAGCTCGCGACCTACAAACCCCGAACAACCCAGCAGCAGCAGCCGCATTTCAGACCTAACAGCTTGAGGGAGGCTAGGCGGTTGCAATTGGGAGGGGCTGCCCAGAGCGCCTTAGCCTGAGCCAACAAACAAATTCACCATGGCTGACGCCGCCCCAGCACCTGCAGCCCAGACACCCTTGAAAAAGGGCAGCCTGGTGCGGGTAGACAAAGCTGCTTACATCGGCAGCCTGGAAGCCAGCGCCAGCGAAGCGCAACTGCCGGCCTACTTGGTGGAGGGTCCTGGCGAAATCCTTGCCATCAAGGGTGACTATGCCCAGCTGCGCTGGCGACGCCCGGTGCCGGATGTGTGGCTGCGGCTGGATCAGCTGGAGGCCTTTCCTGCTTGAACAGACTTTCCAGCTTTGTGACCTTTGGCACCCTTGGTAGAGCGTTGACTCTGACCAATCTTTGCCGGTTGTTTGCGCTCCTGATGGTGGCCTGGCAGCCCTTCCCGGGGGAATACCGGGTGCCGTTGGTGGGGTCAGCCCTACTGGGCTTAGCCCTTACCTGGCGCGGCGAATGGGGAGCGGTTGCTGAACCTGCCAAACGGCTGGGTTTGCTGCTGCTGTGTTTACTGATTCCAGGGTTGCTTTCCATACCCACATCACTAGCTCCGAGCAAAAGCTGGGGTGAAATCGCCTCAGTTGTATTGGTTGGGCTGGCCGGCCTAAGCGTGCTCTATGGGCTCCGCCACCAGCAAGATCACAGCTGGCTGCAAACTGGTCTAGTGATAGTGATTGCCGCTTGGATCGGCGATGGCCTGCTGCAAGCTCTCACCGGCGCAGATGTATTTGGGATCACGCCAAAAGCGGAGGGGATGATTAATGGGCCGTTCACTACCAACGGCATTTTTGGCATAATCGTGGCAGCAATGACCCCACTGGTGCTGTGGGAGCCTCTAAAACAACGCCAGCGCTGGGCCATTGCCCTTCTAAGTGGAATTGTAATAACGGTGACCCTCTCGGGCCAACGCAATAATCTATTACTACTGGGCCTAGGCCTGATTGCACTATCGAGTCTCTGGAGTAGGCGCACCCGCCTAATTGGCTTAGCGATATTGGTGGCAACCGTAGTTGCTGTATATCCATTTGCACCAACCCTTCAACAACGGTCGAACTGGATGATCTCGTCCGGAAGCGAAATGGTCGCCTCACTTCAGGAGCTACGCGAAAATCCAAGCGATGCCACATCAAGCAAGCGACTGTTTAATTCCTTAAACCGCTTCACCTCCGACAGAGCTTTTCTTGTTGACGCAGGGCTAAAAATGATTCAAGATCGCCCCCTTACCGGGGTTGGCATCAATGCATTCCGCCCTGCCTACCCGCTATATGCCCAGCTCACTCCCCATGGCCATCGAGACAAGCCCACCCATGCCCACAATATTTACCTAGAACTAACAGCCGAAACAGGGTTAATTGGCCTTGGCGGCCTCCTGCTAGCAATAGCACTTGGCTGGCGCTGGTTTGCGCTGGCGTGCCACGAAAGACAAAGAATGGCAGCACCCTATGCAGCCACATTACTAGTAATGCTTTTCCCACTAACAACCCACACCGTTTTATTTGCAGCATTTTACTTCTGCCTCCTGATAATGGTGCTAGGAGGTTTTTTAGCGGCCCTCTTTTCTCCAGAGGCAGTCATTGCCGCGCAAATTGAACCTACGCCAAATTAAATCAGCTCAACCAGCTAACTCCCGCCGCTGGGACTGCAATGACTGACGGCGCAGTCGAGCCTGCTTGAGAAGCTCTCGACCATCGTGCAGATATGAATCAACGTAGCCCATGGTGTAGCGCTCCAGTTCAGTGAGAGCGTCTTTCACCAAGCTGAGGCAGTGATAAAGATCGAGAGCAAATGCTTGGCCTCCTGGTGGACATACCTGGGAGCGGTAGATCAACTCAACCTTGTCTATGCGCGCCTGGCCCTGCTCGAGAAAGGCACAGAATGACTCCATCAAGGTGTCGTCGTAGGGATCGGCTGAAAGGGCCTTGAGCTGGGCTGGGAATGGGTTGATCACTTGAGCCAGAAGCCGATCAATAGGCGCATACACCTGCTGCAACCACTGCTGCAATACGGCATCAGTGGCAGCGCTGCGTGTGGACTGAGCACGGGCCCGCTTCACGGAAAAACTGGCGCCAGCCGGATCTAAAGAGGTGGGCGCTGTGAGGTCGTAGCGGCGGCGGCGATCGGCATCGCGTAATACCTCCCAGGCTGCATTTAGGGCCAGGATTGTGCGGTCATCACCGCCGGCATCAGGGTGGTGCTGCTTCACCAGGGACCGGTAGGCGGCCTTGATTTCAGCGCCGCTGGCAGTGGGTGAAACACCCAGCACGCGATAAGGATCTGCAGTGGGTTCAGCAGCAGCCAGGGCGAGGCCTCCGCAAGCAAAGGAATTTGTTGATGACTTTAGGAACTCAAGCCCCACTGCCCGCAGATATCGCTGCGGCTGCCCAACAAAAAACCCCAGCCGAAGCCGGGGTTGATCGAGGTGTGTGTTGAGAAGTGAAGGACGAAGGACCGGAAATGTGTGAGGAATCCGGTCCAGTTGGGTTCTGAGGATCAGAACTTGAAGGTGGTCTTCAGCACGGCGCCGAAGCTGTCGTCCGTAGTACGGGCGCTGTAGTCGAAACCGCCGTTCTCGATCCAGAAGATCGCGGGGGTCACGCTGATGTTGTCGGTGACCTGGAACTTGTACCAGACTTCCAGACCGAACTGATTGACGTCGGTGTTGTTCTCACCCAGGCCGATGCCGAAGGCGTTGCCCTTGATGACAGCGTCAGCCCACTGCAGGCCAACCATCCAGGACCAGGTGTCGTCGGAGGAGTTAGAACCGTTGTACTGGCTGGCACCAACGCCTGCACTGATCGAAGGCAACCAACCAGCCTGCTCAGGCTGCCAATAGGCGCTGAAGCCGTAGTTGTTGGTACCGTTGACGTTGTAGACGTTGACCTCGGTGGGGAGAGTTGTGATCCCACCAAGAATGGAGGCAGCTTCGGTGTAGTTGTAAGCGAAAGCAGCACCCCAGTTTTTGGCTGCGTAACCAACCTGAACGGTGGTGGTGCTGCCATCACCTAGACCACCACCAGTAGTAACTCCGTTAACAACGGTGTTCTGTTGGTAGCTGTAGGGAGCCGCGTACTCATTGGAGACGTAGCTGACGCTTAGGCTGAAGCCTTCCTTCTCGTACCAGATACCGGCACCGGCACCCAGGTTGAGGTTGTAAGCACCGTTGGCACCGGCCAGGGTGAAGCGATCCAGAATGGAGTCAGTGGGATAAACGCTGGGCCACATGGCCAGCATGTCGTCCTGACGCACCTTGGCACCAAAGGTACCGGTGAAGTTTTCGCCGATCGGGAACTGGTAGAAGAGGCGGTCGATGCTGACCACATCAGAGCCAGCTTCCTCTTGGAAGGCGGTTTCCAGCAGAGCGGAGCCGTTGGCACCGAACACGGAGCCACCGAAGTTGCCGGAGCGCAGGGTGGTGCGCAGCAGGTCCTTACCGGTGAAGCTCGTGTCGAGCATCAGGCGGACGTCGTAGTTGAAGGCGACCTTCTCAGCTTGCTGGCCGCTGACGATGGTTGCAGCTTGCTGAAGCGTGTTATTAGCGTTGACAGTAACGGGAGCAAAAGCACCCACGTAACCGTTGGAAGCACCGCCGATGGTGAAGGTGGCGATACCCTTCAGCTTGGTGGTGGTGGAGAACTGGTTAGCTTCCAGCTCGCCCACTTTGGCCTCGAGGCCGTCAACGCGACCCTTGAGGATGGCGAGTTCCTTTTCGAACTCGGCCATCAGCTTCTTGAGCTCGTCGGTCACTTCGGTGACGCGGTCGAGACAAGCGTTGAGCAGAGCAGCAGCTTCGAAGCGGGTCATGGCCCGGGCGCCCTTGTAGGTGCCGTCGGGGTAACCAGCGACGCAGCCGTAGCGCTCGATCAGGTTGGACAGAGCCTGGTAAGCCCAGTCGGTGGGCTTGACGTCAGAGAACTGGGAGATGCTGGTGACTTGCTCCTCGGAGGCGTACTTGTTGACGCCGTCCAAGTTGAGCTCAGCTGCGGTAGCGGCCACGGGGGCCAGCAGACCAAGGGCTGCAGGTGCAACCAGGAGTTGCTTAAAGAGTTTCATGGGTTCCTCACACGAGATGGCGCAATGCGCCGAACACATAATCACCCCGTATCACAGCAGCAGCACCTGGGCCTGTGCCACTGCGCACAATGACACGCGCTCCCAAAAACGATGCCCCCGACGGGCACTGGGCTCGTCGGGGGCTCTCGCCGGGTCCGCTATGGCGCGGAACCGTTTGATCAGGAATCAGGCGCCGAAATCAGCCGGCGTTCTCCGCGATCAGCAGACCCTGGGTGAAACAACTGGAACTCACGGGCACCTCCTCCTCTGGGGATTGGAGCCAGCCGGCGATGCATTCGGCAGGATCAGCACCCGAAGGTCCAGATCTTTGCCACATCACTGCTGACAGAACCCGCAAAATTTAGCCAATAAAAAAGCGCCCCCGTGGGGGCGCTGAACTTGATTTCGGATATCAAAACCAAGCTTCGATCAAAGAGCGTTGCCGCGGGGCAGAACCTCTTCAGGGAAGACGAAGTTTTCATGCGGCTGGTCAGCCGGTGCCATCCAGGCACGCAGACCTTCATTCAGCAAGATGTTCTTGGTGTAGAAGGTTTCAAATTCGGGGTCCTCTGCAGCGCGGATCTCCTGTGACACGAAGTCATAGGCGCGCAGGTTGAGGGCCAAGCCGATGATGCCGATGCTGCTGGTCCAAAGACCCATCACCGGCACAAACAGCATGAAGAAGTGCAGCCAGCGCTTGTTGGAGAAGGCGATCCCGAAGATCTGGCTCCAGAAGCGGTTGGCGGTGACC
>NZ_JAGQBL010000002.1:0-297556 GCF_024345615.1 Cyanobium sp. Maggiore-St4-Cus
CACCGGGGTGTGGGCCATGGGTGGGCTGGGAGTCCTGCTCCCCCCTCTGCCAGGGAAGTTGACGCCCCGCCACCCAGGATCAATGAGTAACGGAATGACCGGTCAATGTCACGTGATAGCCAATCGCGTGCAGGACTTCCCCTGTGTTGAACACTCCGATCTCTGCTCGAATGGGCAAGATTTCAGATAACTCGATCGGGCCCGGCCCCTGGCAAGCATTGACAGCCCAGCCGACTGTGGAGACGCCCCCGATTGCATTTATCGTCAGCAGCGGGGCGCATTGCTCAAGGCGAAGACGCTGCCCCCCCGCCACGAATTCGGGGGGAAGTAACAAATCCAGTTGAAGCTCCTCTTCCGCCCACCCACTGGTTTGGGAGTGGCGCTGGGCCTGGTGAGCAGACTTGTAGTCCAAGGTGACGATGCCGCTAAGGGTGATCAGGTGCCTGCCATCCCCCAGAGGCACATGCACCATGTGGGCAGAATTGAACCGCTCTGCGCTGCCACAATCGAGCTGGCTGACGTGAAGCATTGCTGGTGGTCGATCGCAGAAACTCCAGCTTAGTAAGACGCCTATGTCACAGCTTCGTTCCTCTCTTGATGAGAGTTGGCCCGTAACCCACCTAAGCCCTAAGGTTTGGGGCATTAATGAAGTCACTGCAATCCAGATGATCAAGGCACCCTTGCGAGAAGCAATTCACCTGATGTACGGATCAAAAAAGTAAGAACTGTTCCGAACCCGAGGATCGTGAACACGTTAAGCATGGCGTTTGTATTTATCTAGGCTAGACATTGAGCTGCAGATAAATATGACTGGGTATCGCTGATCGATGCAAATGTTGTTAATCTCTGCTCCATTCGACCATTGACGCTGGGTAAATAACTGTATTTGCATCGGACCTTAAGACCCTATGACAGCCTATAAAGATTTGGCGCCTGTCGAGAGTGGAGGAGATCCCTCGCCTGAATAACTCTGTTTGAATTGAAATTAAGACGCAATTAACGCATGAAATAGCACGCTTGTTTCACTATTTGGCGCTACTGCGCCTTCGGGGTATGGCGGCGCGGAGTGAAACTCTAGGTATCTATGTGGTTGAAGAAAGTCAGCAAAAAAGATATTGGAGCAACCTCTTGCTTCAACTTAGAATTGAAATCCATCGCCGGTGAGCTGGGGATTTGGCATTGCCTTTTCATGGGCTATCAAATTGTCTCCTGCGTATGGTCTATTGCCTGGAATAGAGGTGCTGGCTGGTTAGAGGGCCTGTGATTTTTTCTCCATTTCTCTTTCCTTTTATGCCAATTATATTGACGTAGCCATCGCCATCTTCGTCGGTAACCGTGGTGAATTTGTCTCGGGCTTTGATTTTTGGTTCATCAGAATTTTACGGGGTTTAATACCTCCACTACCACTTCCACATCGGTGTGTCAGTCTTTAGCTGTCTCGGGTTCATATGTGGAACAAGAGTGGGTGCGAGAGTAGTCTTTGGGTTAATGAAGGTTGGAAGTTCTGCAACTGGTTTGCCGTGGCACAGGTAATGGTTGCCTTGCATGGTCCGCGTTTCGGTTTTAGCCGCCACAGCCTTGCCCTCCATTACAACACCGGCTTCAGCAATGATGCTCAGAAGTAGTCGGATACCTGGCTAGTATTCCCAGTCGCAAGCCGCAGCAGTTTCCATGCGTGCTCGGCGTCGATCATCAGCGGAGCCCCGGTATGGGGTCCTCGTCATTAAGGCGTGCCGATGTGATTATGGATCCAGCAAGCTGTGCCTGAAGATGCCCGTCAGCGCCATTAGTCGTCTCTTGAGACGGCTTCCGTTCTTGTTGCTCCTTCTAGCCCCGATTGCAGGCAACCTGCAGGCGGCGGAACAACCACTGCCTCACGCCATCGCGGCTGAACAGCAGCAGCAGCACAAGCGCTTCACAGGCGTCTGGGCCCTGACCGACAACGCCAACAACCTTTTCAACGTGCGCCTTAGCGCCGATGGCCGGGCCGTCAGCACCACTGGCGTAGATGGGGTGCCATTGGGCGGTAGCAGCCAGCTGCGCGACAACCAGCTTTACGAGCAGGGGCGCTGGTACCCCTGGGGCAACGGCGTGCGGATCGATTACAGCGATGGCTGGAGCGATGCGATCCTCACCGGGCCGGCCGGCCCCTGGCAATGGTCGTGGGCGCCGGGGGAGAGCCGCCTCGCATCTCCGAGCAACCAAGGCAAGGCCGTGCAACTAAGCGGTGCGATGGCCGATGCGGTTGGTGTTTATCGCATCCAGCCAGCTCAGGCGGATCGGTCCGTCACTACCGTGAGCCTGATGTCAAACGGCCTCGCCTTCAACGCCATCAATACTCAGGCTGGCGGCACTTGGCGGCTGGATAAGAGCGAGGTTGAGATCACCTGGAGCTCCGGCTGGCTTACCCGCTTCGAACCGAAGGTTCAGGGTCTGATGCAGGTGCGGATCTGGGAGCCGGGTAGGCGGCCTCCTTCTTCTCCAACAGCTATTAGGCCCGGCTTGCGCCTGGAGGCTGCGGCGCCGTGAGAGCGACCCACCTAAGGCCATCAGCGCCGACCGTTGACGATCACCGAGTTGCCGCTCCCCCCAGCCGTACCCGGCAGGGCCGGCACCACGGAGGTCTGGCCATCCCACTTGTCGAGGAAGAGCTTGTAGAGCACCTGGTCATCGAGGCTTGAGTTGAGCGTTTCGTAGCGCTTGGCTTCCTGCTCGGCGATCAAGACCTCGGTTTGGGCGCGCAAAAGCTGCTGCTCGGCAATTTGTTTCTGTTCGATCGCGGCGCGGTATTCCTCGGCGATTTGCAGGCCGGTGAGATCGAGTCCCTGCACGCTCACATAATCAAACTTGCGCAGTTCCTCGGCTACCTTCTCCTGAACCAGCTCCGAAATGGAGTTCCATTCGGTGGCAATAGTCACCAACTCGTATTGCGAAAAGACTGATTTGAGTGCCTTCAGTAGTGATGGTTGGATTACGCGCGGATAGATCTGCTGGTCATCTGTGGCGATCGTCTCGTAAATCCGCCCCGCTTCTGCAGGCTTCATGGCGTATTTCACCGTGGCAGTGGCCTGGATCACCTGGAGATCCTTGGTGAGAGTAGAAAACTGCTCCGGTCGCACCTGGGTACGCACGTCAAACAGCGAAGTGTTCTGCACCAGGGGGGCCTTGATGTTGGCGCCGGGGCTGCGGGGGGTACCGGTGACCTTGCCAAGGGTTGTGACAACGGCCACGTTGCCGGCCGGCACGATGAACACGGTTTGGCTGAGCAGAATCGCGATGCCCACCAGCACGGCCGCAATCAGGCTGAGGGTTGCTCCAGGACCATCGGGACTGCCAGCTGAGCGAAGGGGCGACTGCATGAAGGGGCCATTACCAATTGCGAACCCTAGGCAGGTCCGCCGATGAAACAACGGCTCACAAATGGAGATGTCATCGCCCGCAGCAGGCTGCTGTAGCTGACCTGGAAGCGCTGTTCATCGCCCGGCGCCAACGCCTCTGCCGCTCCGCTCACCACCAAGTGGTCGCTGGATGCGCCCTCGATGCTGATCCCAGGGGCACTAAGACCGGCCGGATCGGCATCCTGTTCGCCCAGGGCAAGTAGCGCTCGCATGGCCATGGGCTGGTCTGGTTGCGTTTGGGGAGCGACTGGCCCTTTGGCAAAACTGGTGCAGTGACGCTTTCCCCAGGCACGGCTTGGCTTGCGCTTGGACTCGATCACCTCTGCCACCAGGGTGATGGCATCGGTGTACAGCCCTGGTATGGCTGTGCGGGTGAGGGGCTCTCGCCCCAGCAGTAGGGCCTCGCCGAGGCGCAGGTGGTTGATGCGCCCCGGAACGCCGCCACCAGTCAGCCAGGGAAGATTGGCTGAATTACCTCCCGAACACCACTCGAGCCTGATGCCAAAACGCCTTTCCAGGGCTTCGATCAGACGCGATAGTTCGCCCATATTCGCTTCATCTGGGGCAACGCCGTTTTGACAACCCAGGTTGGTGCCGATGCCCACCAGCAGCAGGTTTGGCAGGGCCAGGGTTAATAACACCATCGCCTCAAGGTCTGCCGCGAGAATTCCCTCGCGCAGATCCCCTAACTCCACCATCAGCAGCACTCCGTGGCGCACCCCCTGGCAATGCGCTGCAGCTGCCAAGGCCTTTAGCACCACCGCCTCGCTGTTGCAGCTAATCGCCGCATGGGCCACCACCCGATCCACCTGGCTGAGCATCGGCGAGCGAATCAGCAGTAGGGGCACGCCAAGCCCGCAGCGGCTAAGCGATTCGATTGATTCAATTCGCGATTCACCGATGGAATGCACCCCTGCCGCCACCCAGGTGCGCACAATTTCCGGCAGGCCCAGGGTTGCCTTGCTCACCCCGGTCACCTTGATTCCTTGGCGGGCAAGCCGATTCACCATGGTGGTGGCATTGTGCTGCAGGTGCTCGAGATGAATCTCCAGCCGCGGTGCGCTCAAAGCTGGCCGTCAGTTGATATACACAACTCGGGGAAAGCCCGCAGCACCATTGCCACCAGAGCAGAGGCAGGTCGGCTCACCGCATCAGTAACAGGAATGGTGAGCTCGGCCGCATAAAGGGCAATGGCCGCACCTACCTCGGCGTCATTCATGCCCTCGTGGTTCAGGGTTAGGCCGATTACCCGCGTTGGCGCGAAGGATTCGATCAGGCGAATTTCGCTTGCAGGCGTGGGCATCGGCATAAACGGAAAGTCGCTCAGCTGCCGGCGTGCCGGCGCGTGCTGCAGCACCACCGCCTGGGGCTGGCTGCCCCGCAGGATGAAGCTGGAAGAGAGGTAGGCGGGATGGCTGAGGGCCCCTTGGCCTTCAATCACGATCACCGCTGGTTTTTCCGTGCAGTAGGCCTCCACCACTGCGGCCTCCACCTCCCCTGAGCAAAACTGCGATGGAATGGCATCAAGGGGAATGCCATAGCGCCCCCCTTGAATCAAGCCGGTTTGCCCGGTGCTCACCAAAGCGGCGTGGATACCGCTGGCGTTTAGGGCTTGAACCAGAAGCGTGGCGGTGGTGCGCTTACCGATGGCGCCATCGGTGCCGAGCACGGCGATTCGAATGCAGCGTGCCTTGGCGATCGAACCATTGAACAGGCGAAGATCCTTCAAAGCGGCTGGACGACGCACATCCCTGATTGACACTTGATGACGCTTGGCCGCTTGGGCAAATTCACTATCGTCGTTGAGGAATTCGCGCATGCCGCTGACCAGATTTAGGCCAGCTGCCATGGCCAGCAGCAGAGCCCGGCGATCCTCTTTGCCATAGAGGCCATCTGCAGGCGCCATGCCATAGATGAAGGTGCTGGCGCGGGGCCCTGGCAAGGCAAGAGCCTCATCTAGATCAGCCACGATGGGTATGCCGTTGCTGATGCCGTCTAGTAGCAGGCCTGCATCAATTCCAGCTGATTGGCTATCAATAATGGCCCTGATTTCAAAGGCCTCACAGAAGCGCACTAGGCCGTGGGCGGTTTTGCCATCGAGCCCCGCGAAGTTTCCCTCGCAGTAGACGACTGCAGCCGACTTAACCACACTGTGATGCGGTGAAATCGCAATGGTCAGGTCATTGACCTGTTTTAGAAATGCCAAATAAGCCAGGACCCATCATTTACCCAGACTTGCAATAAGTCTGATGTGGTGATTTCAGGGCTCAGAATTGGCCGCTGAAGGGCGTGGATATATTTACTCTAGGGCGCTTTCTGCTTCTAGGGGGTCAGCCAGTATTTCGGCGATCTGGTTTTGGCCATTGCCCTGCGCCAGGAATAGGGCCCGTTCGGCCCGAAGTAGGGCATCGAGGGGCTGGTGATCGGCTGGGGCAAGCAGGGTCAGGCCGCCACTGGCGGTTAGCTGGTGGCCGCTGGTCGAAAAGACGCCCCGCAGCTCGCTGATGCCAGTGCGGATGGCATCGGCCCGTTCCATGGCTGTAGCGAGGTCAACATTCACCATCAATAGGGCGAATTCCTGGTCGCCGGTTTGACCCACCAGGTCCTGCTCGCATAGCTGGGAGCGCAGTAGGGCGGCAACGTCCATTACCGCCCGATCCGAGGCCTGCAGACCCCAGCGGTTCTTGATCTGGTCGAAGTGGTCGAGCTGCAGGGCCAGCACGGCCAGGTTTTCGCCTCCCTGGCGGGCCCGCAGCAGTTCAGGCTCAGCTTGCTCCAGGAAGTTTGCTCGATTTGCTAATGCGCTCAATGGATGAACCGTGGTGAGTCGACGCAGTTCAAGTTCCCGCAGCACCAACTGGGCCAGATCCTCGAGCAGTCGCACCTGGCTGGAGCTGAAGTGGCGCGGCAATCGGTCGATCACGCACAGGGTGCCCAGGTTGTGACCGTCACGACTCTGCAGGGGTGTGCCTGCGTAGAAGCGCACCTTTGGGTCCTGAGTCACCAGGGGATTGGTGCAGAAACGCGGGTCTTGGTGGGCATCTGGCACCACCAGGGTTTCATCACCGGCAATGGCGTGGGCGCAAAAGGCCATCTTCCGCGGCGTTTCGGTGCTGTCTATGCCGTGGTGGGCAAGGAACCACTGGCGGTCGCCATCCACTAGTGAGATGAGCGCAATCGGTGTTTCCAGCACAGTCGAGGCGAGCCGCACCAATCGCTCAAAATGCTCATCGCCTGGATGGTCAAGTACCCCAAGGCGCTCTAAATCCCTTTGGCGCTGGGATTCATCCGCCGGAATCGGGTAGTCGGGATACGGCATGTACTTCGCCGATAATGCCAATTCTAGGAAGTCTTCGGCCCGCCAACCGGGCTTCACAAGGGCCATGATTTAGCTATTCCCAACAGACCTTCCCAGCAGTCCTTCCCATGGCCCTCTTCCAAGAAAGCTGTCTTCCCTGCCGCGACGGGGCGCCGCTCCTTGATGCCGCTGAACTGGCCGAATTGTTGCCCCAGTTGCCCGGTTGGGTTGTTGTGGATGGACACCACTTGCAAAAGGCCTGGAGCTTTGCTGATTTTCAGCAGGCTCTCGATTGGCTCAACCGGGCTGGAGCGATCTGCGAAGCGGAGGGTCACCATGCCGAATTCAGCCTTGGCTGGGGTCACGCAAGTGCTGAGGTGTACACCCACAAGGTGGATGGCCTAACCAGAGCTGACGCAGTTTTGGCCGCCAAACTTGACGGGGCTTAGCAGGCGCTAACGGCGTAACGGGTCTGCAGCCGGCACGTTTCGCTGGGACCAATTTCGAGCTTGCCATCGCCACTGATCAGAGCCTGGCGAGGTCCTGTCCAGGGCTCCAGGCACACCATCGGACGGGGCGGTTCGGTCCAGAGCACCACCAGGTTGAACGGGGCGCTTAGCTGCAAATCAAGGGCCAGGCCGGCTTCCGGATCCAGCAAACGCACGTCACCACTGGGACGGACCAACAGGTCAATCCCGTCGTCCAATCGCGCCATTTGTTCTGCCGTGTCGGCGTCGGCCATCGATAGATGGTTTAGGCAGCGCTCCGGTAGCCCCTCAAAGCGGGGAGATTTGAGGTTGCTGAGGTTGAAGTAGGGGTGGAGGCCGAAGCTGAATGGCATCGGCTCCTGGCTGCGGTTCTGCACCGAGGTGTCGATCTCGAGGGCCCCTGGCACCAGGCGCAGCTCAAGCCTCAGCAGAAAGCTGAAGGGATAGCTCGTCAAGGTTGTCTCGCTGTCGTTGAGCTCAAGGGCGATGCCTTGGCCATCCTCTAGTGCGCTCAACTGCCATGGCAGCTGCCGGGCGAAGCCGTGCTGACCTAGGGGAAAGTTCCCCTGGGGCAGGGGCAAGGTGTTGTCCGGCAGGCCGCCGCAGATCGGGAAGAGGATGGGAATTCCTCCCCGCACTGATTGGGCGGGGTCGAGGAAGCGTTCAAGATCGAGGTAAATCAGCTCCTTGCCGTTGCAGCGCCAGCCGGTGACCAGACCTCCCCGCTCAGGCACCACCCGCAGCAGATCCCCGGAGTCGCTGGCGAACTCCCAATGTGGATATGGGGTATCGCGGTGTACCAGGGCCACGGAGCTCGAGCGGGGATGGCCTATTTAGGCCTGTGACCGGCCTCTGGGCGGGTGTTCCTTCACACAATCTTCCATTGATAAAGATCAGAACCGGTCTCGATCCCCTGATCAATTCCATAAGGTCTTGCAATCAACGTGTAGCAGTTATGAATCGTTCAGAGGACAGAGCGCCTCGCCAGGAATTATTCGAGCCCCGCAGCCTGGAGTGGCAAGAAAATGGCGAGTTGGCAAGCACCGAGATGTTCGAGCTGGTCAAGCGTCTGCGGGCTGTGGAATCAGGAAAAACCGTCAACGAGCTTTGGCGGCTCAGCCAGAAAGCCTGAGGCTGGTTGTCGCACCAACACTTCCCCTTGCCATCCCTGGCCAGCTTTGGTTGATTGCAAAAGTCGCAGAGCGTGCCATGCCTGATTCTTCTGCTATTGCGGAGTGGCGACATCGCGGCTGCAGCGTGCGCTTGATCAGCCGCTGTCCAGCTGCAGAGGCCTACCGCATTCAGCACTGCAGTGGCATGCCCATGGGTTCAGTAGCCAGCCTTGAAGAGGCTCGCACCCTCATTGACGACCACATTCAATTGCTTAGGCAGCGCCTTGTAGCTAGCGCTTAGTTTTCAGGGCAAAACCCCCACTAAGCCGCGGCGGCGTAGTTCCTGCTGGAATTCACTGCTGAGCGGATCTAGGCGCCATTGCCGCTGAGTCCACTGCCACAGGGCCTGGAGCCGCCAGCCCAGCCACAGAAGGCACAGCACCAGGCCCAGCCAACGCATCGATAGGTCCACGGAGTTCACCTTGTTTAAGAACGGACCTCGCTCCTGGGGAGGGGCACGGCCATTCATTGACACAAGTCGCCAAGGGCCATGGCCTCGACCCCTCTTGGCGGATCGCTTGATTTGCTCCCGCTGACAGAGCTAGGTCTTCCGTAGCACTAGCTGCCCGCTGGGGAGCGCCTAGAACCGGCTCTTGAGGCAATGCCTGGTGGGGCCGCTTGCTCCCCGGACGTGGCGATCTGCTGACAAGACTCCGGAAACAGGGCCGGAATCCCTGAAAATCGACCGAGTTTCTTCGGAAAGCAGCAGTTATGACTACGTCAGGTTTTCCGATGTCGGGTGATTACGACGCCAACGATCTGACCTTGCGTCAACTGCGCCAGATGGCGAGCAACCTCGGCATCGGCCGCTACAGCCGGATGCTGAAGGATCAGCTGTTGCGGGCTATTGAGCGCAGGTCAGACTCCCAGCCCCCAGCTAGCCAGCCTGGTGGTGAGGTGCCAGAGGGTGAGGGTCTGCGCAGCATGGAAGCCGAGATGAGCGCTGCTCCCCGGCCCGCCTCCGAAACGGCAGTTGTATTTCTACCTAGGGATCCCCAGTGGGCCTATGTGTTTTGGCAGCTCTCCGAGTCCGACCGTCGCCAGGCGATGGCCGACGGTGCCAGCCAGCTGGTACTTCGAGTTGTGGATGTGACCGGTCTCGGTGCTGGTGCTGCCCACCAGCACACCATGCAGGAAGTAGTGGTTAACAGCCATGCCACCGAGTGGTATCTGCCTGTTCCCCTCAGCGACAGGGACTATCGGGTTGAGCTTGGCTACCGGCTAGCTGGGGGCGGATGGCGTTCATTGGCCTTCTCCTCGGTGGCTCGGGTACCTGCCCTCCATCCCAGTGAGCAGATCCTCGATCAGTTTGTGCCCTTCTCTTTAGATGCTGCTGCTACTTCTTCTGCAGCTAGTGGTGCAGCCGTTATGTCGACCGCAGCTCCTGGTATTCACGAGCGGGTTTATCAGGCTGCCACCACTACATGGCGGGCCGTAGGCCGCGGATCTGAGGCTTTCCACGAAGTGGATGCCAATTCCGACCACAATCAGGGTCTGAATGCTTCCGGTGCCGGTCTTTGGGCCAGTGGCCGCAACGAGTCCGGTGCTGGTGGTGTGGCTACTCGTCAGCGGGCCTTCTGGCTAGTAGCCGATGCCGAATTGATTGTTTATGGAGCTACTGATCCGGCGGCAACCCTGCGGATTGGTGAAGAAGTCGTGCCCCTCGGCGAAGACGGCACCTTCAGGCTTCAGGTTCCCTTCCGTGATGGCCAGCAGTTGTACCCGATTACTGCCGTAGCAGCTGACGGCGAACAACGGCGCAATATCACGCTTGAATTCGTCCGCACTACCCCGGACGCCAATGTAAACACCGCTGAAGAAGCGGTGGCTGAGTGGTTCTAGGGCACCAGATTCACTAGCTTTCCAGGCACCACGATTACCCGGCTGGGGGGCTTGCCCTCCAGCCATTTTTGTGCGATTTCGCTGTCGAGTGCCAGCTGTTCAAGAGTTGCTTTATCAGCGTTGGCGGGCACCGCCAAGCTGCCTCGCATCTTGCCCTTTACCTGAATAACCAGGTCAATGGTTTCGCGCACTAGGGCTGCAGGGTCTGGCTGCGGCCAGCTCTGAGCGTGGATGCTGCAGTTTTCGTCTGGATTGGCGCCCAAACGCAGCCAAAGCTCCTCCGCCAGGTGGGGGGCAAATGGAGCCAGGAGCACCAGCAAGGTGTGCAAAGCCTCTTTAGCTACAGGCGCAGATGCTGCCTCGAGATGTTCAGCCATCACATTGCTGAGCTTCATTAACTCAGAAATGGCGGTATTAAATTGATATTCACCATCAAGATCCTCGCTGATCTCGGCTATGGCAGTGTGAACTGCCCGGCGCAGCTCTAGTTCAGATGGCGTCAGGGTCGTGTTGGCAAACTGGGCCGCAGTTAGCTCAACCACTCCCCCAACACCTGATATCTGCAGGTCCCGGGCGCAGGCCCCATCCACCAGCCGCCACAGACGCTGTAAAAAGCGAAACTGGCCTTCCACATCGGCGTCATCCCATTCCAGATCTTTTTCCGGTGGAGCCTTGAACAGGATGAACATCCGGGCCGTATCAGCGCCATACTTATCAATTACCTGGGCAGGGTCGACGCCGTTGTACTTCGACTTCGACATTTTTTCGTAAAAAGTCTCTAGTACTTCGCCACTGATTGGATCACGGGGGTCGCTTGGATCGGCAACATCGCCCGGAGCGATGTATTTCCCGGAGTGGGGGTTTTTGTAGGTAATGCCCTGAACCATCCCCTGGGTAAGGAGGTGGATGAAGGGTTCATCGAAGCCAAGCAGACCCCGGTCGCGTAGCACCTTGGTGAAGAAGCGGGCATAGAGAAGGTGGAGGATCGCGTGCTCGATCCCACCCACGTATTGATCAACCGGCAACCAGCGGTCCACGGCCTCGCGTGTAAACGGAAGGTCTGTGTTGTGGGGATCGCTGTAGCGCAGGAAATACCAGCTGGAGCACATGAAGGTGTCCATGGTGTCGGTCTCACGCTTCGCCGCCTTACCGCAGCAGGGGCAGTCCACGTTCACCCAGCTTTCTAATTGGGCTAGGGGCGATCCGCCCTTGCCCTCAAGGTTGGCCCCCACCGGCAGCTCCACCGGCAGCTGTTCGGCCGGTACGGGCACCACACCGCAGCTTTCGCAGTGGATCACCGGGATCGGACAGCCCCAGTAGCGCTGGCGAGAGATCAGCCAGTCGCGCAGACGAAACTGCACCTTGGCATTGCCCCAACCCTGACCCGCAGCGGCCTCAGTAATCGCCCTTTTGGCTTCACCGCTTGGTAATCCATCGAAGCAACCGGAGTGAATCAAAACCCCGGCTTCAGTCCAGGCACCACCTTCGAAGGCGTGCTCGTCACTGCCCTGGGGAATGATCACCTGCTGCACCGGCAATTCGTACTGCCGCGCGAATACGAAGTCGCGCTGGTCGTGGGCAGGGACCCCCATCACTGCGCCGGTGCCGTAGTCGGCGAGGACGTAGTCGGCGATCCAGAGGGGGATAAGGGCGCCATTGGCTGGGTTGCGCACCCGGGCACCGATCGGCACACCCCGTTTGGGTTTGTCGTCGGCCGTGCGCTCAAGCTCGCTTTGGCGGCTCACCAGATCACAGAAGGCCTGCACGTGGATAGCCTGCTCGGCGGTGGTCAGCCCAGCTACCCGGGGGTGTTCTGGGGCCAGCACCAAGTAGCTGACGCCAAAGATGGTGTCCGGGCGTGTTGTGAACACGGTGATCTTTTCACCGGTGCCGGCGCCAGATGAATCCACAACCTCAAAGTGCAGCTCGGCACCCGTACTGCGGCCAATCCAGTTGGCCTGCATGGTGCGCACCCGCTCCGGCCAACCCTCGAGCTTGGGCAGATCGTCCAGCAGTTGGTCGGCGTAGGCGGTGATCTTGAGAAACCACTGGCGCAGCTTGCGTTTCTCCACCAGGGCTCCGGAACGCCAGGAGCGGCCCTCGCCGTCCACCTGTTCGTTGGCAAGCACCGTTTGATCGATGGGATCCCAGTTGACGCTTGCGTCCTTCTGGTAAGCGAGACCAGCATCTAGAAACTGCAGAAATAACCACTGGGTCCAGCGGTAGTAGTCGCTATGGCAGGTAGCTAGCTCTCGATCCCAGTCGATGGAGAGACCAAGCCGCTTTAGCTGCTCCCGCATCGAGGCGATGTTTTGATCAGTCCAGATGCCGGGTTCAATTCCCCGCTCGATGGCCGCATTTTCGGCTGGTAAACCAAAGGCATCCCAACCCATCGGATGCAGCACCTGCTTGCCCCGTAAACGTTGCACCCGGGCGATCACATCGGTGATCACGTAATTGCGTACGTGACCCATGTGCAGGTTCCCCGATGGATAGGGGAACATCGACAGGGCGTAATAGCTATCGCCGCAGGACCCATCCAGCTTCGCTGGCGTGCGGTGCTGAGCCGTGCTCTCCCAGCGTTGCTGCCAGCGTGATTCGAGGGCCTGGGGTTGGTAGCGGGGGGCTTCGCTCACGGCAGCCAGGCTGGATCAGGGCTTTGATCGTGCCACAGCCCAGTTGGATGACTACTGCTCAGCCGAGCGCACGGATCGTCGCTGCGGCCGCGCGTTTGATCAGGGTGAGGGGGCGATTTTCGTCCTGCTTGAGCGCCAGGTAGTCGATGTCCTGCCAATGCAGGATTCCCTCAAGCTCTCCCACACCCGGCACCTGGACCGCCACCGGGGTTTTATGGCGAATCAGATCTTGTAGGTGCCGAATGCTGGGTTGCGAGGTATCGAGGGCGGTGGACCGCTTCTCGAAAAAGCTCTGCATAAGATCTAGCTGTGGCTGCGCTCGCCCCCATCGTGCTCCAGTTCAGCAAATATCAAGGCCTGGGAAATGATTTCCTCATGCTTGATGGCAGGGGAGCCTCCAGCACCGATGCCAGCTACGGCCTCACTCCGGACCGTATTCAGCGCCTCTGCGACCGCCGCTTCGGGGTTGGCGCTGACGGTGTGATCCTGGCCCTGCCGCCCCGGCAGGGCGGTGAGTTGCGCATGCGGATCTTCAATGCCGATGGCACGGAACCGGAGATGTGTGGCAATGGCATGCGCTGCCTGGCCCGCTTTCTGGCCGATAGCGATGACGATGTTCCCGGGCGTCAATGGCAGATCGAAACCTTGGCGGGGCGCATCGTTCCCGAGCTGCGTCAGGACGGCAGCATCCGCGTCGACATGGGAGCCCCCTTTCTCGATCCTGAAGCCATTCCGACCACCTTGCCTTGCGGCGATAACGGGCTGGCCCAGGGCAACTTGGAAGTTGCTGGCAGCTCGTTTGCGGTCGGGGCGGCCGGTATGGGCAATCCCCACGTTGTGATCCCAGTTGACGACGTTGAGGCGGTGGATTTGGACCGTTATGGCGCGGCATTCGAGGTTCACCCCGCATTCCCCGCCCGCACCAACGTTCATTTCGTTCAAGTAATCAGTCGCACTCACTTGATGATGCGGGTGTGGGAGCGCGGAGCGGGCCCCACCTTGGCCTGCGGCACCGGTGCTTGCGCCACCCTCGTGGTAGCCCATCTGCTGGGGCTGGCTGAACGCTGCGCGCGCCTCGATCTCCCAGGCGGGCCCCTGGAAATTGATTGGGATGGAGCCAGTGGTCATGTGTTTATGTCGGGCCCCGCGATGGCTGTTTTTGATGGCGTCGTGACCCCCGAGCTCTGGGGCGATGAGCCCTTTGAACTCGAGGCCGCCGCCCCGGTGCAACAGCAACCAGACGCTTCGCCTGCTGTCGACTGCGCCAGCGTCTGCACCAATGGCTGCATCCGACCTGAAGCCTGCCCTTCAGCCGAAGCCAGGGCCCGGGTTGATGCCCTGCTCAACAGCAGCTCCCTCGACGACCTAGTGGCCTTGGCCAGCAATTCCCTTGAATCGCGGATTCGCTCCCGCTTTGAGCTGGATCAAGCCAAGGGAGGCTAGGTGGGCTATTCGGCCAGTCAGCTGCCAACACTCGCTGGCTACTTCGACACCAGCGCCACCACTCCCACCGCTACCGAGGTGCTGGAGGCCATGGCCCTTGCCCAGGCCACTGCCTGGGCTAACCCCTCAAGCCTCCACGGCCCTGGCCTTGCGGCAGCAGAGCAGCTCGAACGCTCGCGCCTGAGCCTGGCCGCTGGGCTGGGCTGCGAGCCAGATGAACTGGTGGTGACCTCCGGTGGTACCGAGGCCATTCATCTGGCCCTGCTCGGCGCTGCTGCTGGCCTCACACCCGGCCGGCTGGTGATATCGGCGGTCGAGCATCCCGCCACGATGGCGGCAGCTGCCCAACTGCAGCAGCGCGGCTGGAGCGTCCAAGCGGTGCCGGTGGATAGGCAGGGATTGCTTGATCTCGACGCCCTCGATGGCTTGCTGGTGCCTCCAACCCGTCTGGTCTCGGTGATCTGGGGCCAAAACGAGGTTGGCAGCCTCCAGCCGATTGAGGCGATCGGGGCCCGTTGCCGGCGGGCGGGGGTGCTGCTGCACGTTGATGCGGTGCAGGTTCTGGGCCACCTGCCGATCAATTTTCGCCAGCTGCCCATTGATTTTTTGAGTGGGGCGGCCCACAAGCTGCAGGGCCCCAGGGGGGTTGGGTTGCTGCTGGTGCGTCGTGGCCTCGCCCTCCAGGGCCAGCTTGGTGGTGGCGGCCAAGAGGGCGGTAGGCGTGGCGGCACCGAACCTGTGGTGCTGTTGAGCGGCTTCGCCAAGGCCCTGGAGCTCAGCTGTGCCACGCCTTCGCTGGCACCCCTGCGCGACTCCCTGCTGCATCGGCTACTGAGCCTTCCCGGGCTGCGGTTGAGCGGTCCGCCCCCGGGCGACTCCCGCCTGCCTCACCACCTCAGCCTGCTGGTGGCTAGCGAGGCTGGCCTGCCGCTTTCCGGTCGCAACCTGGTGCGTGAGCTCTCCCGCCAGGGCTTTGCCCTGAGCAGCGGTTCGGCCTGCAGCAGCTCTGGATCGGCTGCCAGCTCCGTGCTCCGGGCCCTGGGCTATGGCGAGGCCGACGCCGCAAGTGGCCTGCGCATCAGCCTCGGGCCCTGGCATTGCGCCGCCGATCTTGAGGCCCTGGTCCAGGCGTTGCAGATGGCGCTTGCGGCCTCGGTAGCGTCGGAGCATCTGTTGACGGCCTAATGCTCCCCCCCGATCTGCGCAGCGCAGAAGCTGAAGCACTGGCGGCGATTCAGAGCGCCTTGGCAGCAGGCGCCAAGGGGCTTTGGAGTGTCGAGCTCCGTTTCGAGGGCCTGCGATTGCTCCCCTTGGCCTTGCGATTGCAGGCTGGTCTTAGTTCCGCCGCACCCAGCCTGAGGCTGCTTTGTGCCGATGCCGGCGCCACTGCCCTTGCCCAACGCGATGCCCCTGATTTCGCAACCCGAATTGCCAGCCTGCGCGATCAGATGCGCCTTCAGCAGGCTGACGGCGGCAGCGAGGGCGTGCTGCTGCTGGTGGCACCTTCCCCCGCCGACTACGAGGAGGTGGAGCAGGTATGCGCCCTGCACCGCGGCGTTGTTTTGCTGTTAAACGGCAACCTCGAGGATGCGGCCATCGGTATCGGCAGCGTGGCTCGGGAGCGCCGCAAGGGGTTTCTGTCAGGCTGGCAGAGCGCCTATGCCCTGATTCCAACAGGAGATGGGGCCCTGCGTCGGGCCTGTCCGGGGATGTGGGAGTTGTATCGCTGCGATGCCGATGGCTATCGCTTTGTTTGCAGTTTCGACCAGAAGCCAGATATGGAGCAACGGGCGTTAGCCATGGCGGGTGAAGCCGGCTTGGGGCTCGGCGCCAACCTCAAAGTGATGGACGCTTTCATTGAAGGCCTGCGCAACTAGCTCCCTGCGGACCCACTTGCACTGGATCTAACCGGCCAGCCTCCGTACACTTCGCCAAACGCAGACCTTGCCGATGGCTTCCGAGAGCGACCAGAGCCCTGCAGCAAAAGGACGCTCCTGGAGCCTTGTTGACATCGGCGCCGGAGTTGCGGTGCTCCTTGCTGCCGCAGGGGTGATCTGGAGCCCCAAGCTGAGCGGAGCGGTGGCTCAGGCCACCGGTGGCCTCACCCCAGTCACCGTGCTGGTGGATGTGCGTGGCGTGCCGGTGGCTGATCCCAGGGCCTTGATTCAGGCCGCCCAGGAGGAGGGCAAGGTTGCAATCGTGATCCGTAACCAGCCCCATGGCTCGGTGGCGATCAAGCAGGTGTTGCCCCTGCAGCGGCGCCTGGTGGCGGTCCAACCCAACGGATCGGTGGTGACGGCTGTGGACCCCAACCAGGCAACCCTGGGCAGCCTCGATGCTCGTTTTGTGCTCCAGGGCCAGGGCCGCAAGAGTGCTGGCGGTGTCGTTTTTGGCAACCAAACCCTCAAGATTGGTGCCCCAGTGGAAATAGAGGGGGAGCAATTCCGCGTGGGCGGCACGGTTAGCGGCCTCCAGGTTGGAGGGGGCTGAGATGGCCCCTCTCAAAACCCCTGCTAAGCGTCAGTTTCTGCTGCGCCTTTCTGGTGTGCATGCCCTTGGGCTCGTTTTGGCGGTTGCGCCAGCTGCCGCCCTGGCCCAGCAAGTGCCCCTGGCATCCCTACCGCCCCTGCCCCCACCGGTTGGCTTGCCCCAGCTGCAGGCCCAGCTGAGCTGTCCGGCCCTGCAGCAGCGGCTGCTTGCCACCGTGACTGGAGAGGCTTCTGTGTGGAGCATCACCATTGCCGATGCCCAGGGGCGCCTGCTGGCTGACCTCAACGGCACCCGGCCCCGCATTCCTGCTTCCAATCAGAAGCTGGTGAGCACGGCCTACGCCCTAGACCGATTGGGCCCTGACTATCGCCTTAATACCCAGCTCTGGCGGCTGGGTGATGGCAGCTTTCGCCTCACCGGAGAGGGCGACCCCGACCTGGCCCTGCCCCAACTGCAGCGATTCGCCATGTTGGCGATGGGGTCGGGTGGCAGCAGTGGTGAGACGCCTTCGCTAGTGCGGTTGCAGATCGCCGAGGAGCCTCGCCAGGCCTGGTGGCCCCAAGGTTGGCACCCAGATGACCGCTACTACGCCTATGGCGCGCCGATCACCCGGCTGGCGGTCACTAGCAATGCCATCAACGAGGCGGTGATGAATCCGCCTTCGCGACTGCAGACCCTGCTGCAGAAAACCATGGTTCAGCGGGGAGCCAAGGTGCAGCTGTCACTGGTGTCGTCCCGCGCCCCCCTGCCCTCTGATGCGGTGCTGCTGCACCAGGAGCCATCGGCTCCGATGCACAACCTGCTGAGCCTGGCTAACACCGAAAGCCACAATTTCACCGCCGAAGTACTGCTGCGACAGGGCGCTGGTACCTGGGATCTGGCCCGAGCCACCCAGCTTCAGATGCTGTGGCTCACCGAACAGGGCCTGCCGATGCAGGGGGTTCGCGTTGCCGATGGCAGTGGCCTCGACCGCGCCAACCGACTCACCAGCCGCTTCTTGGCTGCCCTGCTTATGCGCATGGATCAGCACCCCTACGGCCGCGCCTATCTGGCGTCGATGGCGGTTGCGGGGCAGCGGGGCACCCTGCGCAACCTTTATGTGGGCACCCCCCTGCAGGGCCAGTTCTTTGGCAAGACAGGCACGATCAGCGGTGTGCGCTCAATCAGTGGCGTGCTGATGACGGGGGCCGGGCCCCGCTACGTAAGCGCCATCAGCAATGGCGCCAGCTCACCCAACGTCACTATTGGCAAGGTGTTGCGTCAAGCGCAAAACAGCCAGCTGTGCCCCCCCTAGCCCGCTAGCTGCTTGAGAGTGTTGGCTACCCGGCGGCGGCGGCCCGTCGTCTCCTCGACAGCTGGCGCGGCAGCTTCTGGCGACTGGAGTCGCACCAGCTCGCGGCGGCCCCCCAGTACCACCTGGCTCATCTCCTTCAACCTGCCCTCGAGTTCGCCCAGCACCTGCTCGGCGTAGCGGTTGGCACCCTCTTGAATGGCGGCCGACTCCTGGCGGCTGCGGCTCACCAGGGCGTCGCATTGCTGCTGGGTCTGCTGGCGGAACTGCAGGGCGTCGTTGTGCACCCGCTCCGCTTCTGCCTGGCTATCGCGCTGCACCCTCACTCCCTCTTGGCGGATCTGCTCAAGTTCAGCCATCGCCTGTTGACGATTGCGATCGTGCTGTTCGAGCAGCTGGCGGTTGCGCTCGGCCGTTTCCTGTTCGAGCTGCTGACGGCGGAGCGCAAATTGCTGCTCCATCTGGGCCGTGCGGGCCTGGTGCTCCTGCTCAGCCTGGGCAACCTGCTGGCGGGCTTGCAACATCAGCTGCTCGCACTGCTGGCGGGCCTGATCCCGCAGCTCACCCACCTGCCGCTCCGCCTCCTGACGAATGGCGGCAGAGTTGATCAGCTGCTCCCGCTCCCTTTTGCCAGCAGCAATAATCTCGTCGGACTGCTGGCGGGCCTGGCCAATAAATTCCTCACGCTGGCGGATTAGCGCTACGGCCTGCTGCAGCTGGCCCGGCAGCGATTCCCGCAGGGCATCCATCACCTCAATGGCGTCCTGCTCATTGACCAGCCGTCCGCCGCTGAACGGAATGCGGCTGCCCTCCAGCACGATCTCCTCCAGCTGATCGAGCTGATCCAGCACGGTGATGGTGGGCTCGGTCATGTACAGCTCTAAACAGATGTCCGATTAAAAAGCCTGCACAGGTCTTCCGCCACTCTGGGGGGCACCATGTGACGCACATCTCCGCCAAAGCGAGCCACCTCCTTCACCACCGAACTGCTCAGGAAGCTGTGGTGCACAGCAGTAGCCAGAAACAGGGTTTCCACCTGGGGGGCCAGGCTTTTATTGGTGTGGGCGATCTGCAACTCGAATTCAAAGTCGCTCAGGGCCCGCAGGCCCCGCAGAATCACCTGGGCCTGGCAACGACTGGCGAAATCGACGGTGAGGCCATCAAAACTGCCCACTTCAATTCCCGGGAGATGGGCCGTGGCGGTGCCGATCTGCTCTAGGCGCTGCTCGAGGCTGAAGGCCGGCTGCTTGCTGGGGTTCTGCAGCACGGCCACCACCACGCCGTCAAACAGGCGTGCTGCCCTCTCGATCAGGTCGAGGTGGCCCAGGGTGAGGGGATCGAAGCTGCCGGGGTAGAGGGCGCGCATCGGGCCAGCCTATGGGTGCCCGAGGCGTTTCTAGGGTGGATGTAGTTCTCAGCGCTCTTGCCGCCATGGCCCCCAACGCCGCCCTTAACGCCGAAGCCAAGAAAACCCTGCTGCGCAAAATTCCCCATGGCGTGTTCATCTGCGGCGTAGCTGAGGGGGATGAGGTCAATGGCTTCACCGCCAGCTGGGTGACCCAGGGCTCCTTTGAGCCGCCATTGGTGGTGATGGCTGTGCGGGCCGACAGCACCAGCAACGGCATCATTCAGCGCACCAAGAAATTTTCCCTGAACGTGCTTGCCGCTGACCAGAAGGACCTGGCCGCAGTTTTCTTCAAACCCCAAAAAGCCATGGGCGGTCGCTTCGATGCAGCCCCCTTCAGCCTCGGTGAGCTGGGCTTGCCGATTCTCGAAAACGCCCTGGGTGCGGTGGAATGCGAGCTGGTGGGTCAGGTGGCCCATGGTGACCACACCGTTTTTGTGGGCGAAGTCAAGACGGCCACCTTGCACCGCGATGGTGCTGCCCTTGAGCTCGGCAGCACCGGCTGGCAATACGGCGGTTGAGCCTGCCCCTGCTGCAGCAACCCGAACGCCTCAAGGTCCGGCTCAAGGAGGTTCCCTCCGAGCCGGGCTGCTACCTGCTGCGCGATGCCAGCGATCGCATCCTCTATATCGGCAAGGCCAAGGTGCTGCGCAATCGGGTGCGCAGTTATTTCCAAAGTGGTAGCGGCCATGGCCACAGCCCGCGCATCTCCCTGATGGTGCGCCAGGTGTGTGAGATCGAATTCATCGTCACCGACAGTGAAGCCGAGGCGCTGGCGCTCGAATCCAACCTGATCAAGCAGAACCAGCCGCACTTCAATGTGCTGCTGAAAGACGACAAGAAATATCCCTATCTCTGCATCACCTGGAGCGAGGCCTACCCGCGCATCTTCATCACCCGGCGGCGGCGGTTTCGCTCGCCCCTGGATCGCTTTTACGGGCCCTACGTGGATGTGGGCCTGCTGCGCCGCACCCTCACCCTGGTGAAGCGGGTTTTTCCGCTGCGTCAGCGACCCCAGCCGCTCTATAGGGAGCGCACCTGCCTCAACTACGACATCGGCCGCTGCCCAGGGGTGTGCCAGGAAAAGATCAGCTCCGAGGCCTACCACCTCACCCTGCGCCAGGTGGCGATGGTGTTTCAAGGGCGCAACGAGGAGCTACTCGAGTTGCTGAATGAGCAGATGGGCAAATATGCCGAGCGGCTTGACTTCGAGAGCGCCGCGCGGGTGCGCGACCAGCTGCAGGGCATCGACACCCTCACCGCTGATCAGAAGATGAGCCTCGGCGACAGCTCGGTGAGCCGTGATGTGGTGGCCTTAGCCGCCGATGAGCGGGTGGCGGCGGTGCAGCTGTTCCAGATGCGGGCCGGCAAGCTGGTGGGGCGGCTTGGCTTCACCGCTGATGCAGTAGGCGCCGATGGCCAGCCCCTGGAGCCCGGCCGCATCCTGCAGCGGGTGGTGGAGGAGCACTACAGCCAGGTGGAGCCGGTGGAGATTCCCCCCGAGCTGCTGCTGCAGCACGCCCTACCCCAGCAGCCCCTGATCGAGGAGTGGCTGGCGGAGCGCCGCGGCCGCAAGGTGAAACTTGCCGTGCCCCAACGGCAGCAGAAAGCCGATCTGATCGAGCTGCTGGAGCGCAATGCCAGCTACGAACTGCAGCGGGCCCAGCGCGGTGCCGAGCAGCAACTGCTGGCCACTGAAGACCTGGCCCAGCTGCTGGAGCTGCCAACCCCCCCACGTCGCGTCGAGGGCTACGACATCAGCCACATCCAGGGCAGCGACGCCGTTGCCTCCCAGGTGGTGTTCATCGATGGTCTGCCGGCCAAGCAGCACTACCGCAAATACAAGATCCAAAGCAGCTCGATCCGCTCAGGCCACTCCGACGACTTCATGGCCATGGCCGAGATCATGCGCCGCCGCTTCCGCCGCTGGGCCCAGGCCAAGGCCGAGGGTGCCGACCTGGGCGAGCTCCGGCGGGCCGCCAACACCACACTCCACACAGGTGGCCTCAATGATTGGCCAGATGTGGTGATGATTGACGGCGGCAAGGGCCAGCTCTCGGCGGTGATGGAGGCCCTGCGAGAGCTGAATCTGCACGAAGAGCTGGTGGTTTGTTCCCTGGCCAAGCAGCGGGAGGAGGTGTTTATGCCAGGGGCTAAGCAGCCCCTGGAGAGTGAGCCCGACCAGCTGGGTGTGCAGCTGTTGCGTCGTCTGCGCGATGAGGCCCACCGTTTCGCTGTGAGCTTCCATCGCCAGCAGCGGGGCGAGAGGATGAAGCGCTCGCGCCTCTCCGATATTGCAGGCCTGGGACCGAAACGGGTCAAGGAGTTATTGGCCCACTTCCGCTCGATTGATGCCATCCAGTTGGCCAGTCCAGAGCAGATCGCCGCTGCCCCGGGAGTGGGGCCGGCCCTGGCCCGCCAGGTGTGGGATTACTTTCACCCAAGTGACGAGCTCGTTAGCGAGGAGTTGGCCAGTTGAGGCGTCTGGCTTCCCTGCTGCTACTGCCCTTGGCCCTGGGGCTGCTGCTGCTTTTTTCACCTGCCCTTACGCCGCCGGCCCTCGGCGCCCCCGGCATCTGCGTTGGGCCCGTCTGTGGTGATGAGATCCACCGCAGCGCTAAGCATCACTGGCAGCTGCGGCTGCGGGTAAACGACCAGCAGGGTCAGCACGAGCGTCTGGTGGTGGATTGCCGCAATGGGGTGCTCAGCCCCCTGGCTGGTCCGGTGGAGCGGGGCTATGCCGCGGCCGTAGCCCGCCGTGCCTGCCGGCTGGCTGGTGAGGCCTGAGCGTGATTGGCATCTGGGTGCTGGGCGACCAGCTGGACCCCCTCCAGGCAGCTTTGGCAGCCCACACCCCTGCAACCGCCCGGGTATTGCTGATTGAGAGCAGCTCGGTGCTGCGGCAACGCCGCTATCACCGCCAGAAGCTTGTGCTGGTGTGGAGTGCCATGCGGCACTTCGCGGCCGAGCTGAGCCAGCGCGGTTGGACGGTGGATCTGCTTGAGGCCCCGACCTTTGCTGAGGCGCTGAAAAATTGGCTGGCCGAGCAAGAGATCAGCGAGCTGCATCTGATGGAGCCAGCCGAGCGCCCCTTTCGTGAAGCGATTGAACGGCTGCCCCTGCTAACGCCCCTGGTGTGGCACCTCTCCAATGCTTTTCTCTGGAGCCGGGATGATTTCGGCGCCTGGGCTGCTCCCTACAAGCAGCTGCGCATGGAATTGTTCTACCGGGAGGGCCGCAAGCGTTTTGGCGTGCTGATGGGCGATGACGGCCAGCCGCTTGGTGGACAGTGGAACTACGACCAGGAGAATCGCAAGGCACCACCCAAGGGGCTGGTGGGGCCTGAACCATTGGTCTTTGCGCCAGATGCAATCACCCGGGCCGTGATTGCAAAGGTGGACCGGCTGGCTAAGGAGCTTGAGGCCGCTGCTGAACCTGGCCTACCTGGGATTAGTGCGTCGTTCGGGTGGGCAGTTACCCGCACCCAGGCGCTGGCGGTGCTTGAGCATTTCATCGATACGCGGCTCGATGGCTTCGGTCCTTTCCAGGACGCCATGGTCAGCGGCCAGCCCACCCTGTGGCACGCCTTGCTCTCCCCTTATCTCAACATTGGCCTGTTGCAGCCGCTTGAGGTGATCCGCCGGCTGGAGCAGGCCGGGCTGGAGCGGGGTACGCCCCTTGCCTGCATGGAGGGGGTGATTCGGCAGATCCTGGGCTGGCGCGAATACACCCATGGCCTCTACTGGTGGTTTGGCGCCAACTATCCGGACCGAAATCACTTCGGCGCTAACCGTCCGTTGCCCGGCTGGCTAGAGCAGCTGGGCGGCAGTGGCATGGCCTGCATGGACACGGTGCTGGCCGAACTCGAGGTAAGCGGCTATGCCCACCACATCCAGCGCTTGATGGTCCTAGCCAACTACGGCTTGATCGCCGGCCTCGATCCCCAGACCTTCACCGCTTGGTTTCACCGCATGTTCATTGATGGCTACGACTGGGTGATGCAAACCAACGTGCTCGGCATGGGGTTGTTTGCCGATGGCGGCATGCTGGCCAGCAAGCCGTACGCCGCCAGCGGCAATTACATCAATCGGATGAGCAGCTACTGCAAGGGCTGCCGTTACAACCCGAAGCAGCGCACTGGAGCGGATGCCTGTCCCTTCAACGCGCTCTATTGGGATTTCCTGGCTCGCAACCAAGAGGGACTGCGCCGTAATCACCGCATGGGGCTGGTGATGAAGCAGCTCGAGAAGATCCCCCTCGACGAGCTGGCGGCGATCCGGGCCACAGCTGCGGCTCACTGACTGCTGCGGCCTACTGACCGCTTCAGCCCTAGTTTGTGGGCCCCAGCTTGAACTGCCCCATGCCCTTATTGACCCTGAGCTGGCCCGCCGAGGCCTACCTCTGGTTCAAGACTCTCCACATCGTGGGGGTGGTTGTGTGGTTTGCCGGGCTTTTCTATCTGGTGCGGCTGTTCATCTATCACCGCGAGGCTGAGGAGCTGGAGGAGTCGCTGCGGCTGGCTTTCCAGGCCCAGTACGGCTTGATGGAGCGTCGTCTGGCCAACATCATCACCACCCCCGGCATGGTGGTCGCAGTGGTCTGTGCGGCTGGCTTACTGAGCGTGAATCCCGCCTGGCTACAGCAGGGCTGGATGCACGTCAAGTTGGCCTTCGTGGCTGCCTTGCTGGCCTACCACGCCTTTTGCTATCGGTTGATGGGCCAGCTCAACAGGGGAGCCTGCAGTTGGAGCCCTAAGCAATTGCGGGCCTTAAACGAGTTGCCCACCCTGCTGCTGGTGATCGTGGTGATGCTGGTGGTGTTCAAAAACCAATTCCCCACCGGCGCTGCCACCTGGTTCATCGTGGCCCTGGTGGTGTTCATGGCCGCATCGATTCAGTTTTATGCCCGCTGGCGGCGGCTGCGGGCTGAGCGGTTGTCCGCGAATGCCTGAACTCGTGCCTGATCACCCCTTGCGGCAGGTACTCCGCCAGCTGACGCCGGCCTGCTGCCCTAGCCGGGTCAATTTCCACTGCCACACCACTTGCAGCGACGGCAGCCTGACTCCCCTTGAGCTGGCCCAGCAGGCCCTAGAACTCGGCCTGGAGCACCTAGCCATCACCGATCACCACAGCCTGGCCGCCCACGGGCCTGCCATGGAGGTTTTTATGGCGGCGGCTAGCGAGGGCCGTGCCGTGCCCAGCTTCTGGCGAGGTGTGGAAATCAGCTGCCTGCTCGAGGGGTGCTTGGTGCATGTGCTGGTGCTTGGCTTTGATGCCGATCACCCCAGCCTTGAGCCCTATCTGCAGGGGCGGGCGCTGGTGGGGCCAGCGCTCCAGGCTGAGGCGGTGCTGGATGCGGGCCGCCAGGCGGGGGGGCTGCTGCTGCTTGCCCATCCCGCCCGCTATCGCCTGCCCTTCCAGCGGTTGATCGCCGCCGCCGATCGTCTCGGTTTTGATGGCGCCGAGGCTTGGTACGACTACCAGATGCAGCCGCGCTGGACACCAACGCCTCTGGTGTGCGAGGCGATTGCTGCTGAGCTGCAGCAACGTGGCCTTTTTATGAGTTGCGGTACCGATACCCATGGACTAGCGCTTCTCGGCCGCTAGGGTTTCCTGACGCTTACCCCTGGCAGACGATGGGTTTGTTTGATCGCCTGTTCGCCACCCGCGACGGCAACGCCGCCGCCCCGAAGACCCCCCAGCCCAAAAAGGAGGTTGAAACCTTCTTCCTGGATGCCGACGCTTCCAGCAGCATGGGCAACGTTGATTTCATGCGGCGATCCAACACCATTCGCCGCACCTTCCCGGGCTCGGCTGACAGCCCCGGCAACAAGGAGATGGTGGCAGAGGTGGCTTCGATGGAGTCGCGGCTGGAGCGGGTCTCTGATGGCTTGGGTGGGCAGACCAGCCAGCCTGAACCAGCCTTTGATCTCACCCGAGGTGTCCCAAAACCAGTCAAGAAGACCTTCGCCCAAGCCTTGTCCCAGGCGGAACTTGATCAGCGCATGAAAGGTTCTGCCATGGGCGTGAATGTGCCTGGTGGAAGTGCAGCGATCAAGCAGGAGCAGGCTCAAGCTCAGGCCCAGGCCGCTGCGATGGCAAGCCCGCAGGTCCAGATCAGCCAGCAAGCCAGCGGCAAAGCTGGCGACATTGATCCCTTCAAGCGCATGAGCAGAGAAATAAAAGGTTGAGCAAGTTGGCTTGGTTGCCTTAGCGCTGCTCAATCAGACTTTCGCTATCAAGAACCAGCTGGCGCAACTGCCCCAGCTGGTTTTTTTGTGCCCCTTCCCAGAGGCCCCTGTTGTGGGCTTCCAGTAGCCGTTCGGCCATGTCGCGCAGGGCCCAGGGATTGCTCTGCACCAGAAAATCACGCACTGTCTGATCCCCGAGCCACTGGTCGCAGATGGCGCCGTAGCCCCAGTCGGGGACTCGGCCGGTACTGGCGTCGTAGGCAAACAAATAATCGAGGCTGGCAGCCATTTCGAAGCCGCCTTTGTAGCCATGGCCTTTCATCGCTTCGATCCAGCGGGGGTTGAGCACGCGGCTGCGCAGCACCTTGTCAAATTCCCGCTCCAGCCGGTGCAGCCGGGGCCTGGCAGCTCGGGAATGGTCGCCAAACCAAAGTGCCGGGCGCTGCCCTGAGACCCGCTCCACCGCTGCACTTAAGCCTCCCTGAAACTGATAGTAGTCGTCGGAATCGAGCAGATCGTGCTCCCGGTTGTCCTGGTTGTGCAACACCACCTGCACCGCCTTGAGCCGCTGCTCCAGGCCGCTCCGGTCGGCCTGGGCTTCGATGCCAGCCTGCCCAGAAGCCCCGGCCTGGCTGTCGTAACGCCAGCTGCTCCAGTTCAAAAAAGCCTCGCCCAGGTCAGCCCGCTCCTCCCAGTGGCCGCTGTCGATCAGGCCCTGCAGTCCTGCTCCGTAGGCGCCTGGCGCTGAGCCGTAGACGCGGGCGCTGGTGCCTTCGCGGCGATAGGCAGCGGCGAGGGGGTTGTCCGCCTCTGGTTCGTTTAGGGCGGCTACCAGTTCAGTGGCCCGGTTGACCCACCCCACCAGTTGGGGGAAGGCGTCGCGGAACAGTCCTGAGATACGCAGGGTCACGTCCACCCGCGGACGGCCCAGCAGGCTCAGGGGAATCACCTCCAGATCCACCATGCGGCGGGTTGGTCCATCCCAAACCGGTCGCACGCCAAGTAGGGCCAGGGCCTGGGCGATGTCCTCGCCGCCATTGCGCATCGTTGCCGTGCCCCAAACCGATAGGGCCAAGCTGCTCAGGTGCTCCCCCTGTTCCTGAAGGTGCAGTTCCAGCAGCAATTCGGCGCTGCGTCGGCCCAGGTCCCAGGCCGCTTCAGTGGGTAGCCCGCGCAGGTCGACGCTGTAAAAATTGCGCCCTGTCGGCAGCAGATCTGGTCGGCCGCGGGTGGGTGCTCCGGATGGTCCTGCGGCAATGCGCTCCCCCTCCAGGCCCCGCAGGAAAGCCTGCCGCTCGGCGCGGCCGCAGGCCAGTAGGGGGGGCATCAGGGCCTGGCGCAGGTGCATCAGCGCCTGCTGCAGCCTGGGTCCAGGTGATGGCGAAGGCTGGGCTTGGCTTTGTTGCACGCCGGCCAGCTCCTGCTCCACCAGGGTCAGAGCTTGCGCCTCCAACAGCGCTACCCCATCTCCCACCAGGCGCGGTAGCTCGCCGCCAAAGGCGCCCTGGAGCCGTTGCTGGTCTGCCTGGCCCAGGGGCGTGCTGTCTTCATCACCCCAGGGGTCAAAGCTGAGTTGGAGGTCTTGCGCCAGGGCCTGGGTGAGGCCGGGTTGCCCAGCCAACGGACAGCGGGCCAAACAGAGCAGCAGCTCCGCCAGGCGACCGGGCTCCGGCAGGGTGCCGAAGGTGTGGAGCCCCAGGCGGATCTGGGCCTCCTTGAGCTCGCAGAGGTAGCCATCGGCAGCATCAAGCCGGCTATCAAGCTCCGCTGCGCTACCGAGCGGCAGTTCCATACTCTCGAGCTCCTTGGCCAGGGTCTGGCGCAGGGGACCGGCCCGTTCACTGCCGAGCTGACAGGCTTCCCAATACTCATCCAGCAAAACCTCAAGTCGCTGCAGCGCCCCATACAGGCCCGCCCGCCCCAGGGGCGGTGTCAGGTGATCGAGGATCACCGCCTGGCTGCGCCGCTTGGCCTGGGAGCCCTCCCCGGGATCGTTGACGATGAAGGGATATAGGTGTGGCAGCGGCCCTAGGGCCCACTCTGGAAAACAGCTGGCGGACAGCCCCAATCCCTTGCCAGGCAGCCATTCCAGGTTGCCGTGCTTGCCCACATGCACCACCGCATGGGCGCCAAACTCCAGGCGCAGCCAGAGGTATTGGGCTAGGTAGGCGTGGGTGGGGGGCAGGTCCGGGCTGTGATAGCTGAGGGCCGGATCCCTGTCGTAACCGCGGTCGGGCTGGATCAATACGCTCACATGCCCCAGCTGCAAGCCCCGGATCGGGAAGCCGGGTACAGCTCCGGCGGCGCTAACCAGAGCCACATCGAGTTCGGGCGGTCCCCACACCGCCTCGAGCCTTTGGCGGCCCTCGCTGGGGAGACAGGCATACCAATCCTGGTATGTGGCAAGGGGCAGCAGGGTCAGGGCGGGTCGGTGCTCGCTTTCAGGATCGTTGCTGCGTCCTGCCAGCAGCATCTGGATCAGGGCCTCGCCATCGACAGGTACTGGGTCCTGCAACTTGTAGCCAGCCCCGCCTAGCCACTGCAACATCAAGGCTGTTGAGGCCGGCGTATCGAGTCCAACTCCATTGGCGAGACGGCTGTTGCGGGTTGGGTAATTGGCCAGGACAAGCGCCACGCGGCGTTCGGCAGCTGGGGTTTGGCGCAGCCGGATCCAGTTGGCACAGAGCTGGGCGATCCAGGTCAGCCGTTCCGGATCCGGTTGGTAGCGCTGCAGGGCCGAAGCCAGACGCTCGCTGGCGCCCACGGTCTCCTTAAAGGCGCCAATGCGGGTAGTGAGCCGCCCGTCCAACTCTGGCAAGGCCACTTGGAGGGTGAGGTCGGTCGGGCCTAAGCCGATGCTGCTGGTCTGCCAGCGGCTGCGGGGCTGGCTACTGCAAAGCAGCTGCAGCACAGGCACACCAAGTTGCTCCCATAGCGGCGCCCCTAGGCCGGCCTCCTCAAACTGCACTGAGGCAAAGGAGGTGCTGCACAACACGGCCTGGACTCCTTCCCGCTGCAGCAGGTCGGCCACGCCCCGCTGCACCGCCCCATCCCGTAGACCGCTTACCCACAGCGCCCGCGGGCACAGTCCTGCCTGGCGCAGGGCCTGCAGGGTGGCTTCCATCAGGGCCAGGTCACCGGCCTGCAGTAGGGCCCGATAGGCGATCACGCCTACGCGAGGGCCTTGCTCCTGCTGCCAATCATGGGGCAGTGGATCGGCGAGGGGCTCGGCCCGTGGCGGCGCTGGGGACCGACCTTCAAGGAGACCCTGCAAAGCCTGCAGCACCTGGCGCAGGTTGGCGGGTCCCCCCTCCCGCAGACAGCGGGCCAAGCCGATTGCTAATTCAGGGGCGACGGTGCCCAGCCCCGCCAGCACCTGCTCCTCATCGGCCGTGCCAGCCAGTATGAGCAATTGGCGCTCTGGGGCTGAGCCTGCCCAGCTCTGGAGCTGCTCCAAGCCATAACTCCAGTGACCCCTGCCCCCCAGTAACCGCACAACCACCAGCCGGGCGTGGCGCACCGTGGAATTGAGGTAGTGGTCGATCTGGGCCGGGTGGGCCAGGGCCGCCAGGTTTAGGCCGCGCAGCTCCGCTGGTAGCAGCTGAGGTTCCCGCTCAATCAATTGGTCAATGGCCAGCAGGTCGGTATCGGCACTGCTGAGTAGCAGCACAGGCGCGGCAGGCTGCTCCACCAGCGCGCCGATATCGGCTGCTGCTCCTCCCCCAGGTACCGATGCCAAGCGATGCATCGCCCCATCCTGCTTGCTGCGGTGAGAAGATCGGTTGATCTCGGCCACAGGCCGCCGCGCCAGCACCGCCCGCTACGCCCTCACCATGCACCAGTTCCTGCCCTACGCCTGGTTCGGTGGCCGATGCGTGCCCTTTGCCGAAGCCACCCTGTCGGTGGCCACCCACGCCCTCCACTACGGCACTGGAGCCTTTGGCGGCATGCGGGCCCTGCCCAATCCCAGCGACCCGGCTGAGATCCTGCTTTTCCGCGCCGATCGCCACACCCGCCGCCTCAGTCAGAGTGCCCGGCTGCTGCTCACTGAGCTACCCGAAGAAACCATTCACGACGCGATCGTGGCCTTCTTGCGGGCAAATAAACCAACCTGCCCGGTTTATTTGCGCCCGTTTGTGTACACCAGTGATCTGGGTATCGCACCCCGGCTGCACAACATTGAGACCGACTTTCTCATCTACGGACTGGAGCTGGGCGACTACCTCTCCCCTGAGGGTGTGAGTTGCCGCATCTCCTCCTGGACCCGCCAGGAAGACCGCTCCCTGCCCCTACGCGGCAAGATCAGTGGCGCCTACATCACCAGCTCCCTGGCCAAGACAGAAGCTGTAAAAAGCGGTTTTGATGAGGCTTTGCTACTTAACAGTCGCGGCAAGGTGAGTGAAGCCAGCGGCATGAATCTTTTTATTGTTCGAGATGGCGTTCTTATCACCCCCGGGGTTGATCAGGACATTCTTGAAGGCATCACCCGGGCCAGCGTGCTGGAACTTGCCCAGGCCATGGGCATCCCCACCCTTGAGCGTCCGGTCGATAAGAGCGAGCTGTTTGTGGCTGATGAAGTATTCCTCAGTGGCACCGCCGCCAAGGTCACCCCGGTGCGCCGGGTGGAGACCACCGACATGCCTGGCCATCGGCCGGTAATGACCGCGATTCGTGAGCGCCTTACGGCAATCACGGAAGGGCGCGATTCCGCCTATGACCACTGGGTGACCCGGATTCGCGTAGACGGTTGATCAACATGACTGCGGCAGTAGCACCCCAGCCGGTTCAGCGAATCGGCTTTCTAGATCGCTTGCATGGGCCTGAGCGGCCGGTGCTGGTGTTCGACGGTGCCACAGGCACCTCGTTGCAGCAGATGGATCTAGGCCCCGATGATTTCGGCGGCGCTGCCCTTGAGGGCTGCAATGAAAATCTTGTTTTCACCCGCCCCGATGCGGTGCAGGCAGTGCATCGCCTGTTTTTGGAGGCGGGCTGCGATGTGATCGAAACCGACACCTTCGGGGCCACCTCGCTGGTGCTGGCCGAATACGACATCGCCGACCATACCTTTGCCCTCAACAAGAGGGCGGCAGAGCTGGCCCGCGAAGTGGCGGCTGCCTACTCCACCCCTGAGAAGCCACGCTTCGTGGCTGGCTCCATGGGGCCAACCACGAAGCTGCCGACCCTGGGCCACATCGACTTCGACACGATGAAGGCATCTTTTGCTGAGCAGGCCGAAGGGCTGCTGGCGGGAGATGTTGACCTATTTATTGTCGAGACCTGCCAGGACGTGCTGCAGATCAAGGCGGCCCTGCAGGGCATTGAGGACGCCTTCGCCAAGACCGGCCAGAGGCGGCCGTTGATGGTGAGCGTGACGATGGAGACCACCGGCACAATGTTGGTCGGCTCCGATATAGCTGCTGTGGTGGCGATCCTGGAGCCATTCCCGATTGATGTGCTGGGGCTCAACTGCGCCACTGGACCGGAGCAGATGAAGGAGCACATCCGCTATCTGAGCGAGCACAGTCCATTTGTGGTGAGCTGTATCCCCAATGCAGGGCTGCCAGAAAATATCGGCGGGGTAGCCCACTACCGCTTGACACCGCTCGAAATGAAGATGCAGTTGCTGCACTTCGTTGAAGATCTAGGCGTGCAGGTGATCGGTGGCTGCTGCGGCACCACCCCTGCCCACATCGCCGCATTGACCGAGTTGGCAGCCGAGTTGCATCCAGCTGCACGACCGGTGCGCACCCCCCTGACCCAGCACGCACGTCCCCTGCTGCAGGGTGAGCCTGCTGCGGCCTCGATCTACAGCACCACGCCATACCACCAGGACAATTCCTTCCTGATCATTGGTGAACGGCTTAACGCCAGCGGCAGCAAGAAAGTGCGCGAGCTGCTAGCTGAGGAGGATTGGGATGGCCTAGTGGGAGTGGCGCGGGGTCAGGTTAAGGAGAACGCCCACGTGCTCGACGTCAACGTCGATTACGTCGGTCGCGATGGTGAACGGGACATGCATGAGTTGGTGAGCCGTCTCGTCACAAACGTCAACCTGCCGTTGATGCTTGATTCCACCGAGTGGCAGAAGATGGAGGCCGGGCTCAAGGTGTCCGGTGGTAAATGCATCCTCAACTCCACCAACTACGAAGATGGTGATGAGCGTTTCTTCAAGGTGCTGGAGCTGGCCAAGGCCTATGGCGCCGGGGTGGTCGTGGGCACCATCGATGAAGAGGGAATGGCACGCACAGCGGAGCGCAAATTTGCTATTGCCCAGCGCGCCTACCGAGACGCGGTTGAGTTTGGAATTCCTGCTCACGAGATTTTCTACGACCCCTTAGCCCTACCGATATCCACGGGAATTGAGGAAGATCGGCTCAATGGTGCGGCCACGATTGAGGCTATCCGCCGCATTCACACCGACTTGCCAGGGGTGCATGTGGTGCTGGGCGTCAGCAACGTGAGTTTCGGCCTGTCGCCGGCCTCCAGGATTGTGCTCAATTCGGTATTTCTGCACGACTGCTGCGAAGCCGGTATGGATGCGGCGATCATTAGCCCTGCCAAGATTCTGCCCCTGGCAAAGATCAGTCCAGAGCATCAGCAGGTGTGCCGCGATCTGATCTACGACCGGCGTCGCTTCGAGACCAATGAGCCGGGTTCTATTTGCAGCTACGACCCTCTCACCGTGCTCACCACCTTGTTTGAAGGGGTGAGCGCTAAAGAGGCCAGGGCCTCAGGCCCCTCTCTCGCCGACCTGAAGGTGGAGGAGCGTCTCAAGCAGCACATCATTGATGGTGAGCGAATCGGTCTTGATGCCTCCCTAAACGAAGCGCTTGCTACTTACCCGCCACTGCAGATCATTAACACCTTTTTGCTCGACGGTATGAAAGTAGTGGGCGAGCTCTTTGGCTCCGGCCAGATGCAGTTGCCCTTCGTATTACAGAGCGCCGAAACCATGAAGGCGGCAGTAGCCCATCTCGAGCCCCACATGGAAACGGCCGAGGGAGAGAGCTCGGCCAAGGGTAAATTCCTGATCGCCACCGTAAAAGGCGATGTGCATGATATCGGCAAAAATCTTGTAGATATTATTCTCACCAACAACGGCTATGAGGTTGTCAATCTAGGTATCAAGCAAAGCTGCGAAGCTATAATCGATGCCCAGCAGCAGCATCAGGCCGACTGCATTGCCATGAGCGGTCTACTTGTGAAGTCTACGGCCTTCATGAAAGACAATCTAGAAGCCTTTAATCAGGCTGGTATTGCTGTGCCGGTAATACTTGGCGGAGCAGCACTTACGCCTAGGTTTGTCAATGGTGATTGTCGGGCCGCCTATCAAGGTCAAGTTATCTACGGCCGCGACGCATTTGCCGATCTCCGTTTTATGGACGCCCTGATGGAGGCAAAAGCAGGCGGTGTCTGGGACGACCTACGGGGTTTCCTTGGACCGATTCCGGAGGGGCTTGGCATCGTTTCTCCCGAGACCCCCGCAGAAGAGCCTGCCAAGGCGGATGGGGTAAGAGAAGCCGTAGCTATTTCCCCTACAGAAGTCACTGTCAGCGTTGAACCAAATGATCAGCGCTCTACGGCTGTGGCCGAAGAGAGCGCCCTTGAGCCACCCTTTTGGGGTAGCCAGATTTTGACTGAGCAGGAGATCGACCTGCAGGAAGTATTCGCTTACCTAGATCGCAACGCCCTATTTGCAGGCCAGTGGCAGCTGCGTAAGACCCAGCAGCAGAGCCGCGAAGACTACGAAGCAATGCTGGTCGAGAAGGCGGAGCCCGTTCTGGATCAATGGATGGCGCGCTGTCTCGAGGAGGGCCTGCTTTCACCCCGGGTGGCCTACGGCTATTTCCCTTGCGGCCGTAGTGCCAACGCCGTGGTCTTGTTTGACCCAGCTAAGCGCCAGCAACAATTAGGTCGCTTTGAGCTGCCCCGCCAGCGCTCAGGCAACCGCTATTGCATCGCTGATTTCTACCGAGATCTCGCAATCGCAGCCGATGGCTCGTCGCTGCCAACTGATGTGTTGCCGATGCAGGCCGTAACCATGGGCGAAGGCGCCACCAGCTTTGCCCAGCAGCTTTTCAAAGCCGATCAATACACCGATTACCTCTATTTCCATGGACTTGGAGTCCAGATGGCTGAGGCTCTGGCCGAATGGGTGCATGCGCGCATCAGGCGTGAGCTTGGCTTTGCTGATCCCACCGCGATGCCGCTGCGCGACGTGCTGGCCCAGCGCTATCGCGGTAGCCGCTACTCCTTTGGCTATCCCGCCTGTCCAAACGTGGCCGACTCCCGCCAGCAGCTCGCCTGGCTCGGTGCCGAGCGGATTGGTATGTCGATGGATGAGAGCGACCAACTCGAACCAGAGCAGAGCACCACTGCCCTGGTGGCCCTACATACCCAAGCTCGATACTTCTCAGCCTGAGCAGGGGGGCGGCGGCTTCTAGCCTGACCAATCACCTTGCAAAACGGCTATGGCCATTGCCGGACCTGGCGGCGTTGATGCCGCAATCGCCTCGGGCATCGACCTGGATGGCACCCCGATCCCCTCCGAGATGATCGCTCTCTACACGGAGGTGATGGATCTGGAAAGCCAGCGGGCCCGCAGCGGTGTCAAAAAATCGATGCGCAATCGCATCGTCAAGACAGGTTCGAAGCATTTCGACCAAGCCAGCCTCGATGCCCGGCTTAAGGCCGCCGGATGGGATGGCTTGAAAGCTAAGGAGATTGCTTTTTTCTACTCCTGAGCTCTAGCTGCAAAGGTCTTCGAGGGCGTCGATCACCTCCTGCTGAAACTCCTCCAGGTTGGAGGAGTCGCTCAGGTCGATGCCTTCGCCGGCGGCGTTCTGGGTGAGTTCCTGGAAATGGAAAGCCCCTTCGCCGTGGGCGAGGAATTCCATGGCGGAGGGTTCACCGCTTTCTTTGTACGCATCGCAGAGGGCCAGAAAGGCCGCGTCTTCGGTGAATTCCCAGCTCATGAAGGGGGCCGCGCTGAAAGACAGGGTGAACGCGCTCTTCGACCTTTAACGCCTCCCCCCCGGAATCCGTCAACTACCCAGCCCAACTTTGTGCGGGTGTGTTGCCTTTCGCATAGCTCTGAAGCTTGTCGTCAGCCCAGTGCTGCAACCTCCGAACTGCCTGGCCAGACTGGAGCCATCCACATTTTCCCCGGTTCCCGTGAGCGATTCCAGCCAGCCAGCTTCCGCTTCGCTAAACGTGCTGGGTGAACCCTTGGTGGTGTGCGGCTGCCAACCAATGACAGGTTGGTTCCGCGACGGTCATTGCCGCACCAATGCCGCCGACCTGGGTCGTCACAGCGTCTGCTGTGTGGTTAGCGATGCCTTCCTGCGCTACAGCCAGGCCCAGGGAAACGACCTCAGCACCCCGGCGCCCGCCTATGGCTTCCCCGGTCTCAAGCCTGGAGACCATTGGTGTGTGTGTGCGCCGCGCTGGCTTGAGGCCTACGAGGACGGCATGGCACCACCTGTGCGCCTAGAGGCCACGGAGGATTCCGCTCTGGAGGTGATTTCTTTAGCAATCCTGCAAGCAAACGCTGCTTGATTTGAGAGCTACCAGGCGATTTGCTGCCCATCCCAGGCCCAGAAATGCCCAGTCTGTTGGGGCCCAAGCACCGCTAATACGTCGAGCAGCTGCTGAGCAGCGCGCTCTGGGCTGAACAACCGATCTGGCGGCACACCGGCCTGGAAGGGGGCGGAGAGGCCCGTGGCCGTGGTTCCGGGGTGGAGCAGGCTCACACACCCCTTTGGCTTTCTGCGAGCCCATTCCAGGGCCAGGGTGCGCAGCATCTGATTTTGGGCAGCCTTGGCGGCCCGATAGGAATACCAGCCCCCGAGTTGGTTGTCGCCGATGCTCCCCACCCGGGCCGAAAGGCTGGCGAAATGAAATGGGTCTGCGGGGCTAAACAGGGATTCGATCGCCTGGGCCAGCAGCAGGGGCGCAAAGGCATTCACCGCAAAGCTGAGCTCTAGGGCCTGGCGATTCACCTGACTGAGGCGCTTTTCCGGTTGGAGCAGGGGCCCATGCAGCAGGCCGGCCGTGTTGATCACCAGCCGAAGGGGGGGGCGATTTTCAAAGCTTGCTGCCAACCCCGAGAGGCTGGAGTCGTCGGTGAGATCCAGCGGTAAAAACCCGACCTCTCGCCACAGGGGATCCCCAGGCAATCGCCAGTCCTGGCGTGAGGCTCCCACAAGCTGCAGCCCCGGGGCGATTCGGCCCAGCTCCTGGAGCAGGGCCTGGCCGATGCCGCCACACCCCACCACTAGGCCTGTGCCATGCCAGTCCTGCCAGGGCGAAGTTGAGCTCATTGCCACAAAAATTCCAGAGCTGAAGCCGCACCCATGGGCCTGCCGCATGATGGCAGTGCCTACCTGCCTGCTGCTTCGGAGTCGATGGGCATTCGCATCGCCGTGTTGGGCCTGGGGGCTTGGGGGCAGACCCTGCTTGAGCGCTGGGGTCAGCAAGGTCACATCGTCACGGGTTGGTCCCGGCGCTCTGGCAGCAGTCCGGTGGACCTGCTTGCCAACCAGGATCTCGTGGTTTCGGCGGTAGCCATGGCAGGGGTCCAGCCCCTGGCTGAGCAGCTGGCTCCCCATTGGCCCACTGGACTGCCGTTATTGAGCTGCAGCAAGGGGTTGGATCTCCAGCTGCTGGCAACTGCCACCCAGCTCTGGTCAAACCAGTTGGCGGATGCCCCCTTGCTGGTGCTGAGTGGGCCGAATCTGGCAACCGAGGTGCGCCAAGGGCTACCTGCGGCCAGCGTGATCGCAGCTGCGGATCAGGATCTAGCCCGCCGCTTTCAGCAGCAGCTCAGCGACACTTCGCTGCGCCTGTACACAAACACAGATCCGATTGGCACCGAGGCCGCAGGGGCACTCAAAAACGTTATGGCAGTGGCCGCCGGCATCTCCGATGGTCTGGCTTTAGGTGCGAACGCCAAAGCATCCCTGCTCTGCCGGGGCTTAGCCGAAATTGGCGTGGTGTTGGAGGGTTTAGGCGGTGCCACCAGCACTCTCTACGGCCTGGCTGGCTTGGGTGATTTGTTGGCTACCGCCAACAGCAGCCTCAGCCGTAACTATCGCTGCGGCGTGCTTCTGGCCGAGGGCTGCAGCGAGCAGCAGGCAAGCGAGCGCATCTCAGCAACCGTTGAGGGCCCTCGCACGGCACGAGCGGCTCTGCAGCTCGCCAGCCGCAGAGGCTGGCATCTGCCGATCTGTGAGCAGGTTGTGCTGGTGCTCGAAGGTCGCACCACCCCTGCCGCCGCCGTCAAGGCTCTGATGGAGCGCGATCTGCGGCCGGAGCGGCAGCAAGCATGACCTTTCCCGGATCTGCGGTAACGCCACTTGTCTCCCTGCCAGCTGTGCTGGTTGAGGCTTTTGCTGACGGACCCTGTTGCGGCAACGGTGCGGCCGTGGTGCAGCTACATCAGCCCATGGGCGATGGCGCACTGCAGGCCATTGCCCGCAGTCTCAACCAGTCTGAGACTGCTTTTTTGCTGCAGCAGCAAGGCCGCTGGACCCTGCGCTGGTTCACCCCCAGCTGCGAAGTCCCCCTCTGCGGCCATGCAACACTCGCCGCCCTGCTGGCCTTGGGCCACTGGCAGCAGCTGGCGCCCGGCGGGGGATTGGAGCTGTTCACCCGCAGTGGCCCCTTGGCGGTAGCCCTTGATGCCAGCGGCAGCTCAGGGCAGCTGGTGCTGCCTAGCGCCGGTCTGCTGCCGGCCGAGCCATCGCCACCGCTGATCCGGTTGCTGCATGAGCGACTAGGGGTGTCACCCCTGGCCTGCTGGAGCTCAGGCCTCGGCTATCGGGTGGCCTTGCTAGCGCCAGAGGCAGCGCTGGCCCAGTTGCCTGGCCTGGCTTCGGAATTAGAGGGTCCTGATCGGGGCGGCTTGGTGTTGATGCAGGCCATCGAGAAGGTATCGATGGACGACCTTCCCTCCGTGCTTGGACGGCCAGCCGACTACCAGCTGCGTTTCTTCGCTCCAGGACTTGGCATTGATGAGGATCCGGTTACTGGATCTGCCCACGCTCTTGTTGCGCCTTTTTGGCTCGATCGCCTAGGCCGCAGCTCCGTAGTGGGTTGGCAGTGCTCGCCGCGGCCGGGGGGGATGGTGTGCGATGGCGCTTCTTCGGGCATGATCCGACTTAGCGGTTCGGGCCACCTCCTTTGGAACGGCACATTGCGGGTGCAGGCCGATGGCTCCGGAGCCGACTCCTGGGCCTCCCTGGCCGTCTGCGCCTGAATCAGGGACTACTCCAGAACACAGGGCTACTCCAGAACAGAGGTCTTCTCCAGGCAAGAAGACTTCATCTGCATGGTCTCTTCAGCCGGAGACTGATGCTGGCTGGCCCCATGGCCGTTGTGGCCGTGGCGGTGGGATTTGCGGCCCAGGGCCTGGCTCCCCGCCCCTATGGGGCCGCCCAGGGCGAGTTGCTGGATGCACTTATTGATACGCCGCCCCCGGCGCAAGACACCACTACCGCAGCTGAGCAATTGCGTCGTCTCGAGGCGCGCCGGGCCACCCCTCAAGCCACTGCCACTGCCACTGCCACTTCCACTGCCACTTCCACTTCCAGCCTCGGCCTGGCTGAGCCCGAAGCGGGTCCGGGAGTCGATCTGGAAATCCGCGTCGCCCTGCTTGGCGCCGGCACCAACCCCGATCTCTCCGCCAGCGGAGCCTGGCAGGTTGTCAGCCGAGACGGCCAGCTGCTCCAACAGGGCGGCGCTGGCAGTTCGGTGAACCTAAATCAACTCTGGCTCCAGGGCCCAGAAGCCTGGCTGCAGGCCAGTGGGAGCTCCGTACTGGTCAACGGCCGCCCCTATGGAGGGCGCCTACGTCTGATTCCGGAGAGTGGCGGGCTCAGGGTGGTCAATCACGTTGGTCTGGAGACCTACATCGGTGCCGTGGTTGGAGCTGAGATGCCTAGCAGCTGGTCGTTAGAGGCTCTGCGGGCCCAGGCCGTAGCCGCCCGCTCCTATGCCCTCGCCCACATGGCTCGCCCAGCCAACCGTCACTGGCATCTTGGTGACACAACCCGTTGGCAGGCCTACAAGGGCCTCTCCAGCAGCAACGAACGCACCCGCCAGGCTGCCGCTAGCACCGCAGGCATGATCCTCAGCTATCAGGGCGCCATCGTGGAAAGTCTTTATGCCGCCAACCGCCAGATATCCCTGGAAGCCCATGGCCATCTCGGCGCAAGCATGAGCCAGCACGGCGCCCAGGATCTGGCTATGCAGGGCTATCGCTACAACCAGATTCTTGGTCACTATTACCAGGGAGCATCTCTGGCCCGCCTCAAGGCTGGTGCGAGCTGAGCGCATCTGGCAGCTGGCGCTGCAGTTATCCAGCCAGGCGCAGGCCAGCGGCTCCTTGGTTCCCCTAGCTACCGAGGTCCTGGCGGCCCCGCAGCACCAGCCATTTGTGTTGCGGCGTTTGCTGAGCACCACCCCCAAACACCTACGCCGTGATGGCCCCAAGCCGAATCCTTTTTTGCCCTGGGAGCAAGCTCTGGAAGTTGAACGGCTCAGCAGCGGCCATGTGGTGCTGCTCAACAAATATCCAGTGCAGGCGGGCCATCTGCTCCTGATCACGGACTCCTGGCAGCCGCAATCCGGCTGGCTTTCTGCTGACGACTGGCGCGGGGTTTCGCTCCTGGCCAGTGACACCGGTGGGCTGTGGTTCTTCAACAGTTGTGCCGCCTCTGGCGCCAGCCAGCCCCACCGGCATCTTCAGCTGCTGCCCCGCCGCGCTGGCGAGGCCAGCACACCCCTGTCTGCGTCAATCCAAGCTCAGCTGGATAGGGGCGAGCGCCCCTGGCCCTGGGCCTATCGGCTGAGTCGCCGCACAGATGCCCCCGGGGATAGGGATCTACCCGCCCTTTACCTGGAGCATGCCGAGCAGCTGGGACTTGGCCATCCCCACCAGGACGCCCAGCCCAGGCACCCATACAACCTGCTCTTTGACGACAACTGGCTGCTCACCGTGCGGCGCACCCAGGAACATTGCGCTGGCTTCAGCCTCAATGCCCTTGCCTTTGCTGGCTATCTGCTGGCCACGGAAAGGTCCGATCTCGAGTTGCTGGAGCGAGAGGGGCCTTGGTCCTTACTGCAGTCGGTTGCCGCTGCCCCCGAAAAGCACCTGTGATCAAGGTTCCGTAATTTTTCGGTTGCGCAATAGGGCCCCGTCGCGGCTGGTTGGAAAGGAAGGGAACAAAAACCCCGCCAACCGAACTTCAGCCCATGACCCAATCGATCAAAACCAAATCCCTCTGCCGCCGTGCCCTGCAACAACGCAACCAGCGGGTGAACCAGTACTGCGGTCTGGTTACCCCAATTGCTGTGCACTACTGCCGCCGCTGTCCGGAGCCCCTCGACGACCTGGTTCAGGTGGGTCTGATGGGCCTGCTACGAGCCGCTGAGCTCTATCAACCACAAACAGCAACTCCTTTCGAGGCCTTTGCCAGACCCCACATCCGGGGCGCCATCCTGCACTACCTGCGCGATTCGGCATCGGCCGTGCGGTTACCGCGCCGGCAGATGGAGCTGCACGACAAGCTGCGCCAACTGAAGGCCAGCTGGAGCAGTGGCCATGGGCAGGAGCCCAGCGCCGAAGATCTGCGACTAGCTCTGCAGCTCAGCCTTGAGCAATGGCAAGAACTGCTACGTGGTCAAGCCCTAGCCAGGCCTCTGGATCTGGAGACTGGCTATGAGGAAACCAGACTTCACGAGGGTTGGAGCGGCAGCCCCTCGGAATCTGGATTCACCGGGGCGGATGACTGGGAGTATCAGGGAGCTGAAGTGCGTCAGCAACTTGCTTGCCTTGAGCCGGGATTACGTCGTGTGATCCAGAAGGTAGTGCTCTCGGGCTGGAGCTACCGGCGCACGGCAGCCCTGCTTCAGGTGAGTCCGATGACCGTGCAGCGGAGGCTCAAGCAGGGCCTGGCACAGATGCGTGCCGCCCTGCTCAATGCAGACGCGTTCTCAAGCCTCAGCTGCCAGCCGAGGCCGCATCCCGCTCCATCTGTCGCTCCAGCGTGCTGATCGAGGCATTCACGGCTGCCAGCTGGCGTTCCACACCGTCCCGCCAGAACTGCAGCATGCGCAGCTTGCGCTCTTGATGACGCCTCCAGCTACCAGCACCACCGTCATCAACGCTGCCACAGCAGCCCAGGCCGGGAGGCATGAGAAAGTGGGAAAGTTCCTAAAGGTTCTAGCGAGCCTGACGGGCTTGCCGAGTGTTGTGTTTCTCCCCCAGCGATGGCCCCGAAACACCCTTCGGTCAGTTCCATTCCCAGCCCCTGTACGAGCTCTCAATCTGGGTTTGCAACCAACTGCCCGTCATACCCTTTTGGAGTGGGGCCATTGCACTCAAACCCAACACCCTGATTACCAGATTTCCGTTGCGGCCGATCAAACTGCTGATAGCAGCTGCCCTGGGCGCTCCCCTCGGCCTGTTGCAGGCGCTGCCAGCGGCCGCTTACGTGGCTCTGATGGCGGGACAACAGGCCCGTCCCCTAAATGGCACCTTCAACAAGGTGCCGGTTCTGCACTCGAACCAGCCGGAGGAGGTTGAAGGCCCCGGGATCCTGATCAGCACAGCGCCGGGGTATGCCTACGCCGAAGAGACTGGCCAGCCCTTGCGCAACGCCGAATTCACCTTCAACGGTGATTTTGGGGTGCACATGCACCACAAGTACTTCCCCCCCAACCGCCGCCAGCTATCCCGCTCTGGTAGGCGTCCAGAACTCACCCTAGGGCTGATTCTGATCAATCCCGGAATGCGGGCAGTACACATCCGCTTTGAAACCGGTGCAGTACGCAACAGCTTTGAGGCGCCCTATCTTGTCAATTACAAGATGGGAGTAAGGCCTCTCGGGCCTCGCCCTTGGAATACCGGTCCTGGAGATGCAACCGCTGTGCAGGTTCTACGCGGTCGTCTAGATCCAAAACTTGATCAGGAAATTACTATTCCTGCCCGCAGCCGCATTGTGCTATTTCAGACCCAGCTGCCTGCGCTTGGCATTGCTAACGCCTTGTTGAAAGGTAATAGTGATGGACCTTTTCAGATGGCTGTTGTTGCTGGGAAAGAACCTAATAGCGACTGGGATCTAATCGCTATTTTGGATCGGGGACGGCTTGCTCCGGGCAGGGTCTACCTGAACCGCATCGCTGACATCAATGGCCGCCGAATTTTCTCCCGTGTGGGAGGTGTTGCCATAGGTGATACTTATCAAGCCACCCTGAACCATAATCTCGCTCAGCAAGGTCCATTACATTTTCCGCTAACGAGCACTAACCGCCATAATTTCGGCACCCGCGAGGCGCAGGTTAATCCACTCGTCAGTCGCATGGTGGATTCATCCCTAGATAATGTTGGCACCTACGGCGTTCGATTTGATGTCGATCTAAATCTCAAGGGAGCTGGCCCCTATGAGCTGGTTCTCAGCCATCCCACCGCTTCAGGCACTGGTAAACCTTTCACCGCCTTCAGGGGATCATTGCAAGTACGCACTGAGGAAGGGCTTCAAGAAATGCACGTAGGCATGCGCTCTGGCCAAAGCTTGCCCCTCACCTCTTTGAATCTTCGTGGAGGTGTATCCAACCCAGTTCGAATCAGCTTGGTTTATCCGGCCGATGCCACCCCTGGTCACCTACTCAGCATCGTGCCAGCTAGTCAGGTCGCCATGGTGCAGGAGCGACAGCGTTTGCTTGAGTTGGCTCGCAACACAGCCTCCCCCGCGGCGATGACGCCCCCCCAGTCCCTGCCTGCTATTCCAGATCAAGATCGTGATGGTCAGGATGGTCAGGATGGATCAGAATTAATGGCCCCGTTGGTGTTGCCGCCACGTTTCCCCAGCTTGCCGCCCCTCAGAGCAAATCCGCTGCCGCCACCGCCAATTTATCAGCCGCGTTATTCCCCCAACCAAACTTCAACCCCTGGGAATAAAAGCTTGGTTGATCGCTACCAGCAGGCTCTGGAAGCGCAGCAGGAAATGATGCGCGACCTTATTGGCCGTTAGGCATGGCTAAGCCGGCGGACCCCAATCGTCGCCGCTTCAGTCTGGAGCTGCCCGTCGATTTGCTCGACAAAATTGATGCGCTTAGGGCTGAGTGGGGCATCCGCAGTCGCGGAGATATTTTGGAGCGTCTGCTACAAGAGATCTTCCCAGCTACTGAGGAAGCTGAGACCTCTGTTCTGGCCGACGCCGGCAAAAACCAGCCTGATGGCTTTGTTAGCGAACAAATCAGCCTGGAATCAACCTTCAACGAACAGGGGGCTTTGGTGTTGATGACCCGGGGCTCCGGGGGAGACCTATGCCTGGATCGGGAATCAGCTGATCGTGAATTTGCCTTCGACTTCGATGTTGATGCGTCGATGGCAGCGGAAGTGCGTCCTCGTCAGAGCGGCATTGACCTACCTGGCTTTGTGAGGCGCCAATCTGACCAGCTCAAGCGCAGTCTGCAGCCCTTACGCCAACCCATGGATCTGGCGCAAGAACCCCTCCCCCATGTAGGAGGTGATGTGCTCGAACGCTCCCTGGCCAGAGCCCGCGACCACTGGCTTGAGCTCTACGGCAAGGTTGCCAATGAGGCGGTGCTGGAAGCCGCAATGGTGTGGTTGGCGCAGGACATTTGGGGCCAGAGTGATCAAAGTGAGGGCCGCCCTTTTACTTGGTCGCTTGCCTGCGATGTGGTGGCCAATACGGCTCCCAGTTGGGGCAGGGAGCCCGCAACTTTTGAGCGAGTCATGGTGATGGCAGGTTTGCTGGAGGATCCCTTCAGCACGTCAACCTTGGAGCTCCGCTTACCAACGCTGATCAGGCGCTTTGTTCATCGTTTCCGCAAGCGACGTAAGGGCACCTCGTTCCAGACCCTGGAACACACCATGACCCTGCATGGAGCCTTGAAGCTGCTGCAACTGCCAACGGCGCCGGGTCAGCGTCTCACCCTGCGACAGATACGGGAGGCTTACCGCGAGTTAGCGATGAGCCATCACCCCGACTCTGGCGGCACGGAAGAAACCATGCGGCGCCTAAACGAGGCCTACCAGCTACTGAAAGAGCTCTACCGCAACGAATAGACTCGTATACTGCATCTCATCTGGGACGCTTTATTAGTCTTGTATTAATTCTTGGACGAGACAAGCGATCTACGGCTTCCTTGCGCGCATCATCATTGCAAGCCACAACGGTTTGATATCCCGGATGCTGGACGGAAAGCTGCTTATCTTTCTCGCCTGAGATTCATGATTGGTCTCCTTAAGGGTCTTGCCTGAGCGGAATTGGATTCTGTATTCTTGGCCTAAGCAGCCTGGTCTTGCTATAAGACTACTAATCAGTCTTGGATGAGATAGCTGAGGCATAAGCCAGTGAGCTTTGCTCCCTGGTTGATGGCATCTAATTGGGCTTATTCCCAATTTTTCCGTATTTCTGCCTGCATCTCCTTGGGCGCTATGGGTTCCCTCGGACTGCCACGCCTCGAAGTCGTTTCATTGATTGCTTGTTGTTGTGGCCGGATGACGGCCTGAATAGCTTGTCCAGCCATCTCAGCTGGTCTGGTCCAGATCATCCGTCTCGCTTCAGAGTCGTTGCAGCAGCACACTCGGAAGTCTTGCGTCACTGTGTCATACACAGGTACGCAAGCTCTCAGGGCCATGCAAGAGGCTTGCCGAGGCTTCGGAACTTGCTGGCCCGAGAGGGGGGTCGAGCAGCTGGCCGAGCAGCTTGCCAATAGGATGATCAGCTATCTCATCTTGGATTTAAATATAGACTATGTTTGCGTCTAGAGTGAGACTTTTGGCAAGGGCGTTGGCTGAGGTGCACGGTCCCTCCGGCAGTTATCAAAACTTGAGCTTCGGCCTACCGCTCAATCTGTGCGAGCAGCCTGTGATTCTCTTGCGTCCCAATCAGGACGCATTAATAGTCCAATAAAAAGACCTGGACGAGACAAGCGCTCCTCCAGGTCATGGTTTTGGTTGGGATGGTCTGAATCAGGTGCTGGTTTGCATACCCTGGATCAGAAAGTCGAAGTAAGGGCCCGCAAGGGATGCCTGGTCTGTGCTCAACAGGGCTAGCGAGGCCTCCTTCATAGTGCGCATTGCATCCACCATGCCTGGCATGGGTACGCCGAGGCTGTTGTACATCTCACGGGCACCAACCAGGCCAATCTGTTGAATCATTTCGGTGCTACCGGCGAGAACGCCGTAGGTCACCAGGCGCAGATACCAGCTGTAGTCGCGCAGGCACTGGGCCCGCTGCTTTTGGCCGTAGGCATTGCCACTGGGGGCCACGTAGTCGGGGTTGCGCTGGAAGAGCTGCTTGGCCGACTCATCAACAATTTTTTTCTCGTTGTCGGTAAGAACCCGAACAACCGCCAGCCTTTCGGCTCCCCGGCTGAGGTACTCCACCATGGAGCGCAACTCGCCGCCACTGGGATACCGCAGCTGATCATCAGCCTGAAGGATCAGATCCCGAACGACGCTCATCGCAGCGACCACACGTGTCCATCACTGTATCTACTCCTCAGCAAGATCACCGTGCCCCGCCGCAAGGTGTAACGCCCCTTTGCACGGCGTAGGGTGAAGGATTGGTAGGCGGGCGTGGGCACTAAAAGCTTTGGCAACGGCGCTGGTGGTGGCAAGAGCGATGGCCTCGATCTATCCACCGGCATGACCGTGACGGTGGCCATCACCGGCCTATCCCATGACGGGCAGGGCGTGGCCCGTCTCGCAGATCGGGTCTTGTTTGTAGCTGGTGCCTTGCCTGGGGAGCAGGCGAAAGTACGCCTCACCCACAAGGCCCGTCGCCACTGGTTGGCCGAGCTGCAACAGGTGCTTGAGCCGGCAGCGGAGCGTCGAAGGCCTCCTTGCATCCTTGCTGAAGACTGTGGTGGTTGCAGCTTGCAGCACCTAGACGACTCGGCCCAGCAGCACTGGAAGCACCAAAAAGTCGTTGATGCCCTACGGCGTATTGCCCACCTTGATACGGAGGTTGCGCCCTTAATGGCAGCGCCAGAAGGGCTCGGCTATCGCAACAGGGCGATTATCCCGCTTGAGCGCTGCGAGGACGGGCGGTTGCGGGCTGGCTTTTATCGCCCTGGCACCCACAAAATTGTCAATATGAATCGCTGCCCGGTGCTTGATCCGCGCCTGGACGCTCTGATCGCACCGCTTAAGTCGGATCTTGAGACCAGTGACTGGCCGGTTGATCGGGACTGCCGCGAGGGGGGTGGCCTGCGCCATTTGGCCCTGCGAATCGGCAGCTACACGGGTGAGTTGCTGATCACCCTGGTAAGCAGCACCCCAGACCTGGAGGGCATCGAGATCCTGGCTGCCCAATGGATGCACCGCTGGCCCGAATTAGTGGGGGTGTGCCTGAACCTGCAACCCCTAGCCACCAACACCCTGATGGGACCCGAGACACGTGTGGTGGTCGGACGTAGCTGGGTGCAGGAGCGTTTCTGCGACCTCGAGCTGCGCATTGCAGCAGACACCTTTTTCCAGGTCCATACCCGACAGGCTGAGCGAATAGTACCCCTGGTGCTTGCAGCCCTTGCGGGCTCTGCGCCTGGCGTGATGGTTGATGCCTACTGCGGCATTGGCACCTACAGCCTGCCGGTGGCTGCGGCTGGTTGGCACGTTCACGGCATTGAACTAAGCCCCGAGGCCGTGCACCAGGCCAAGGCCAATGCCCGCGAAAACGGCCTAAGTGAATCAGCCACCTTTGAGACCGGGGTCGTGGCCGAGTGCCTGGCTGAGCACCTAGTTCACTGCGATGCGGTGTTTCTCGATCCCCCCCGCAAGGGACTGGAGCCCGCCACCCTGCAGGCGATCATCGAACGCCCCCCTGCCCACCTGCTCTACCTCAGTTGCGACCCCGCCACCCTGGCCCGGGACCTGGGCCAGCTGGTTGGCGGCGGCAGTTATCGATTGGAGAGCGTTCAGCCGATCGACTTTTTCCCCCAAACAAGCCACGTAGAAACATTGACCGTTCTGAGCCGTATCGGAGCTGGCGTCCCAACCCCGCAGCCCGAGGCAGCGGAGCAGGAGTAGGGGTAGATCCGCCGCCTGGATATCAGCTACGCAACAGGGCGCCCAGCTGCTTTTCCAGGGCTGCCCGGATCGAGGAGTGGGCTGCTTCCACCTCTTCATCGGTGAGGGTGCGGCTGGCATCGCGGTAGCGCAGCCGGAAGGCTTGACTGCACTGGCCTGCAGCAAGTTGACCGCCCTCGTAGCGGTCTACTAATTCCGCATGCTCCAGCAGCGGCTTGCCGGCTTTGCGAATCACCTGAAGCAGCTCAGCTGAGTTCGTGCTGGCTGCCACCACTACGGCCAGATCTCGCTCCGAAGCTGGAACTGTGGCATAGGGGGCAAAGGCTGGCTGCCAGCGGTTGCGGCGGGTGGCGGCGATCAGCAAGGCATCGAGTTCGAGCTCGAAGATGATGCTTGTTTGCGGCAGGTCTAGCTTTTCGGCCTGCTCAGGGTGCAGCTGGCCAAACCAGCCCTGGGGCCGCCCTTCCACTACTAGCTGGGCGGCTCGACCCGGGTGTAGCAATGGGTGCTGGGTGAGTGGGCGATCTTCGATTGGGATCGCCAGCGCTGCCAAGGCTTGCTGCAGCAGGCCGCGGGCCTGGTGATAGCTGGGAGGCTGGGGTTTACCACTGCTGCTCCAGCGCTCACCTCGCCGTTCGCCACAGATAACCCCAGCCAGCAGCTGGCGAGCAGACCTGGCGGCATCGCTGCTGAACACCTGGCCGATCTCAAAAGCCCAGAAACCTGGCTGCCCACTTTGCAAGTTGCGGCGTGCAGCGGCGAGCAATTCGCCATGCAGGTTGTCGCGCAGGTAGCCGTAATCAGCTAGCAGGGGATTAGCCAGGGGTATGCGCCCAGCTGCTGCCGGCACCAGTGAAAAGCTGCAGGCTTCCTGCAGCCCGGCAGCGCACAGTTGGCGGCGCAGGCGGCGCTCCACCTGCTGGGCTGGAGTAAGTCCCCCAGGCTCCAGTGGGTCGGGTAGGTGGCAGGCGAAGTGGTCGTAACCAACCAGGCGGGCCACCTCCTCGATTAGGTCAACCTCCCGTTGCAGATCCATCAACCGTGAGGGGGGCACGGTGACGAGCCAACCCTCACCATCTACGTTTTCTGCCAGCTGGCAACCAAGGGCCGTCAAGGTCTGGACGATCCTGTCGTCACTGAGGTCTGAATAGTCTTCGCCGTCTTGAACAGGTCCAAGCAGATTGTGTAGGGCGTCGCGCCTCAGCTGCAACGGCTCGATTGGCTGTTCGGCTCGTTGATGCAGCCAGCGGCCCGAAACCTTGGCAGCGCAATGTTGCTTAAGCAGGGCCACGGCCCGATCTGCAGCAGCGAGGGTGGCCTCCCTTGGCAACCCCTTCTCAAAACGGCTGCTTGCTTCAGTGCGTAAGCCAACGCTGCGGGCGGAGCGGCGCACCGCCTGGGGAGCAAACACAGCAGCCTCAAGCCAGATTGAGGTGGTGGCTTCATTAACGGCTTCATCCGCACCACCCATCACGCCAGCCAGGGCGATGGGGCGGTTGCTGTAAGTAACCACCAGGGCTTCGGGGCTGAGTTTGTGCTCCGTGGCGTCCAGGCTGGTGAATTCCTCACCATCAAGCGCCTGGCGTAGCCCCAGGCTGGCTAGCTGGGGTTCGTTGTCTCCGTCGATTACAGCTAGGCGCTTGCTGTCGAAGGCGTGCAGGGGTTGTCCCGTCTCCAGCATCACCAGGTTGGTGATGTCAACAATGTTGTTGATCGGGCGAATGCCGGCCTTCTGCAGGCGCTGTTGCAGCCAGAGGGGCGATGGGGCGACCTTCAGCCCATCGAGGGCCGTGATGCTGAATAGCCCCCCAGCCTCAACTGCGATCCGGTCGCTGGCGGAAAGAGGCAGCGGCTGGCTGGGTGCGGCAATTTCAGGGGCCTTTATGTGGGTCTGGCCGCCCACCAGGGCCGCCACCTCCCTCGCTATGCCTTGCATTGAGAGGCCATCAGGTCGGTTGGCGGTGATCGCCAACTCCAAAACCTGGTCATCCAGCCCCAGGCTTGGTCCCACTGCTATGCCCAGGGGGGGCACCTGCTCCAGCAGCTCATCAAGAATGGCGATTCCTTCCCCCTCTGCCGTCTGGCCAAGCTCGGCAAGGGAGCAGATCATGCCGCTGCTGGCCACACCGCGCAGTTCGGCGGGCTTGATCGTCAGGTTGACCGCCGGCAGAGTGGCGCCCACCAGGGCAACGGGCACATGGATACCCGCCCGTACATTCGCTGCCCCGCAGACGATCTGCAGGGTTTCGGCGGCGCCGATATCAACTGAACAGACGCTCAGCTTGTCTGCGTTGGGATGGGCCTGACGTTCACGCACGAAGCCCACCACGACACCGCCGGCTTGGGCGGCTAGGTCCTCTATGGCATCTACCTCAAAACCAGCCAAAGACAGACGCTCTGCTAGCGGCCCTGGAGCGAGGGCTTGTTCGGGGCCGGTCACCAGCTCCTGCAGCCATTGGAGCGAGACCCGCATAGCCCGTGGTGTGTTGAACCTTGATCTTAGGGATCAACTGGGGGGTGGGACTACCGCCAGGTAAGGTGTCAACTTGTCCTTTCGCATCGCTCCAGCGGCGCAACGTCCTTCATGGCTAAAAACAAGGGCGTCCGGATCGTGATCACTCTCGAGTGCACCGAATGCCGGTCCAACCCCGCAAAGCGTTCTCCAGGTGTGTCCCGTTACACCACTGAGAAGAATCGCCGTAACACCACCGAACGGCTTGAGCTGAAGAAGTTCTGTACCCACTGCAACTCCTCGACGGTTCACAAGGAAATCAAGTGATTCAGGCTTGGGCCCCAGCTTTGGAGCTCAATCATCAGTTTCAACTCGATTGCCCCAGCCCCGTCAGGTACTGGTCAGATTCAGCTTCATTCACTACTCGCCTTCGTAATCCATGTCCAGCTCTTTTTTCAAAAAGCGCCTGTCGCCAATCAAGCCTGGCGATCCTATTGACTATAAAGACGTCGATCTGCTCAAGAAGTTCATCACTGAGCGTGGCAAGATCCTGCCCCGCCGTCTCACTGGCCTGACAGCCAAACAGCAGCGCGACCTGACCAACTCTGTTAAGCGTGCCCGAATTGTGGCCTTGCTGCCTTTTGTGAATCCCGAAGGCTGAGGCCTGTCCCCTGGCGGCTTCAACCTTCCATCCTGGCGATCTGGTGGGACTGGGCGATGAGCGCGGTCCCCAGCTTGCTGTTGTTTTGGCTGTGGCCTCAAACAAGGCCTCTCTAGCAATTGGAACCAGCGCTAGGCAGCAGATCCAGCCGCTGCGGCAACTTTTGCTTCTCACTTCGTTTTCCGGCGAGTGCGACCCACCCCAGCGGCTCAGCCAAGCTCCGTGGTCGATTAGCGACGACGCTTTGACGGCAGTGCTGCCTTCTCGTAGCGATTTCGCGGCAGCTTGGATCCTGATGCAGGCTGAACCTCAGGGATTGCAGCTGAGCGACTGGGTTGATCTGGTTTCTTCGCGACGGGATGGCCTAGCTGTTGCATCCTGCTGGCGCTGGTGTGCTGGTCCCCAGACCCTGTTCCGTCTGCGTCAAAACCTCGTTGAGGCCAGGCCCCTGACGGATCTTCGCCGGCTGCGGCGAGAACGCCGATTGCGGGTGCTCCAGGAGCAAGCTGAAATGCGCTGGCAGCAGCAGCTGCGCGATCGTCAGCCGCTTGATCTGCAACTGCTCAGCGCAGAGCAGCGCCAGCAGCTTGAGCTATTGGTTGATTGGGCTGGAGGTGAGTGCACAACTCCCCTACCCCTTCCCCTGCGTCAGGCTTTGCAGGCCGCCAAAGTTACGGCCGATACGGGTTCAATTCGCCACCTGCTGGTTGATCTGGGCCAGTGGCAAGCCCACAATTTGCCGTCCCTCCGAGCCACGGTCTGGGAGCAAGGCTTTTCTGCTGATCTACTGGCTGATGCCGAACGCCTACTAGCTAGCGCTGAAACTGAACTACCGGGTGATGCCGAGCGTCTGGACCTCAGCGGCCAGCGCAGCGTCACCATTGATGACGCTGATACCTGCGACATTGACGACGGGTTGGCATTGGAAACAACCCCCGCTGGCCAGGTGAAGATTTGGATCCACGTGGCGGATCCAGGTCGCTTGATTGCGCTGGATTCGCCCCTCGACTTAGAAGCAAGACGGCGGGGCAGCAGTCTTTATCTGGCATCTGGAATTTTGCCGATGTTCCCGGAGGCGCTTGCCACCGGACCGATGAGCCTGCGGGCCGGCCATCGCAGTGCCGCCTGGAGCATCTGGGTTGAACTCGACGGCGATGGGGCTGTTAAGGCTTCGGGATTGCAGCGAAGCTGGGTTAAGCCCACCTACCGGCTCAGCTATGGAGATGCCGACGACCTGATCGATCTAGCCCCGCCTCAGGAGCGCGACCTTGCCGACCTGCACGGCCTGCTGCTGCGCCGCCGCCAGTGGCGTGTGCGCCAGGGGGCCCTGCTGCTGGATCAGCCGGAGGGTCGGATTCGGGCCCAGGGAGACGCGGCCCAGGGAGACGCTCCCCAGCTTGAGATCACCGAACCCAGCCCCGCCCGATTGATGGTGGCCGAAGCGATGATTCTGGCGGGTGCGGTGATAGCTGGCCTTGGCCAAGACCAAGCTTTAGCTCTGCCCTATCGCAGCCAACTAACGGCAACTTTGCCGCCGGAGGCCGAGCTGGCAGCCCTGCCGGCTGGCCCGGTGCGCCATTGCGCCATTAAGCGGTGCCTAAGCCGCGGCCATACCGGCACGGAACCAAGCCCCCATTTCAGCCTGGGCTTGCCGGCCTATGTCCAAGTCACCTCGCCGATTCGCCGCTACGCCGATCTAGTGGCGCAACGGCAACTGCTGGCACTTCAACAGGGAAGCCAGCCCATGATTGCCACCGATCTAGCCGCCCTGCTCTCCGACTTAGACGGTCCGCTCAGGCAGGGGATGCAGATCAGCAGGGAAGACCAGCGTCACTGGCAGCAGGTGTGGTTTGCGGCGCATGGGAGTCAGCATTGGCAGGCCTGTTTCCTGCGCTGGCTGCGGCCCCAGGACAGGCTGGGGCTGGTGCACATTGAGTCCCTGGCCATGGATCTGGCGGCTGAGTGCCCAGCCGGCTCGGATCCAGGCGATCTGCTGCAATTGCGAGTTCAGGCTGTAGACCCCCTGCGCGACCAATTGCGACTGCAGGCCACGGGCTAATCCGCGGCCAGTCGCGAGGCCCGCAACCACGGTCCCCAAGGATTGGCACAGCCAATTAACTTGGCCTTGGTCGGCTTTTCAAGGTTCTGCAGCCAGCGGTTCAGGTCTGGCTCCAGGGTGATGAGAGGCCACTCCCGTTTGGCGTTTTCACTGCTGAGATCGGTGTCGCTCACAAAGGTGTATCCGCCCTGGCCGTCCGGCAGCACCCTTCCATCCCACAGAGACTCCCTGGGTTCTGGACGGCCCTGGCTCGGACTTAGGGGTTTTTGGAATGGGCGCTCAATTTGGCCATTGGCCTGCAGGAGATCGGGATTGGCCAGCAGCTGCAGCTGTCGGGCTAACCAGTCGCTGGTATGCCAGGGGGTGTCCCAGAGCGGCACTACCGCCGCTGGAGCACTTTGATCGTGGAGCAGGCACTGCTGAACGTCCAGGGGCGCAAGCTCAGCTGGGGGGATGCCCCGCTGTACCGCCAGGGCCGCTGCCGCCCCGGCCGCCTGGCCGATGTTCAGAATTAGGGGCTGCAATCGGGTGGCCCCATTGGCCATGTGGCTGCTGCTGAAGGCCTTGTCAGCTGCCAGCAGGTTGTCGATCTCAGCGCTCAGCAGTGCGCCGTAGGGAATGCAGAAGGGAGTGCCGCTCCAGCGCCCTCCCCAGCGGATGCTTTTAGGTGCCAGTGGCCAGTCAGGCCCGGGGTAGTGGTGATCGTTGGCGTAATTGCCCACCGCTATCGACTCCAGTTCGCCGCTGGCATTGAGCGGCAGTGGCCCCTGGGATTCAGCGCTGCCTAGGGGGAGCAGGTGCTGCTCCAGCACCAGCGATCGGCCCAGCAGTCTTCGCCCCTCCCGCCAGTAGGGCATGGCAGCTAGCCAGGGGGCAGGACTGCCGGCTTCAGCTGGAAAGGCATGGCCCAGTTGAAGCCAGCCCCCACTTGCCTGCTCAAGGGCTCTTGCAAACTGCAGGCTGTAGGACTGCATTTCGGCAGCTAATGCAGCTTGCTCCGCTGGATCAGCGCTGAAGGCCCGTTCCAGCCCCTGGTGCCAGTCATTACCGTGCAGCGGCCAGTTGAGCATCACCAGGCCCCCCGGCAGGCGCCCGTAGTTGATCGTGCGCTCTAAACCGAAGGCTTCGCTGGCTCGTTCAAATGGCGCAGCCAAGGGCGGTGGGGTTGGAGCTGGCGTCAACACTTCGCTCTGGAGCTGGCCCATCACCACCCAGGTGGGCGATTGCACAGGTTGTTGCTTAAAAAAAGCTTCCGTTTGCAGCCGTTGCAGGCTGGGGGCACTGGGTTCGCCCCATTGCTCCTGGGCTTCCCAGCCGAATCGAAATGGAGCTTCCGCTAGGGGCAGCAGGTCGCCACGGTCGCTGCCATCGACCACAACTTTGCAGTCCAGCCATTGGGTTTCACCCTTGTGCTCCAGCTGTACTGCTGTGATGCGGGCCCCCTGACGCCGCACCGCCAGCAGGCTGCAGCTTGGCCACCACTGCAGATTGGCCAGTTCGCTTACCCAGCCTTGCAGGATCGCTTCTGCGGTGGCGGGCCGATAACCAAAGCAACTCACCCAGTTTTGATCCAGTCCCTCGGGCTCGGCCTGCTCAAGGGCGCGCAGAAAGGCTCCCCAGAGACCTGTCTGCCAAGGGGTGAGCTCATTGCCATCGGGGCAGCAAACCCCGGCGGCGCTCACCATGCCCCCAAGCCAATTGCCAGGGGTGAGCAACAGCGTGCTGGCACCGCCGCGGGCCGCCTGGATTGCTGCGGCCACCCCACCGGTGCCGCCCCCCCATACCAATACATCCACTGCTTCTGAAGGCAGGGTCATGGCTGGCGGACACGGCTGACCCAAGACTCGCAGGAGATGATCTGAGCAGGCGTGCTCGTGGTCAGCCTTTCTGTCCGTCGCCGCTCCGTAGGATTAAAAGGATGACTTACACGCTCACCACCCCCCTCTATTACGTCAACGACCGCGCCCATCTCGGCAGTGCCTACACAACGCTTGCCTGCGATGCGGTGGCACGCCACCAGCGGCTGAGGGGGAAGTCGGTGATGTTCATCACCGGCTGCGATGAACACGGCCAGAAGATCCAGCGCACGGCCGAAGCGGCTGGACTCAGTCCGCAGGCCCATTGCGATCTAATCAGCGAGGGATATCGCGATCTTTGGAACCGTTGGCAAATCAGCAACGACCGCTTCATCCGCACCACCGACCCACGCCACCGCCAATTGGTGGCTCAATTTTTTGCCCGCGTGGAGGCCAACGGCGACGTAGTGGAGGGGCGTCAGCAGGGCTGGTATTGCGTTGCTTGTGAGGAATTCAAAGATGACGCACCGGGCAGTGAGGATCCCGAATGCCCCATTCATCGCAAGCCCCTGGAATGGCGCGATGAGGTCAATTTGTTTTTCCGCCTTTCCCGCTATCAGGCGCAGATCGAGGCCTTGATCCGCCAGCCGGGCTTCATTGCCCCCGCCAGTAGGCAGAAGGAGGTGGAAAACTTTGTGGCCCAGGGACTGCGCGATTTCTCAATCTCCCGGATCGACCTGCCATGGGGCATTCCGGTCCCCGGCCATGAAGGCCATACCTTTTATGTGTGGTTTGACGCCCTGCTCGGCTATCTCACTGCCCTGCTCGACCCGGCGGAGCCAGTTGTGCTGGAGCAGGTGCTGGAGCGTGGCTGGCCGGCTCAGCTTCATGTGATTGGCAAGGACATCCTGCGCTTCCACGCGGTTTATTGGCCAGCGATGTTGCTGTCCGCAGGGATGCCGCTGCCAGAGCGCGTATTTGGCCACGGCTTCTTGACCCGCGAAGGCCAGAAGATGGGCAAGTCCCTTGGCAATGTGCTTGATCCCGAGATGCTGCTGGATCGTTGTGGCCGCGATGCTGTGCGCTGGTACTTGCTGCGCGACATTCCCTTCGGCGAGGACGGTGATTTCCAGCAGCAGCGCTTCACTGATCTGGTCAACAACGATTTGGCAAATACGATCGGCAACCTGCTGAATCGCACCTCTTCGATGGCACGGCGCTGGTTTGCAGATGCCGTGCCTCCAGCCGGAGCCGCCGCTGAGGCCGATCACCCCCTGGCTGTTGCTGCCCTCGCGGCCGGCAGCAGTGTCAATACGGCCCTAACCGACCTGGACTTCCGTCGCGCCGCTGAAGCGGCGCTGCAACTAGCAATCGCTGCAAATGGGTACCTCAACGACCAGGCCCCTTGGAAGCAAATGAAGTTGGAGGGTCAGGAGAGTTTGGTGGCAGCCGATCTTTATGCCGTGCTTGAGGCCACCCGCTGGGTGGCAGTGCTGTTGGCCCCGCTCCTGCCTGAGCTTTCTGATCGGATGCTGCTCCAGCTCGGTCAGGAACCATTTGCTAGCGGTCCGCTGGCTCCTGCCTGCGCCCCTGGCAGCCAAGCTTCTCCTTGGCTGTTGGCCCAGCGATGGGGTCAGCTAGAGCCCGGTCTCGCCCTGATTGAGCCGCAGCCGGTGATGTTGCGACTTGAGCTCGAGTCACCTTTGTGACCACTACTGCTGTGACCACGACTGCCCGGGTGCAGTGGTGCCCCCTGCTGGCCCTGAGCCTGGGTGCCCTGGTAAGCCTGCCCATGCTGCTGGTTGGATGCGGCACCCAGGTCTCTAAGGAGGAGCCGGCCCAGCCTTTTGTCTTCCGCTCCCTCAACCTGCGCCAGAAGGATTCCAGCGGACGCCCCCTGTGGGAATTGACCAGCCCGGAGGTCCGCTACGACCTCGGTCGTCGTGTTGCCCAAGCCCGCGACCTGCGCGGCACCATCTATGCAAAGGGCAAACCCCTGTATCGAATAACGGCCAGCAGTGGCACCGTCATTAACGATGGCGAAGTGGTCCAGTTGGAGGGCCCAACCCGGCTGCAGCGCCTTGGGCCCAAGCCACTTGTTGTGACCTCTACTCGTGTGCGTTGGTATCCCAAGCAGGAGCGCATGGAATTGGACCGCAGTCCCCGCGCCTCCCAGGGGGCGTTGCTCGTGTCCGCTCGCCGGGCCCGCTTTTGGATCAAGCAGGACAAGTTGGAGTTGAGGGGGGACCCCCTGTTAGAGGGTTCAGGGGCGGTCGGCTTGAAGCTGGCGCTGAGTTCTGCAGATTGGTTCCCAACGACTGGCCAACTGATCGGTCGAGGGCCAGTTCGGGGAGAACGGCGTCTAGCAGCTAGTGGAGTTCAAAAACTTTCGGCGCCTTCCCTTACCGGTAATTCCCTGCTTCAGCTGATCGACCTACAGGCGCCGGTGCAGGTGCTGGATCCTGGCCGGAAGGGCCGTCTTGATGCCAGCCATACTCGCCTCGACCTGGCGCGGGAGCGCCTTAGCAGTGCCTATCCATTCACCGCTGTGCTGGATCAGTCCCGGCTTAGCGGCACTGGTTTTGAAGCGATTGGTCCTAGTCACACCCTGGTGGTTCCCCTTAATTGCCGCCTGACCCAACCGACCGATTCCCTCTTCGCCAATAGCTGTAGCTGGAATTGGCAGACAAATCAGATTGAGGCCCTTGGTGCTGTCGAGCTGCGCCGTACGGCTCTTGCCCAGGTCACCCGCTCTCAGCGGCTTCAGGGCGTGCTTACTAAGCAGGGGATGGCCGTGGTTAGCAGTCCGGGGGCGCGGGTGGAATCTCGGGTGACCTTGCCTCCCCGGGCCCGATCAGGTCCTGATTCCCGCAAGCCGGTTCCATTCGCTCTCTAAGCCGCTGGGACCAACCCTCGAGCCAGGTCAAATCGCTGCGGCTAAAGCAGCGCGGCGACCAGCCGGCAAGCACTACCAAGCCCCTCGAGTCAATCGGCTGAACCACTACGGCTGGCACCCCTGGCAGCAGGCACTCAAATTCAGCACGGCCTGGATACAGGTTCAGATCTACAAGTGAGATGGCGGCACCTTTTTCTTGGGCTCGCTGGCAGATAGCTCCTGGTTCAAAGGGCACCTGCGCCAGTAGGCCGCGGCGCAGCAAACACTTGTTTTGCCACAGCACCACCACCGCTGCCGCCGGGGTGGCGGTGAGCAACATCTGGCTACCCCACCCCAATTCTTCTAATAACGCTTCCGGTAGCCCATCTGCGAGCTCCACTCCCTGCACCCCTTCGAGGGCAACTCGGGCAGCCGCTTCGGGCAAGGCCCGGGTCCAGAGCACACCTACCAACATCAGAGCAACCGCCAGGAAGCTGGCCAATACGGCGGCTCGCTCGAGGGCGGGATCGATGTTGGTCGCGGTTGTTTGATTCAGTACAACCAGGGCCAGGGAGGCCACCCCAGAGAGAAAACAGACCCTTGCGGGTGTGGAGGGGGCCATGGGGGTTAAGCAGGAGGCGACAGCTGGGCCCGCAGGCGGCAAACTAGATCCATGTTGGGCCTGAACCGTTGCCCCCTTCCCTGCGTGTGACCCGTCGGATTCCCTTATTGGGAGTTGTGGCAGCCCTGTTTATGGGCTTTGCAGCCTTTTGGATGCCTGCCCCGGCCCTGGCAATTGCCGCAAGTGGTCTACCGGCCTCCGCTCCCCAGGAACGCATCCTTGACACCGCAGATGTGCTGAGCCGAGCAGCCATCGGCGAGTTAAGTAAAACCCTCGAAAGTTTTTCAGCAGAGCGGGTGGATGCCCACTTGATCACCGTTAACCGCCTTGACTACGGGCTTAGCCTTTCCCAGCTGGGCAATTCAGTGCTGGAGCGTTGGTCTGAGTCTGGGGGTGAGCCCAACCAGGTGCTCTTTTTAATCGACAGCCAGACGAACAGTGCGGCGGTTGTTTCCTCTCCAGGCCTGGTTACCCAGCTTGATGCCAGCCTGCTACGCAGCACGGCCCGAACCACGATGGCCCAGCCGATCCGCGATGGCGGTCGCTATCGCCAGGGCAGCCTCGATGCCATGACTCGCCTGCTCACCGTGCTGCAGGGAGGTGAGGATCCCGGTGAACCAATCACCGCTGAGGTTGTCACCCAGCCCACCAACATCCCCACGAAGGAGGAAACGAAGTCAAGTAATGCCTTTACTTGGATTGTGGTGCTTCTAACGGTTGGCACGATTGTGCCCATGCTCACTTGGTGGGTCTTCTCGCGCTGATCCGATGGCACTTACCAACTGGATGGGGGCATTTGGGCGCGCCCAAGCCCTAGACCTCAGCAACGATCTTGAGCGCGGTTATGAATCCGCCCTACTAATCCAGAGCATCGAGCTAGAGCACTACAACGACCGGCCCGTACGCCCTGAATTGGACCTGCGTATTCCCAGGTCGGCCCAGGCCCAGTTACTGCGTCGTTTTCGAGCTGCGCTAGAGGTCTGCCGCCAGTCTGTACAAACCTTGCAGACCCACCGAGGCGAGCTGGCAGGTCAGGAAATTCGCCAGTTTCAACTGATTGAGTCTGTAGTTGCCCGCTACGCGGCCAGTAGGGATCCTCTGCCTGCTATCAGTCGCTCCCCGGAGGTGCTGCCCCGCAGCCTGATTGGTGTTGTTGATCAGGTGCGTCGCCAGCTCGACCCCGAGGCTGAAGCGAATGTGGTGGCTGGCTTTCGGCGACGCAGAGACTCCACTTTGGTGTCATTGCGCATCCTGCTACTGCTGATTTTGGTGCCGGTGCTGGTGCAGCAAATCAGCCGCACCTATGTGTTTTCCCCCCTGGTTGATCGCTTCGCTCCAGATAACGCCTTTCTTACCTATCCCAAACCAAAGCTTGAGGAGAAAGCCGTAGAGAAATTACGGCTTTTCCAGGCGGAGATTGAATTTGATGCCCTCTTGAACGGCAATCCCCTGCCAAGCCGTGATGAGCTGCAGATGCAGTTGGCGAGCAAGGCTCAGTCGCTCAAGGATGAAGCTGATCTGGAAAGCACCCACGCTATTAAGAACGTGCTTGCCGATCTCGGTGGCCTGGTCGGTTTTGTTTGCGTTTGCTTGTTTGGTAGGCGTGATCTTCAGGTGTTGCGCGGTTTTCTAGATGAACTTGTGTATGGATTGAGCGACAGCGCCAAGGCCTTCGGAATCATCTTATTTACCGATATTTTTGTTGGCTTTCACAGCCCGGAGGGCTGGACAGTGCTGCTGGATGGCGTTGCTCACCACCTCGGCCTGCCTGCCCAGGAGAATTTTATAATGCTATTTATTGCTACCTTCCCGGTGGTTTTAGCGACCGTGTTCAAATACTGGATTTTCCGCTATCTCAACCGTGTTTCACCTTCTTCTGTGGCCACGCTCCACAACATGAATGGTGGTGGTTGATTCCTACCAGCCATGCACTCTTGTGCTCGGTCCTGCCCGTAGTGGCAAGAGCCGCTGGGCCGAGCACCTCGCCAAGGAGTCGGGCCTGCCGGTTACCTACTTGGCAACCGGGCCTCAGCCAAGCGCCGAAGATGCTGCCTGGTTGGCGAGGGTTGAGGTCCACGCCGCTAGACGTCCACCGCACTGGAGCGTCTTGGAGGTTGATAGCGCTTTAGCCGGCGCCCTCGACTGCCTTAGCCCCCCTGGCATTGCTCTTGTCGATTCCCTCGGCACCTGGGTCGCTGCTGGCCTTGAGCTCGATAGTTCTGCTTGGCAACAGCGCTGTACAGCTCTTGTCCAAAGCCTGAGCAGCTGCAAGGTGCCCGTGCTGCTCGTGAGTGAGCAAACCGGGTGGGGGGTTGTGCCTGCCACTGCGATTGGCGGTTTGTTTCGCGATCGCCTTGGCTCCTTGGAGCAGCAGCTTGCCCCCCTCTGCGCTGCCATCTGGCTTGTGGTTGCGGGCCGCGCTCTCAATCTGAGCAACCTGGGTTTTGCCGTACCAGCTCTTTGATCGTGCCCCGGATCGTTTTGTTTCAGCCCCAAATCCCACCCAACACGGGCAGTGTGGCGCGAACCTGCGCGGCCACCGGCACGGAGCTGCACCTAGTGGAGCCCCTGGGCTTCCAAATCAATGATCGCCAGCTCAAGCGGGCTGGCCTCGACTATTGGCCCCTGGTGTCATTGCAGCGCCATGCCGACTGGTCAGCGTTTGCTGATCACCGTGTCCGCAGCGGCGGTCGCCTGATCGCCCTTAGTAGCCATGCAAGCCAGCCCTACACCAGTTGGCAATTTGAACCCGATGACTGGCTGCTGTTTGGCCGCGAAACCGACGGCCTACCAACGGATGTGCTGGCCTCGGCCGATGCGGCTCTCACGATCCCAATGTCAGGTGCCAAGCGGCCCCAGCAGGCCGGAGTGCGTAGCCTCAACCTCTCCGTGTCGGTTGGGGTGGTGTTGTTTGAGGCGCTGCGACAACAGAATTTGCTGACATTGGCGTGATCCCCTGAGGTGACAGGGATCTGGTCACCCCATCAGCGCCCTTGGTCGCAACCACCACTTGTGGCGGTGAGTTCCGTCCGCTACTGTCTGCCCGACTTGGGGATATCGGCTTCTCCACAGGTTTTGTCCGACTGAATGAATTGCATGAAGCCTTTGCAAACGACTCTGCGATTCCTGATCCCCTGCGCCATTGCCCTGCCGGCAGTGGTCGCAGCTCTTGACCCCGCCGATATCGAGAAGGCTTCTGTTGATTCTTTGATCGCTGCCCTACCTGCCCCCAGCATCGACAAGATCTGGGTCAAGGTGCGGCAGCCCATCAGCGTTGAAGAGCTATCCAGCAGCCTCAAGCTCGCCGAAGAGCGATTGGCCAAGCTCAACGACGTCAACGAAGACCACCATTTTCGTCAAGGTGACTGGCTTGTTGTTCCCAGCCAGCAGTCGAGGCAAATAAAGCAGCTGGCAGCGATCGATACCAGCGAGCTGCGCCGTACACCTCCTCTCCAGTCCCTTCCTCCTGTGGAGGAGCGTGCTGTTGTCCGCTTTGGCGACACCGTCGTAAAGATTGCTCAGCGCTATGGACTGACCCTGCAGGAACTGCTGCGTCTCAATCCTGGCCTTGAAACCGCACGCCTTGTCGTCGGTAGCCAGGTACGCCTCGCTCAGGCGTCTTCCGGTCGCACCCGCATGGTGCTGGGGCTCAAGCCAACCACTAGCGGCGGTATCAGTTGGCCCGAACTGCCTGGTTTTGATGAGCTCAACAATCCCTTTGCTGGCCCAAGCTCAGCCCAGGGCTGGATTTGGCCGACCAAGGGAGTTTTTTCTTCCGGATACGGCTGGCGCTGGGGTCGCATGCACAAGGGGATCGACGTAGCCAACAACGTGGGGACACCGATCGTGGCGGCCAAGGCCGGTCGGGTGGTCTTCTCGGGCTGGCATGACGGCGGCTACGGCTACTTGGTGACCTTGGCCCATGCCGATGGCAGCCGCTCCCTTTACGGCCACAACAGCCGCCTAATGGTCCGAGTTGGGCAGGATGTTGAACAGGGATCATTGATTTCCCATATGGGCAGCACGGGCCGAAGCACCGGACCCCACCTCCACTTCGAGATCCATCCCCCGAGCTCCGGGGCTGCCAACCCTCTTCAGTTTCTGCCACCTAGGGCCTGATAAACTCAATCAACGGCTCGGTAGCTCAGCTGGTTAGAGCGTGGGATTCATAACCCCAAGGTCGGGAGTTCAAGTCTCCCCCGAGCCATTTCTTTGACTGGGCCTTGCTTTTGGCCCCTTTTTATTTTCTATCTCCCTCCTAACTAGCGCAACTCGACTGTGTTGAGCCTTTCTCGAAATGAGGCCCCATCGACGTTTTCGCTTGCAATGCTTCCCATCAGCTCAAGTGGATCTGGATCAAGCTTTAATTGTTGAATTTCCGACGAGGCAGAGGAGGCGCCAGCAGTTGTGGCAGCACCACCCCGGCGTCCACGGCCATAGCCCTGGGAGCGCCCCTCAATTGCCCGAATCAACGACTTGCTGCGGTTGACCTCTCCAATGCTCTGGCCTTCCTTGGGCCGGACCAATGGGTTGCCCTTCAGTTCAGAGCGCAGCTGGCTAAGCAGACGGAAATGCCCAGTCGTGTTGTATTTCCGCAGCACACTCGGCTCCCAAGCCATCGCCATCACTCCCATAGACAACACAAGGATCAGCCTATGGCCCCATCAGCCTGGATCATGTGATAAATTGTGAACAGCAACTGGTAGTCGATCCGACTTTGGACTGAAGTCCCCAGTGCGCCCAGCCCTCACTTCCTTAACCAGCATGTCCCGGCTAGTTGGCCTGCAGGCTCCAGATTTCACAGCCACCGCCGTGGTGGATCAGGAATTCAAGGAGATCAGTCTCTCCCAGTACCGCGGCAAGTACGTGGTGTTGTTCTTCTACCCCCTCGATTTCACCTTCGTCTGCCCAACGGAGATCATCGCTTTCTCCGAACGCTACGCAGACTTCTCCAGCCGCAACTGCGAAGTGCTGGGTGTTTCCGTCGATAGCCAGTTCAGCCACCTCGCCTGGGTTCAGACAGATCGTAAGAACGGTGGTATCGGCGATATCGCCTATCCCCTCGTTGCAGACCTCAAGAAGGACATCGCCCGCTCCTACGAAGTACTCGATGAGGATGCAGGCGTGGCTCTACGTGGTCTGTTCATCATTGATCCTGATGGCGTGATCATGCAAAGCACAATCAACAATTTGCCCGTGGGCCGCAGTGTGGACGAGACCCTACGTCTGCTGCAGGCTTTCCAGCACATCCGCAACAACCCAGACGAAGTCTGCCCAGCAAACTGGAATCCCGGTGATAAGACCATGAATCCCGACCCGGTTAAGAGCAAGGAGTTCTTCGCCGCCGTCAACTGATTGCTATCAGGGCTGGAATTGTTTGGTCCTCAGCGATCAAACCGGGGGCCTTCGGCCCCCTTTTTTTGCGACCAATTGCTGTGTGTCGAGCTCGCCCGGCTTCAATTGCGCAGGCTGGCAAGCAGCCTCAATCCGTCGAGCCCCCCCGTGAGCGGGTCGCAGGCCCGCTCCGGATGGGGCATCAGCCCCAGCACATTGCCGCCTGCGTTGGTTAGGCCCGCCACATCACCAACCGAGCCGTTGGGATTGCTTGCATAGCGCAACACCACCTGACCATTTGCTTCGAGCTCGGCCAGTTGCTCGCTCTCGCACTGGTATCGCCCCTCCCCATGGGCGATCGGCAGCACGATCGCTTCAGCCTCGCCATACCCTTTCAGCCAGCGACAGTTGCCCGGATTAACGCTCAGCGGGGTTGGTTCACAGAGAAAATGCAGCCGTGCATTGCGAGTGAGAGCACCTGGCAACAACCCCATCTCAGTGAGTACCTGAAAGCCATTGCAGATACCCAACACCGCACCGCCTGCTTCAGCGAAAACCCTCACCGACTCCAATACGGGGGCAAACCTGGCAATTGCACCGCAACGCAAATAGTCTCCATAGCTGAAGCCGCCAGGGATTACCACAGCGTCTAGGCCGCTGAGATCGCGCTCCTCATGCCAAAGGAAGCGAGTCGGTAGACCGACACAACCCTCTAAGGCCCAGCGCACATCCCGGTCGCAATTTGAGCCTGGAAACACCACGATGCCAATGGTCATTGCTGCTGCTCCCCGGCCTTTTCAAGCAGCTCTAGCTGCCAATTTTCGATCACAGGATTGGCAAACAAGCGGTCACTGAGTAGCTCCAGCTGAGCTTGGGCGGTGGTTTTGTCCGGAGCCTCCAGTTCCAGCTCTATTGCCTTGCCGATGCGCAAGCTGCGGACGCCATCGACGCCGAGTCGGGCCGCTGCAGCCCTGGTGGCCTCGCCAGCCGGATCAAGCACCGAGGGCCGAAGTGAAACCTGAACGCGAGCGCGGAAGAGTGGCACCAGAGGAGCAGGAGGTTTGTTAAATCTTGGCAGCCCGGTGGCCCGCTGACGTCACTTTTGGTCAGCTTGAAAGCAGCCCGCTGGTATTTCGGCCGTGGTTTGGCGCTTCAACTCAGTTCCAATTGGCGTCTTGCCAGCCTGCAGGGCTCTGCTGGCTGGCTTGATAGCCCTTTGTGTGCCAGCTGCGCTTTCCCAGCCGTTGCAGTGCCGTCTGGCTGATGGGCCTTGGCAGCCATGCACGATGCTCGTTCAAGCCCCGGCAGCAGAGCTGCCTATTCGGTGGACAATTGAGCTCGGCCCGCGTCGAATCGACTTCCGCAACGACGGCACTGGCACGGTGCAGATGCTTGATTCAACAGGGTGGTTGCCGGTTGAAACCAGCTGGATTGCGGGGCCTGCGCTCTGCTGGAACGGGCTATGCGCCCAAGGGGATATCCCCTTGGATTGATCAGCTAGTTAGCAGCTGCCAGCTCACCGGTCAGGGCCTGGTCTAGGCAGGCTTCGATTGCAGGGCGATCCAGTTGGAAGCCAAGCAAAACCAGCTCTAGGCCTGGGGCCTGCTGGGTGACCGAAGCCTGCCCAGCCCCGGATTCAAACCAGCACTCCAGCCGTGGTCCAACAGCCTGGATCTGAAGCGGCAAGTTCTTACCTGAAAGCCAAAGACGGCCCTTGAGCCGGATCAGGGCGCTATCACTCACCAAATGCAGCAGTTGTTGCTCAAGGGCAACCCGGCAAAAATCGCCAGCCAGCTCGAGGGCAAGCGTCTCGATGGCAACATGGCTGTGATCGTGATGCCCGTGATCGTGGTGATCATGGTGATCATGGTGATCATGGTGATCATGGTGATCATGGTGATCATGATCATGGTCATGGTCGTGATGCTCATGGCCTGTGGTGTTTGGCTGCCGGCGCTCAAGGCCCAGCACGAGCTCTGGGGAGACCACCCCCCTGCCCATCGACAACAGCACAGCTCCGGGCTGCAGCTGGGGGGCAAGGGCCTCATGCACCAGATCAATCTCGCCTGCAGATAGGCAGTCGGCCCGGCTAATCAAAACCAGATCGGCAGCCTCAAGCTGCTCGGCAAACAGTTCATCGATAGCCGAAGCGTGATCCAGGCTTGGATCAGCGAGCCGCTGGACCTCGAGAGCGGCTGGATTTGCCACCACACTGCCTGCTGCAAGGGCTTCGCCATCGACTACTGCCACCACGCCATTGAGGCGAATGCGAGTGCGGATTTGCGGCCAATTCAGGGCTGCAATCAATGGTTCGGGCAGGGCCAGGCCACTGGTTTCCACCACGATCCCATCGAGGCTTTCTGCTCTCTCAAGCAGCTTCTCCATGGTTGGCAGGAAGTCGTCTTGGACCGTGCAGCAGAGGCAGCCATTTGCCAACTCCACCAGGCGGGTGTCTAGCTCATCTTCTGGGCAAAAACCACAGCTGCGGAGCAGGTCTCCGTCGATACCCACCTCGCCAAATTCATTGACCAGCACAGCCAGTCGCTGACCGCTGTTCAGCAGCAGATGACGCAGCAAGGTTGTTTTGCCCGCGCCCAGAAAACCTGTCACCACGGTGACAGGCAGCCTTCCACTTTGTGTCGTCATCTCAGGCCGCCAAGCCTGCCAGGGCCCAGGTGCCGCCAAGGGCCATTAGGGCGAAACTAAGCCAGCGCAGCTGGGTTGAAGAAAGGCGTGTCCCCAAGGGTCGCAACGCAATAAGTGCCAGCGCAAGCAGGCCTGCCTGGGAAAGAAACAGGCCAGTGCCGTAGGCCACTACGGGCATGGCGCTCCAGCCAAAAACGGGGCCGCTTAGTACATAGCCGTGCAAGGCCATGGCGGGAAGCAGCAGCAAGGACGGCAAGCGCCTTAGCAACACCAGGGCCTCAACAATCAGGGTGCAGGCCACCAGGGATTCAGCGCCTGGCATCCCTGGCCACAGCAGTCCAGCGCCACTACCAAGCAAGCCAACAGCGAGAAGTCCCAGGCTCCAGCTAAGCCGTTTTTGCAGCCCTACCAAAGAAAGTGCCAGCAGGAAAAGCAGATGATCCGGCCCCAGCACTGGGTGGGCGAGGCCACTCAGCACGCCATTGAAAATGGTTGGCTTTAGCTGGCCGATATCGGCAAAATGATGGGCCTGGACTGGGCTAAGGGCGCCAATGCCGATTGATGCCAGGCCAGCAACTAGGAGCCAGCTGACCAGGGCTTGGCCGTTGGATGGTGTTTTGATCAAATTCATGGGCCGGTCCGCGCCGTAGGAGGAACAAAACCGGCGGGCGTTCTGACTTGGTAATGGATCGCAAGCAGGCCCCAAAGTTGGAGCAGATTTGCGGGCCATAGCCTTCACAGCTGCGGGACAGTGCCGGATTTTCACCGACCTTTCCCCCTTACCTCCAGTGGCTGATCCCCACTGGAACCGGAAATTAGATGCTAAGTGCAAGGGGCCCTACCGGCACGCCAGGCTCTCTTTAGTGGCGACTCCGGTGCTCGGATTGACACCGGCAGCTCTTTTACAGAGTGCTTTCTGCTCAGGCAGATCGAGCACTGCATCACTGAAGTCGGCGCCTTCAATGGTTGCCCCTTTGAAGTGGCTTTGCATCAACATGGCGTTTCGCAGCACGGCACCACTGAGGTCAGTGTCTTCAAAGTGACTTGCGAAGGCCACCGCGTCTTCCAGGTTGGCGTCCTTCAGGTTGGCTCCCCGTAGGTCGCTGCTGTTGAAAACAGCTCCGCGCAGATCGGTGCCGCTCAGATCGAAGCCAGCCAAAGTCGCCTTCAAAAACTCCTGCTGTTGAAGGTTGCGGCCGTGCATGTCTGGTTGGAGGTCTTGTAGAGAACGCTGGCTGCGCAGCTCAGGCGCGGTGATCGCTGCGGCCGGAGAGACCCCAAGGCACCAGGTCAGCACCAGGGCCAGTGCGGCCAGCAGCCAGCCACCAGACCAACTCGCTCGGCTTTCAGATCTCGAGCTCATGGGCGCGCACTTACGGTGAATCATCAAGTTATGGCAACCATGGTGATGGCTTTGCGGGTGGTGGTTCCCCCCCACCCCCTGATTGGCCACTGGCTTGGCGTACTGCGCGATCGACACACGCCTAGTTCGCTTTACGCCTCCGCTACTACCGAGCTAGGTCGCTGGCTCACCTATGAGGCTGTGCGCGATTGGCTGCCCCACAGGCGCATCCAGTTGGAATCACCCCTTTGTGCGGCGGAGGCAGACGTGGTGGATCCAGCGGTTCCCCTGCTGGCTTTGCCCCTCCTAACCGCTGGGCTTGGCCTTTGGCAGGGCGGCCAAACAGTTCTTCCCTCGGCCCAGGTGCTCCACCTACAAGAAAGCCTGGGCGTGATAACCCCTCCAGCCGGGCCAATCGCCCCCCGCTGCGGAGTTTTGCTGTTTGTAGCGGAACTGGGAGACGGCGAATCCCTGCTCCAACTCCTCGATGACCTTTCAGCCCTAGGCGTGACCGGTGATCGCCTACGAGTGATTACATCCCTGGCCTCTGGGCCAGGACTCAAGGCTGTGGGTGAGCGGCACGGCAGCCTCACCATCTATGCCGCTGGCATCGATCCTGATTTGAACGAAGTCGGTGCGATCGTGCCGGGTATCGGCGATGTGAATCAGCGGTTGTTCGGTGGCACGGTGCTGGATGAAATGCCCACCGATACCTAGGCTCGCTAAAGAAAGGGCTTGATTTATGGGTAATCACAACGGCGGCACCCCAGCCGGTGGCAGTTCCAGCCTCAGCGTCTTGGCTGGAGCTGTTATTGGTGCTGCTGGCCTTGCCTGGTGGTTGCTTGCTGAAGCAGAGCGACGCCGGCACCAAGGCCGGCCTGCCCGGGCCGCTGCCATCGCTGCCTCGCCGGCGGCTGTCAGGACGGATCGGGACCTTCACGATCGGGTCCATGAGCTCAACCAGGCGATCGATGATGTGCGCCGTCAACTGGAGACCATGACCATCCAGGGTTAGGGCTCCGGGGTCATTCGGCCCGGTGGGTAGGTTTCTTCAAGCCCAACCCATCACCATGCTCCGCTCCGCAGCGATCACGCAAGGCATCCAGCGCTCCCCTAACCGTGCCATGTTGCGGGCGGTTGGCTTTGGCGATGGCGATTTTAACAAGCCAATTATTGGCATTGCCAATGGCTACAGCACAATTACACCCTGCAACCTGGGCTTAAACGAGCTTGCCCAGCGCGCCGAGACGGCTCTTCAAACAGCCGGTGCCATGCCCCAGATGTTTGGCACCATCACGGTGAGCGATGGCATATCAATGGGCACGGAGGGTATGAAGTATTCCCTGGTGAGCCGCGAGGTGATTGCCGATTCGATTGAAACTGCCTGTAACGCCCAAAGTATGGATGGCTTGCTGGCAATTGGTGGTTGTGACAAAAATATGCCAGGAGCCATGTTGGCGATGGCGCGCATGAATATTCCCTCGATCTTTGTTTACGGTGGCACGATTAAACCTGGCAAGCTCGGTGCCTGTGATCTCACGGTAGTAAGTGCTTTTGAGGCAGTCGGTCAATACAGCGGTGGTCGCATTGATGAGCAGGAGCTCACTGCTATTGAAAAGAATGCCTGTCCAGGTGCCGGTAGTTGCGGTGGCATGTTCACTGCCAACACCATGAGTGCTGCCTTTGAGGTGTTGGGGTTAAGCCTGCCCTACAGCTCCACCATGGCAGCTGAGGACCCTGAGAAAGCAGAGAGTGCTGCTCGGAGCGCTGAGGTTTTGGTTGATGCACTTAAGGCAAACATCTTGCCTAGTGACCTACTCACCCGCGAGGCCTTCGAAAATGCGATCAGCGTGATCATGGCGGTAGGTGGCTCTACCAATTCCGTGTTGCACCTACTGGCGGTCGCCCGCACCGCTGGAGTACCTCTAAGCATCGACGACTTTGAGACGATCCGCCAGCGGGTGCCAGTGATCTGCGATCTAAAGCCCAGTGGCCGCTATGTAACCGTTGACCTCCATCAGGCCGGTGGCATACCCCAGGTGATGAAGCTGCTGCTCGATGCGGGCTTACTTCATGGCGATTGCCGCACCATCGAGGGCAAAACTCTGGCTGAGTTGTTGGCGTCTGTTCCTTCCGAGCCCCCCTCTGGTCAGGACGTGATCCGTCCACTTAGCAACCCCCTTTATCCCAAAGGGCACCTGGCGATACTCAAGGGAAACTTGGCTGAAGAGGGTGCGGTGGCCAAGATAAGTGGTGTTAAAAACCCTGTAATTACAGGCCCAGCAAGGGTTTTTGAAAGCGAGGAATCCTGCCTGGCCGCAATCCTTGATAAGCAGATCAACCCCGGTGATGTGGTCGTTGTGCGCAATGAGGGCCCGGTGGGTGGCCCTGGGATGCGAGAGATGCTTAGTCCCACGGCGGCAATCGTGGGCCAGGGCATGCTCGATTCGGTGGCTCTGATCACCGATGGCCGCTTTTCAGGTGGCTCCTTTGGTCTTGTTGTGGGTCACGTTGCACCCGAGGCTGCCGTGGGCGGCACAATCGGCCTGGTGGAGGAAGGGGACAGCATCACGGTGGACGCCATCGAACTACTGATCCAGCTCAATGTGCCAGATGCGGAAATCGCTCGGCGGCGCTCCGCCTGGGTCAAGCCTGAGCCCCGTTATCGCACCGGGGTACTTGGCAAATATGCCCGGCTTGTTGGCAGCAGCAGCAGGGGTGCGGTGACCGATGAGATCTGATCGTTGAGCTAAGACTCAGTCAAGCGGCACCAACAGCGCCCTGAGCCTTCGTGCCAATGCCTCCAGGGGGGCACCATCAACTGGTCGCTCGCAGCGGAGCCCTGACTCCGGCTCCATCCACACCGGATGGCTCCCCTGCCAAAGCAGGGGGCGTTGCTGGTCGTGGCACCAGGCCAGGGTGAGGTTGAGGTCATTACCGCTGCGATAGATCTCAATTTCGAGATCGGCGGCGGGATAGCGCTCCCCATCAGCCTGTCTTACCTCCAGTCTCAGGTTGCAATCGTCGCAGCGCTGGGCATCATCCAGGGGCAGCACGGCATGACGCCAAGGTTTGCGGCAGAGATCGGCGGCGGCTGCCACCAGCTGTTGCAGGTTGCTATTAACTAGCTCAGGGGTAGCCACGTACAGCGCGAAGTTGTAGGTATATCGGACCGGCGCGGAAGCCAGCATTTAAGCCGCCATCATCGGCGAAGCGTGAATGCAAAAGCTGCAGCCGGGTGATCCGGCTTGGGTCAAAGTTCAAGGGCAGTCCCACCGGCTTAGCGCGCACCGAGGCTCTTAGATCCGCGAATGGAATCCTCAAGAGGCTGGGCCCCTCTGGCTCCGTAGCGAATTCGATCACCCAGCGCAGGCCCCCCGGGATTAAGTTGGTGAGTCCGGCCAGACCGTCAGCGCAGGCAACCGCCAACTTGAAGCGTCTGCCAGCACCAAGCAGCTCAAGTTCGAGCCCCTCACAACTCGAAAGATCGAGAGGGGGAGAAAACAGAGGCGAGCGGCAACTGATGAAGCCCCCTCCCTCCTCAACGAGCGTGCCTTCAAACTCCAGCCCGGTTGAGGCGATCCGGCAGTTGCCCTGGCTGCGCCCACCCATCACGGTGTCGTTTAAGGCATGCCAGCCAATGAAGCCGTCGCCGCTGGCGATGGGAATCACAGGCTGACTCCAGCTGCTGCTGCTTGGTCAGCCAATATCAGCACCTCAGTCTCACTGGTGGGCTGCACCAACTTGGCTGGGGTGCGCAGGGGCGATTCTTCTGGATCGAGTAACCGTTGCAAGGCCTGCACCTTGCCAGCCCCACTCACAAGGAAGACCACCCGCCGCGCCGCTGAAAGGGTTGGTGCCGTAAGGCTGACCCGGGGCAGACCCTTGCCCTCCCCCAGGGTTACGGAGCGGTCCCGCACCCCAGGTGCAGCGGTGCCAGGAAACAACGAGGCGGTGTGACCATCGTCGCCGAGACCCAACAGCACCACGTCCAGCACTGGTGGGAAGTCGCCGCACAGCTGTTGCAGCAGGTCTGCGTACGCTGCCGCTCCTTGCTCGGGGCTGGCGAGCTGGGTGGGAACCCGGTGCAAGCAGGCCTTGCTACCGGGGAGCTCCGCCATCAAGGTTTCCCTAAGCATGCGGGCATTACTGGAGGGGTCTTCGCTTGGTACCCAACGCTCATCGCCGAGGAGCACATCGACCCGATCCCAGGGCAGGTGTTGCTGACCAAGTAAGCGATAGGTCGCCCTTGGTGTCTCTCCGCCGGCGAGTGCTATCTGAGCGCGGTCGCGCTGGGCAAGTACCTGATCAATCTCAGAGGCCAGGGCTTGGGCCGTCTGACGGGCGAGCTCAGCTGCCGACTCAGCCACCACCAGGCGATAGCGAGTGGTGGAGCCTGGAGTTATTGGGGTCATTGGATCAGTCCAGCCACTCGGTGTGGAAGTTGCCAGGCTTGTCGACCCGCTCGTAGGTGTGGGAGCCAAAGCAGTCGCGCATGGCCTGGACCAGGTTTTGGGGTAGGCGGGCGCTGCGGTAGCTGTCGATGTAATCGAGGGTGCTGCTTAAGCAGGGCACGGGAATCCCCGCCAGGGCAGCGCCGGCAACCACCTGCCGCAGGCCCGGTAGACGGCTGTTGATCTGCTCGGCAAACCAGGGGTCGAGCATCAGGTTTGCCAGGCTGGGGTTGGCGCTGTAAGCATCCTGAATTCGCTGCAGCAAGCGGGCCCGGATGATGCAGCCCCCTTTCCAGATCTGGCCGATGGCCGAAAAATTGAGGTTGTAATCGTGCAGCTTTGAGGCTTCCTGCAGCAGGGCCATGCCCTGGCCGTAGCTGACGATGCAGGCGGCAATGCAGGCATCGCGCAGGGGAGCCATGGCATCTGCCGCGCTGCCAAGATCGAAGCTGTGGGGGAAAGGCTCTGGCAGCAGGGCGCCCGCCTCTAGGCGCTCGGAGCGCAGCGAGCTCAGCACTCGGGCATTTAGGGCGGCATAGATGGTTGGCACGGGAACACCCATCTCCAAGGCACTCACCACGGTCCAAAGACCAGTGCCCTTTTGGCCAGCCGCATCCACAATCGCCTCCACCAGATCGGCACCGGTTTCTGGATCCTTGGTGCGCAGGCAAACCTCGGTGATCTCCACCAGGAATGAGGCCAACTCCTCGGTTTGATTCCAGCTGGCTAGAACGTCGGCCATCTGGTCGCCGTTCAGTCCGCCAACCCGCTTCATCAGGTCGTAGGCCTCAGCCAGGATCTGTTCAATGCCGTATTCGATGCCGTTGTGCACCGTTTTGACGAAGTGGCCAGCGCCCCCGGGGCCGATGTAGGTGACACAGGGACCATCGTCTACCTGGGCTGCCATCTTGCGCACCAACGGTTCAATGGCGTCGTAGGCCGCCTTGGTGCCACCGGGCATCATGCTCGGCCCTTCCAGGGCGCCTTTAGCGCCACCGGAGACGCCCATGCCGATGTAGCCGAAGCTCTTGCTCTCCAGCTCGGCAACGCGGCGTTCCGTATCGGCGTAGAGAGAATTGCCGCCGTCAATCAGCAGGTCACCCTCCTCAAGGAAGGGGGAGATTGCCGCAATCGTGTCGTCAACGGGCTGTCCCGCCTTGACCATCATCAGGATGCGGCGTGGACGCTCCAGGGTCGCCACAAACTCCTCAAGGGTCGCGGCGCCAACAATGTCCTTGCCGGCGCCACGACCAGCCAGAAACTCATCGGTTTTTGCCTTGGTGCGATTGAACACAACTGAGGAGTAGCCGTTGCGCTCAGCATTTAGGACGAGGTTTTCCCCCATCACTCCCAAACCGATCAGGCCGAAATGCGCCTTGCCCATGACTGAATTTGAAGCTTTTGGCGACAGTGTGGCGAAGCGTGCTGGTCAGCCCAGGCATCCGTCACAACTTGGTGGCAAAGGTGTCAGCAACTCCTGGTTTTTGGCCTGACACCTTGGCCGCTTCCCCTGCTCAGATCACCGTGCCGTCAGCGATGGTCCCATTTTTGACAACCACCACAATGCCGTTGCGTATGTAGAAACTGAGCTCGGGCCGGTCAGCTTCCTCCACGTGGTCCTTGTTGACGATCGTGACGTTGTCTCCGATCCGCACGTTCTTGTCGATGATGGCCCGTTTAACGGTGCTGCCCCTGCCCACGCCGATGGGGATGCCCCCACGTTCACGTAGTAGAAGGCGTTCCTCAGAGGACTCGAAGTAGTCGGCTCCCATCACCAGGGTGTCCTGGAGCACTACCTCGTCTTCAACTCGGGAGCGCACGCCCAGTACGCAGTGATGAATGCTGCAGGCCTTGAGCAAGGATCCCTCACCGATGATCGAGGCGGTTACCTGGGCGTCCTGCAACTTGCTGGGCGGCAAGTAGCGAGGCCTGGTGTAAATCGGGAACTTCTCGTCGTAGAAGGAGAAGGCAGGGTTGGGTTGATCGGTAAGCGCCAGGTTGGCTTCATAGAAGGCGCCGATAGTACCGATGTCCTCCCAGTAGTCGTCAAAGAGGAAGCTTTGGAGCCGGTCGCCGCGGGCCAGGGAGGCGGGGATGATCTCCTTGCCAAAGTCTGTTGAGGACGGGTTGCTGCTCAGCAGGTCAAAGAGGGTGTCGCGGCTGAACACATAGATGCCCATCGAGGCGAGGTATGGGCGCTTGGCCGCCTCCTCCGGCGACAGGCCAAGGGCCTGGGTGTCAACCCGCATGCTCTCCAAGGCTTCACCCTTGGGCTTCTCCCGAAATTCTTGGATACGGCCATCACTGCTGGTGCGCATCAGGCCAAAGTCCTCAGCCTGGGCAGGATCTACCGGGAGGGCGCCAACGGTGAGCTGGGCGCCGGTGTCGATGTGGTGCTGAACAAAACGGCTGTAGTCCATCCGGTAGAGCTGGTCACCGGAAAGAATCAGGTAGTGGTCCACGTCCCATTCGTGGAAAAGCCCCTGGTACTTACGGACTGCATCGGCTGTGCCCTCAAACCAGCTTGGGCTTTCTGGGGTCTGCTGGGCTGCCAAAACCTCCACAAAGCCTTGGCCGAATCCAGCCGAAAGGTTGTAGCTCATCGTCAGGTGACGATTCAGCGACGCACTGTTGAACTGGGTAAGTACATAGATTTTATTGATTTCCGAATTAATGCAATTGCTGATTGGAATATCAATTAGCCGATATTTACCTGCCAGTGGCACAGCTGGCTTGGCCCGCATTTTGGTCAATGGGTAAAGGCGGGTACCAGCACCACCTCCCAGAATTATTGCCAGTACACGCTTCATAAATCCTGCTGCCAGCGGTTCTCGGGGCTGACCGTACTTGAGCGTCCTGCTATTGGGCGAGCCTTTTGATCCCCTGCGGCACGAACTGTTGCAGTGCCCAAGGCTGGGGCTGGTTCAAGGCTCTGGCGGGCGCTCCTGCAGCTCAAACAGATCCTCCAGGACCCTCATGGCGCTGTGTCGCTGCTGGCGCGGTTGGGGGGCCCGCAGGTTGGTAACAGGGGTGTGCAGGATCTTGTTGATGATGCCCTTGCTGAGGGCTTCAACCACCTTGCGCTCCCTGGCTGACAGGTCTGGACCCATGCGGCTTAAGGCCTTCTGGAGCTCCTGCTCACGGATGTCTTCCAGCTGGCGCCGGAGCCGGTTTACGACCGGCACCGCTTCAAGCCCGTCCCACCATTCCAGGAAGACACGAGACTCCTCCTGCAGCAGCCCTTCGGCCTCAGCTGCCATTTCGCGCCGAGCCTCCTGGTTGCGGTTCACCACCTCTTGCAAATCATCAACGTCGTAGGAGTGCACGCCGGGCAGGCCAGCCGTATCCGCCGAAATGTTGCGGGGCACGCCGATGTCAACCAGCATCAAGCTGGAGCGGCGATTCAGTCCGCTGAGGCGCTGAGCCGTGATGATTGGTGTGTCAGCAGCGGTGCTAGTGAAAACCAGCGAGCAGGTGCTGAGGCAATGGTCAAGGTCGTCAAGGGGACGGCACTGAACGGGCAGAGCTGGAAAGTCAGCGGCCAGTAGTTCCGCCTTGTTAACCGTGCGGTTGAGCAGCACAAGGCCCTTACAGCCTTTGGCTTGAAGGTGCTGTAGCAGCAGACGGGCCATGCGCCCTGCCCCCACCACCGCCACCTGCTCCTGATCAAGGGGCACCAGCTCGTCGAGGCCTCGAGCTTGGCCCACCTTGAGCTGGGCCAGCTCCACAGCTGCTGAACTTATCGAAACAGCGCCGGTGCCAAGTTTCGTTTCTGTACGGACCCGTTTACCGGTACTAACCGCCTGGGTAAGCAGCCGATTGAGGATTGGCCCAACGGAGTGGTGCTCCTGGCCAAGCCTCACCATTTTTTTTACTTGAGAGAGGATCTGCCCCTCCCCAAGCACTAGGGAATCGAGGCCTGCTGAAACCCTAAGCAGGTGGCTGATCGCCTCCTCGTGGTGAAAAGTAAATAGATGCGGTGTGAGCTCCTCGACCGCCAGGCCGGAGAGCTGGCTTAAAAATGCTCCTACTGCGGAAATACCCCGCTCCGGATGACGGAGCAGGGTGTAAATCTCCAGCCGATTGCAGGTGCTGAGGATGGATGCCTCCAGCACCTGGTCATCGGCCCGCAGCTGCTGCAGCGAAGCCTCCATGGTTTGATCCGGGATGCTGAGGCGCTCCCGGATCTCCACTGGAGCCGTGCGATGACTGAGGCCGACGACGGCAATGTGCATGGAGGCTGGCTGGGGTGCTCGGACTGGGGCAGGCGTCAGCTCAGCGCAATGCTCTGGGCCCCATCCTTCATGTGAATGGTATTGGTAAAACGAGCGGTGTTGTCCAGGTTGCTGATCACCAGGGAGCTGGTGCGGGTGCAATCCTTCTCAAACTTGACACCGTGGAACAGCAGGCCATCGGTGATGCCACTGCCTGCGAAGACCACGTTTTCACCGGAGGCAAGCTCCTCTGCTTCATAGATTTTGTCTACGTCGGTGATACCCATCTCGTTAAGACGGGCGATGTTGCCTTCCTTGGTGTAGTCAGCCCACTCAGAGGTCTGAGCCACGGCCGGGTCGTACACGAGCTGGCCCTGAAAGTGACCGCCAAGGGCGCGCATGGCTGCGGCGGAGATCACGCCCTCGGGGGCTGCGCCGATGCCCATCAGGCAATGGGTGCCAGTGCCTGCAAAACCGCAGGCGATGGCGGCCTGAACGTCGCCGTCCGAGATGGGTTGAATCCTGGCGCCAGTGGCCCGGATCTCAGCGATCAGGTCTTTGTGACGAGCGCGGTCCATCACGACGATGGTCAGTTCGCTGGCTGCAAGGCCAAGGCACTCGCTGAGGATCTTGATGTTCTCGGTAGCCGACTTACGGATGTCCACCTTGCCTTTGGCTGCCGGGGGTGCAGCCAGTTTCTTCATGTAGAAGTCGGGAGCGTTGAAAAGTCCACCGCGATCAGAAGCGGCCAGGACGGCCATGGACCCTCGCTGGCTGTTGGCGCAAAGGTTGGTTCCCTCGCAGGGATCAACGGCGAAATCCACACCGGGGCCGGTGCCACTGCCCACTTCTTCGCCGATGTAGAGCATGGGAGCTTCATCGCGCTCGCCCTCACCGATAACGATGCGGCCCTGCATCTGGATTAGGCCCATGCGAGTGCGCATGGCCTCTACTGCTGCAGCGTCAGCTTCATCTTTCTTGCCCAGGCCGGTCAGTTCGGCAGAGGCGATGGCAGCTTGCTCAACGACCTCGAGAATTTCCTGGATGAGGGTGCGATCCACGTTGATCCGGCAGGGGAATGGGCTTCAGTAATGGCGTCGGCCTGGCGGTACACGAGGTCAGAAGCCTGTTGCTGCCAAGCCTTTCGAAGATGAAGCGGCCGCAACTGTATCAGTGCTCGCGGCCATGGCACCTAGGGACCACCCAAGGCTTGTCTGCAGACCACTTCCTACAATCCAAAGCCACCCGATCGGTTGATCCAGCATGAGCACCAAATCCCTGGTGATCTCCCCGTCAATTCTGTCCGCCGATTTCTCCCGTCTCGGCGACGACGTTCGTGCTGTCGATCAAGCTGGTGCCGACTGGATCCACGTTGACGTGATGGATGGCCGGTTTGTGCCGAACATCACCATTGGACCCTTAATTGTGCAGGCGTTGAGGCCTGTAACCACCAAGACCCTCGACGTTCACCTAATGATCGTTGAGCCCGAGAGATACGTGGCTGATTTTGCCAAAGCTGGCGCTGACATCATTTCTGTGCAGGTTGAGGCTTGCCCGCACCTGCATCGCAACCTTGCCCAGATCAAGGATCTAGGCAAGCTCGCTGGTGCGGTGCTCAACCCCAGTACCCCTCTAGACACGCTGGACTACTGCCTGGAGCTCTGCGATCTAGTGCTGATCATGAGTGTCAACCCGGGGTTCGGTGGCCAAAGCTTCATCGACAACCAAGTGCAAAAGATTCGCGACCTGCGCCGCATGTGCGATGAGCGTGGCCTCGATCCCTGGATTGAGGTGGATGGCGGCATCAAGGCTGAAAACGCCTGGAAGGTGATTGAAGCGGGCGCCAATGCCATTGTTAGTGGTTCTGGTGTCTTCAACCAGCCTGATTACGCCGCAGCAATAACCGGTATTCGCAACAGCAAGCGTCCCGGCGCATGAGCATCTGACTAGTACAAAATCCCCCGCGCCCGTGTGCGGGGGGGGGGGGCAGATAAGGTTTCACTCCTAATCTATTTTGAATAGGCGCGCTTAGGCCTTAGCTGTCAAAGAACCATCCATAGCTGTGCAAGCCAATGCCCAGCAGATTTACACCGATATAGCAAACCACGATCACGACCAAACCCGCTGCGGCTACGAGCGCGGGCTTGCGGCCCTGCCAGCCACGGATCAAGCGAGTGTGCAGATAGGCGGCGTAGACGAGCCAGCAGATCAGGGCCCAGGTTTCCTTCGGATCCCAGCTCCACCAGCTGCCCCAGGCCTCGTTGGCCCACACCGCTCCACTTACCAGACCAACCGACAGCAGTAGGAAGCCCACTGTGATCGTGCGGTAGCTGAGTGAATCAAGCTGTTCAACCGCGGGCATGGCCACGCTGCTTAGTTGTAGCTGGGGTGTAGCCAGCTGGGCCTGGCGATAGCCGCCACTGCCGATGGAGCTGCTGCGCAGTTCCATCGAATTGCCGCGGTCAGTGAATAGCACCGCCAACGAAAGCAGTGACCCCACCAGCAGGGCCGCATAGCTGATCATGATCACGCTCACGTGCATCACTAACCAGCTAGAGCGCAGGGCCGGCACCAGTGGCGAGGCTTCCTGGAGCCGATCCGGCAGAGCGAAGCTTGCAAAAGCCACACAGCCGAGGGCCATGGGGGTGGCCGCTGCAGGCACCAACGGCGAAGGCCAGGTGCGCTCCACCAGCAGCTGGGTGAGGGTGCACCCCCAGGCGAGAAAGCAGAGGGATTCGTAGAGGTTGCTGATCGGGAAATGGCCCGATTCCCACCAGCGCAAGACCAATTGGGCCGTGAGGCAGAGATTGGCGCCGGCAACCAGCAAGCGGACCGCCGTGCTTGATCGGCCGCCGCTAAGGGACCAGAAGGCCAGCGGCAGGGCGACTAGCAGGAGGGCAAACGCCGTCAGACCCAGTCCAAGCACTGGGTCGTTCAACAGGGCGGGCACGGGCAACGACTCGATATCTGCTCAGTTTGGCGAATGGCAGGTGCTGTTAGCGGCTGGCCTGGCGTAACAGATACACGCCGCCACCCAAACCGATCACCACTGGCAGCCAGGCGGAGAAGTAAGGACTGAGCGTTCCCTTGACCCCAAGCGAACTGAAAACAAACGCCACCAGGTAGTAGCCAAAGATCAGCAGGACGCTGAGCCCGAATCCCTGGCTACGGCTGCGGCGCGAATGGGGTCGCACTCCAAGGCTGCTACCAATTAAGCCAAACACCAAGCAGACCGCGGGGAAGGCGAACTTCTCCTGGATGCGAACTCGAAGCTTGCGGGCACCCTGCAGATCACTGGCCTCTCTGAGCAGCCGCTCGGCGGTCCGCGCTTGGCCGATTGTCATTGAATTGGAATCCTTTGGCAGCTTTGCGACTTGGAGCGGCTGACTACCAAGGGGGTATAGGTAGCGGTCGAAATCAGCTGAAGTGGTGGAGCTGTCCGATCCTTCCGTGACTCCAAATACATGGCCATCTAGGAATTCCCACTGGGCATCGGCCTCGCTCCAGCGGGCCCGATCGGCACTGAGCAGCACCCGTTGATCTCGGCGTGAGAGGTCAAGCAGAGTGACCCGCTCCATCACCCCTTTATTGAAGCGTTGGGCATAGAAAAAGTGAGTAAGGCCGCGCTCCGTGCTGCCGTCTTCAGCCTGTATGTCACCGTATTTAGAGAACATGACGTTGTCTTTCTGCTCGCCAGCTACGGCACGGCCAATCGCTCGGTTGAGGGTGTTTTTAGCCTCGAACAAGGTGCGCGGCACGATTGCCTCGTTGAAGGTGAAGGTGAGCATGGTCATCACCAGAGCGATGGCAACGGCGGGCACCACCATTCGCCAAGTGGCAACCCCCACACTTCGCAGGGCGGTGAGCTCACTATTGCCTGAAAGCTTTGAATAGGTGAGCAAGGTGGCCATTAGCGTGGCCATGGGGAAGGAGAGCACCAGAAAGGAGGGCATCTCCAGCACCAGCACCCGCACGGCCACATCTAGGGGCAACCCCGATTCCGCAACCCGGCGCACAAGCTCAAATACGGCACCCACTGAAAGGGATACGGCGGTGAATGCGGCTACACCGAAAATCAGGGGGCCGATCAGTTCGGCTAGGAGCCAGCGATCAAGCAGGGGTAGCTGGCGCCAAGGGGTCAGCAACTGCTGGCGTGCGCGGTGTGACCAACTCATAGCTGGAAGGATTCTCCGAGGTAATGGCGGCGGACCAGGGGATCGGAACCCACCTGCTGAGAGCTGCCAGCAGCCAAAATCGATCCCTCAGAAAGGATGTAGGCCCGATCGGTGATTGCCAGGGTCTCGCGCACGTTGTGGTCTGTAATCAGCAGACCCATGCCCCGCTCCTTGAGCTGGTGGATCAACTGCTGCAGATCCGACACCGCGATTGGGTCGACTCCCGCAAAAGGCTCATCCAGCAGCAGGTAGCGGGGACCCTCAATACCCACGGCCAACGCCCGGGCAACTTCGCAGCGCCGCCGCTCGCCTCCGGACAACTGATATCCCTTGCGGTTTTGAAATTCGCTGAGGTGAAAATCCTCGATTAAGCCATTGAGACGCTGGCGCCTCAGCTCCATCGGGGTGGCACTTTCCTGCAGGGCAAGGCTCAGATTGTCACGCACACTCAGCTGGCGAAAGACGCTGGGCTCCTGCGGCAGGTAGCCAATACCTAGGCGGGCCCGTTGGGGCATGGGCAGTTTTTCGATTGCCTTGCCATCCATCAACACCTGGCCGGAGTCGGGGCGCAATAAGCCAGTCACCAAACCAAAAGTGGTGGTTTTGCCCGCCCCGTTGGGACCAAGCAGGCCCACTACTTCACCTGGCTCGAGCTGAAGGGAAACGTGGTTTACCAGCAGTCGGCCACCGATGGCCAGCGCCACATTTACGAGCTCGAGACTCATGGCATTAAGCCTTCCTTTGCTGTAGGCGCATTCATTCGGTAGTAGGTGATCACCTGTTGACCAGGGGCCGGCTCAGCCACGATCCGCTCCCTCTCCACCAGATACACCAGCCTTTCAGCCTGGATGCTGTGACCCGTATCTTGAATTACATCCACATCACCGCTGAGCACCACCCTGCCCTCACGACTGAAGTATTGGGCCTGACGGGCCGTGGCTACCACCCGTTGGTCGGGGTAAACGATGCGCACATTGCCGGTTGCTGTCACAACTCCGGTGCTGTTATCGGCCTTTTGCAGGTCGGATTCAATTGTTACCAGCCCGCTGGTGGGAGTCACCACGGCGGGGGCTGCAAGCGCAGGGGCCAACATTGCCGAGAGGAAAAGGGGCAGGGCCGTGAGCCGCAAGAACGCGGAGCGCACAAAGGGATATAGCAACAGTTGGGTGTGGGACATGGCGTAATTTTTAATCTACAGAAGGGTTTTGGGGCGCTGTCCCAACCAATCTGGGCGATTCCAAGCCCTCAATTGACCTCTGCTGCTGCAACGCCAGCAAACGCTGCATAGATGAGTCGATCAAGGCGGCTAAATCTATGCCTAGGGAGTTATGAGGACAAGCCTTAAGGCGGCCGAGACCCTCACCCATCAAAATTGTGGCGCCGCGGCAGTTACCTCGTTCAAGGTGCAGTTCAGCCACGGCGATCTGCAGAATTCCTTGCAAAACCGGCCTCATGGGGCCAGCGGTCTCATGCCAAAGGGCTTCGAAACCGTCGTGGCAGGCATACCAGTCAGCGCTGTTAAACAAGGATATGGCCTCCCCCAAGCGGGTGTCGGCCAATAATTCCTGTTCTTCGCTTAAAAACTGCTGCTCAGAATTCGGGCGCACTGATCAGCGCTTAGCGGCCTTTTTGGATGGAAGTTTGCGAAGTCTGATCGATTGGGGTGTGACCTCAAGCATTTCATCGGGTCCGATGTACTCAAGAGCCCGCTCCAGGGTCATCTGGATAGGTGCCTGCAGGGTGTCGAGCACCTCTGCACCAGCTGAGCGGATGTTGGTCACCTGCTTTGCTTTGCAAACGTTGAGCTCTAGGTCGGGTGGACGGTTGTGTTCACCAACAATCATCCCCTTGTAGACTTTGGTACTAGGCGTAATAAAGAACTGGCCGCGATCTTCCGCGCCCTTCAGTGCATAGAAGGTGGCTGTGCCTTCTTCAAAGGCAATCAACACACCATTCCGGCGGTTTTCCATGTCTCCCTGCATCGGCCTGTAGTCGAGGAAGGAGTGGCTCATGATCCCCTCGCCCCTTGTGGCTCGAATGAATTCGCCTCGGAAGCCAATCAGGCCACGAGCTGGCACCACAAACTCAAGCTGGGTGCGTCCGTCGTTTGTATTTTCCATGTTCTGCATCTCGGCCTTGCGGACGCCGAGCTTTTCAATGCAGCCGCCCACAGATTCCTCAGGCACATCCAAAACCAAGGTTTCGTAGGGCTCTGATGGGGTGCCATCAATGGTGCGGAAAATCACTTGGGGCTGAGATACTTGGAACTCATAGCCTTCGCGTCGCATCGTTTCGATCAGGATGCCCAGGTGTAATTCACCACGGCCGCTGACCGCCCAGCGATCCGGTGAGTCGGTGTCCTCTACCCGTAGGGCGACGTTGGTGAGCAGCTCTTTCTGTAGGCGATCGCGCACCTGACGGCTGGTCACGAATTTGCCCTCCTTGCCAGCGAAGGGAGAGTCATTGATGACGAAAGTCATCTGTAGGGTGGGTTCGTCAACCCGAATCAGCGGCAGGGCCTCAGGGTGATCGGGGCAGGCAATCGTCTCACCAATATTGACCTCGTCAAAGCCGGCCACGGCCACGAGATCGCCAGCGCTGGCCTGCTCAATCTCAACCCGTTGCAGTCCCTGGAAGCCAAGCAACTTGCTGATGCGGCTGCGCTTGATGCTGCCATCGTCACGGATGAGGGCAGCAGGTTGGCCAGCCCTGATTGTGCCGTTGTGGATGCGACCAATCATGATCCGACCTAAAAAGTCGGAGTAGTCCAAAGTGGTGACTTGAAGCTGTAGCGGCTTCTCGGGATCGCCAACCGGGGGCGGAACGTGCCGCAGGATTGCATCGAAGAGCGGCTTCATATTGTCACTCTCAGTCTTCATGTCTGGCTTGGCGTAGCCGCCCATGCCACTCCCAAACAAATAGGGGAAATCGCACTGATCGTCGTCGGCACCCAGCTCAAGGAACAAGTCGAGAACCTTGTCGACAGCCACCTCGGGGTCAACTCGGGCTCGGTCAATCTTGTTTACGAAAACAATTGGACGTAGCCCTTTCTCGAGGGCCTTTTTAAGCACAAATCGGGTCTGTGGCATGGGCCCCTCGTTGGCATCAACGATCAGCAGGCAGCCATCAACCATGCCGAGAACCCGCTCTACCTCGCCGCCAAAATCTGCGTGCCCAGGGGTGTCAACGATGTTGATACGAATTCCTTCGTAATCGACAGCGGTATTTTTGGAAAGAATTGTGATCCCGCGCTCACGCTCAAGATCGTTCGAGTCCATCACACAGGTTGGAACCGCCTCTCCCTCGCGGAAGATGCCCGATTGGGTGAGCATGGCATCCACCAATGTGGTTTTGCCATGGTCAACGTGGGCAATGATCGCAATGTTGCGAATCGGCGTACCTGGGTGTGCACCGCTCATACAAATAAAACCCTACTTTTACGTTGAATGGAATCTGTTGACTTGAAGTTTATGTAGACGGAACGTTTGATGGAACGTTTACGCAGACTTAAAGCCATGATCCAACTCTATCCCACACCCCTACCGCTTTTGAGGCTGCCGCGGGTCACGCCAAGACGGCTGTCCAACCGTTCCTGCTGCCAGAGGCTGCGTCCGCTGATCTCACCACGCAGTGCCGCTGAATATTGCTGCACCCGATGCTGGCTCTCGGCCGCTGATTCCTGCAGCAACTCAATTCGGAACTGCCTCACCCCAGCACGCATCAACTGCGGCAGGGCCTCAGCAGCTGTCTGAGCTCGGCCATTAAACAAGGTGTTACGGCAGCCAAGATCAGCCCGCAGCGGGTGCTCACTGCCGCTGCGATCACGCAGAAGCACCGTGTGCTTTTCGCAAGGGCGGCCGCAGTCGGTGTGGTCGTGCCCGTCGGATAGGAAGGCGCAAAACAGGCAGTGCTCCATGTGGAACAGGGGCATGTGCTGGTGGGCTGTTACCTCAACCTGCCCGGGGGGGCAGCCCCGCACCAGGGCCAGCATTTGCTTGAGGTCAAGGTCGTAGCTGGCGGTGATTCGCTGCAGCTTCCAATGGTCCAGAAACCACGCGGCGGAAAGTGGATTGGCGACATTCAAAGAAAAATCGCCACAGCAGGGAGCAAGGGGTGTGAGCACCTCGAGCTGGTCGGCATTGCGCACCAGGTAGCCATCGGGGGCCGCCCGCACCAGGGGCTCCAGGGTCCAACGCTCATCAGTCCGTGTGATTCGAGCCCCAGCCAGCCAAATGCCTCCAGGCCAGCAGCCACGGCCGATTGCCACGGCCTCGCGCAGTTCGGACGGTTGATCAAGGTCGGCAATCACTGACGCAACTGGTTGATCCCGCAGGGCCTTCAGTTGCTCAAGGCTGCGCACCAGCACAACCAACTGCGGCTCCGAAATCTCAGCAGTGCCCAAACCAGGCCCAGGTAGGGGCGAAGCATGGGCAGGGCTTGAAAGACTCTGCAGTAACTCGCTGAAATCAGTTGTGTCCCCTGCCAGGGGGGCCTGCGAGCCGCTTTGGCCAGGCTCAATTGCGGCTAACTCTTCAACTAGCTCGCGGCGCAACTTGTTGAGCTGGGCTATCGGCAGAAAAAGAGCTCCCTCGAGAGCAATCTCTAGCTGTTCCAACTGCCAGCAGGTGCCCCCTAGGCGCCCCAGCTGGGTTTGAAGTCTGGAGGTGTCTAGGGCTTGCTCGCTGGCTGTCTGCAGGGCCGAGGCGGAGCGCAGCTTTATTTGCGCAGTTGCTGCTGGATCGAGCCCCTCTGCCCCCTCAACCGTCAGCTCCAATGGCTCGCCAAGCCGTCCTTGCAGGCGAAGCCGCAGGCCTCGGCTGCATTCCGGAGTTGCCTGGCCAGCCATGCGCTGCCATTGACTTTCAAGGGCGGGATCGCTGGTGAGCCAGCAAGGGCTACCCGCTGACAGCCCGCGGGCGTCGATCCGGCCAGGGCCAAGCCGTACGGCTAGCCGGCTCATCGGGCGCTTCTGCACAGCCATCAGCCGGCCGCCAATTTCGGCTGGTGCCTCGAGGGGACCATATCCAGCGGCCTCAAACACAAGACCATCGCCTGGTTTCAGATCCGCCTGCGTCTGGATGATCCACCAGCCGTCGGCACTGAGGCGCTCGAATGCCCCAATCTGCGGGCCACGCTTCTTGCTCCAGCGGCCGTGCACGAGTGTCTGGTGGTCGAGGCCCCCCAACCACCCTGTGGAAAGTCCCCGCGAGAAGCTCAACTCCAGGGAGCGCTTCTGCTCAGCTGACTGGGGCGCGCTGGGTAGGCCCTCGGCTAAACGATCAAGTCCTTGCCGGTAGGCATCGGTAACAGCTGCCACGTAGGTGGCGTCCTTAAGGCGCCCCTCGATCTTGAGGCTGGCGATGCCGATCTGCTCGAGCTGGGGCAAAAGCTCCCAGGCTGATAGATCCTGGGGTGAGAGCAGATATCGCTGGTCTTGAAGATCGCGTACTTCGCCGTCAACAATCAGCTGGTACGGCAAGCGGCAAGCCTGGGCACACTCGCCCCGGTTTGCACTGCGCTGGCCCAGGGCTTCGCTGGTAAGGCACTGGCCCGAATAGGCAACGCACAGTGCGCCATGCACAAACACTTCCAGGGGGATGGCCAACTGGCGCCGTTGCAGCTGACTTTGCAAGCGGCCTAGGTCGGTGAGAGTCAGCTCCCGTGCAAGCACGACCCGGGCACAACCAAGCTCTGCGGCCATGGCGACCCCTGCGGCGCTGGTGATCGACATCTGAGTGGAACCGTGCACAGCCAGTTCGGGCGCCAGCCTGCGCGCCAAACGAGCCAGGCCTACGTCCTGAACAATTAGGGCATCGACATGGGCCGCAGCCGCAGACCTGATCAAACTTGCCGCCTCGACCAGCTCATCGCTGAACACGAGCACATTGACGGTGAGAAATCCCTTCACCCCCCGCCGATGCAGCCAGTGCATGAGTTCTGGCAATTCCTCCTGCTCAAAATTGGCGGCCCGCATGCGGGCGTTAAATGTCTCCACACCGAAATAAACAGCGTCGGCGCCATTTGCAACCGCGGCGCGCAAGGCCTGCCAATTACCCGCAGGGGCCAGCAATTCCGGAATAGTCATCAGCGCGCCAACCGCTGGGCGGGCTCAAACAACTGCAGGGCCTCGGCGCTGCCCTCGAATCGCCAATGCCAGGGCTCGTAACTCACCCCCTGGGTGTTACCCCGGGGGAAGGAGAGGATGAAGTGATAGCGAGCTCCATTGGCCTGCAGCCAGCCATAGGCTGCAGTTTGATCGAAGCTTGGTGAGAGGTTGGTGGCTGGTGCCAGGCCATCGCCGAGATCGATGGCGAAGCCGGTGCTGTGCTCAGAAAACCCAGGCGGAGCGCTAACCATGGCCCTTTCTCGAGCGCTCTGGTTGCGATCCGATTTCACATCAAAAAAGAGTTCTTTTTGAAGCGTATGAGATCGGAAGGCGCTCAGCACCACTAGCTCGACCCCACTACTGGCTGCATCACGCTGCATGGCCAGAAGCGCTGCTGCTGCTTCTCGATGCAGGCTTAGCCCAGGGGCAATCGCCACCCGTTTGGAAGCGGCCAGCTCGCCGTAGGGGAAATGGCCCAGCAGGCGCCCGTCAAGGCCCGTGCGGGCGTCTAGTCCCTTTACTGGCGGCGGGGCTAAAAGGCGCTGCAGCGGGCCTGGTCGCCAAACCACCAATAGGGCAAGGGTGATCAAAAGCGAACCTGTGCCCACGCTGACTCCCAGTAGCCAGCGGTTGGCCTTGGCTGAGGGCGGGCTGGTGCGGCGGGCGACAGGAATGTCTCCCAGGGCTAGGGGTTGGCCTGGCCTGCGGGAATTGCGATGCGTCACGCGGGTTCCCTGCCTGGCACCGATCAAGCTTCCTAAACACAAGCAATGAAGATCCTAGGCGGGGAGGTCCGATTGCCCACCACCTGACCGGTTATCGGTGTTAGCTTCCGACCAGCATCCATATTGGCGGAGCGTTTTTTTGATGTTGCGAGTCGCGGTTGTGGGTGGCGGCCCCAGTGGATCTTGTGCGGCTGAGGTGCTTGCCAAGGCCGGTATTCAAACCTGGATTTTTGAGCGCAAGCTCGACAACGCCAAGCCATGTGGCGGTGCCATTCCGCTTTGCATGGTTGAAGAATTTGACTTGCCTGAGTCGATCATCGACCGTAAGGTGCGCAACATGAAGATGATCTCCCCCTCAAACAGGGAGGTAGATATTAATTTAGAAAATGACAATGAATATATTGGCATGTGCCGCAGGGAGGTTATGGACGCCTTTCTCCGCAACCGAGCTGCCGAACTAGGTGCCCAGCTCGTGAATGGATTGGTTACCAAAATTGATACAGGTGCCAACCGACAGGGCCCTTATAAGCTTACCTATTCTGATTACGCCGCTGGCGAAGCAACAGGTGAAACCAAGACTCTTGAGGTTGATTTGATTGTGGGGGCTGATGGAGCCAATAGTCGAGTTGCCAAGGCTATGGATGCCGGCGACTACAACGTAGCCATTGCCTTTCAGGAGCGCATCAGGCTGCCTGCCGAGGAGATGAAGTACTACGAAAACTTGGCTGAGATGTATGTAGGTACGGATGTATCGCCTGACTTTTATGCCTGGGTGTTTCCCAAGTACGACCACGTGGCGGTTGGTACCGGAACCATGCAACAAAACCAAGGGTTGATCAAGGGACTTCAGGAGGGCATCCGCGAACGGGCCAAAAAACGGTTGGTTAACGGCGAAGTAATCAAAGTCGAGGCTCATCCGATCCCGGAACATCCCCGCCCACGTCGGGTGGTTGGCCGCATGGCACTAGTTGGTGATGCTGCTGGCTATGTCACCAAGAGCTCTGGCGAGGGTATTTATTTTGCGGCTAAAAGTGGCCGCATGTGTGCCGAACAGATCGTTGAATCTAGTGCCGGTGGCAGCAAGGTTCCCACCGAAGCAGACCTTAAAAAATACCTGAAGAAATGGGATCGTCAATATGGCGCTACCTACAAAGTTCTCGAGATTCTTCAAAATATTTTCTACCGCAATGATGCTGCTCGTGAAGCATTTGTCGAGATGTGCGATGACAAGGACGTTCAACGCCTCACCTTCGACAGTTATCTTTATAAGCGGGTGGTAGTGATGAATCCTTGGCAGCAGTTGAAACTTACGCTGCTCACCTTGGGCTCGGTTCTTAGGGGCAATGCCCTTGCTCCTCAGGGCTACAAGCCTGTAGATAGCGCAGTACGAGGCGAAGCTGAAGTTAATGCCATGCTGGCGGTTAGCACCATTAAAGGTGGCATCAAGGTTGGTGTTAAATCTCGCAAAACTAACGCAAAGCCTGCAAATAATGCAGAGCCTGATCAGGATCGCGAACCGGCACTAGCTGCAATGGATTGATTCCGGTTAGATTGTTCAATTAGAAATTTTGCTTAGCAGTTTGCAACGCTCACATTGGCTTCGCTCAATGTGAGCAATTTTTTTGTATCTGAATTCCACAGAACGTATCTAAAGCTGCTGGGGAAATCTTCTAGGCGTAATCGCGTGCAATCCTCAAGTAGCACCGCATTGGCTTCGTGGCATGCCCGCAGGCGGTAATTAGGGATTCTTTCGCAGAGGTGATGAATGCTGTGGAAGGAGATGTCTGCCCAAAACCAATTGAGGATTGCTGGCATTTCCAAGTTGCTACTGCCTTCTAGGGCGCCGCGCTGATAGTCCCAGCCTTCGTTGCCACTGGCATAGGAATCAGCAAAATTGTGTTGAATGAAAAAGATGCAAAGAAATAATGCTGCCGATAAAGTCATTACAATTAGATAGCAGCTCCAAAACAGGCCATGGCCAAGCCATGATCCCATCAGCCACCAACTAGTAAGCACCACCAGATTATTAGCAAAAAGATCTATGCACTCAGCCGATGTATACCAATGACTGGAGCGAAAATTACGATTCAGCTCTGGCAGGTCGGCAAGGCCAGCTAGTCCTTTTTGGCCTAGGTGGGATGCCATAGATGCCAGCCATTCAGCTACGCCGAGCACAAGCTGAAGCCTTGGCCGAACCAGTAGGTAGTAGCATCCACCTGGAAAAAGCATCAGAGGGTGGCGGCTAAGTCCATAAAACCAGCGTTGGCGCGGTGATAGGGCCAGGTATTCGCTAAGGGTCAGCAGCGCAGATGGGCCCCGGTAGCGATCCCAGTTGCCGTTATGTTTATGGTGAAAAGCGTGGCCGCGGGACCAGGGGTGTTGGGGGATTGCATTTAAGCAACCCAAGAGAAAACCAACGGGCCTGTTTAACCAGCGAGTTTTGAAGAGAGATTCGTGGCCGCAATCGTGCATTAGCGCGAATGAGCGCGCCGAAAAGAGGACTAATAGCAGCAGCACTGGTAGCAGCAGTAGTCGCAGAGCAGGCCCGGCGGCAGCGAGCGTGGGTACGGATACCCAAAGCAGGGCTGTCGGCAGGAGAGTATTGATTAACTGCCAGCTGGCGATACGGTCATCGGCTTGGCGAAAGGCCTCAAGCTGAAAATCTCGGCGGCGGGGGGAAATCGCGGGCGGGGCCTGCGGTGAAGGTGTCTGTGGCGATTGGGCCTGCGGTGATTGGGCAAGTGGCGATGGAAGCAAACTCAATTATTACCCTCAATTTGGAGAAGCATTTTGTTCAATAACAGGAATACACTCTATGGGAATCTCATCCCATGATGCGACTGAAGTCAGCCAATACGGCAGCTTGATTGCGCAGCACCCCCAGCAAATGTAGACGATTTTTGCGTACCGCTCCATCTTCAGCCATCACCATCACGCTCTGCTCACCATCAAAGAAGGCCGCCAGGGCTGGGGCGCCAGCCGAAAGTCCGCTAGCCAGGTTGCGGTAGCGATCGTTGGCGCTACTGGTGGTGAAGGGCTCAAGCTTGTTGAGCACCCCCAACATGGCTGCCTCACTGCTTTTTTCAAATAGGCCAGGATCGACTACTGCCGCGGCACTGAGCACGCTGCTTGGCAGATCGGCCTGGTTTGCGAGCCGCGCAGCACGTGTAACTACCGCCTGCACCGCTGCCAACTGACCCGAGCTGCGCAGCTCCATAAGCAGGGCGACTCGTTGCCGTGCATCCTCTGGATCGGAAAGCACCCGCCCTTGATCTCCCGTTTGACCTGCCACCGCTTGTACAAGGTCGATATCCATCCCACCTTCCTCGAGCAGGCTTACCAGTCGCTGGCGCAGAAAGTCGGCGAGCTCAGTGGTTAAACCCTCCGCATCCACGTTGAAGTGGGGCAGCAGCTCAGCAAAGTGCTGACATGAGCGCTGCAACAGGGCGAGCAGATCCAGGCGCCAGCCCTTCATCCACAAAATCTGCAGCAGGCCTTGGCCCGCACGGCGCAGGGCGTAGGGATCGGAGGAGCCGGTAGGACGCTCCCCCTTGGCGTAAATGCTCAAGAGCAACTCCAGGCGCTCAGCCAGGGCGACAACAGCTCCCGCATCGGAGCTTGGTAGGGCGTCGCCCGCACCACGCGGTAAGTAGTGCTCCAGTACAGCGAGGCCTACCTGATAGGGCTCTCCCTCTGCCACCAGGTATTTGCCCCCCATTGCCCCCTGCAGCTCTGGGAATTCACCAACCATCTGGCTGACAAGGTCGTGCTTGCACAGATGGGCCGCCCGACGGGCATGGCTGCCACAGCTCGAGGAGAGCTCGAGCTGCTCAAGTAGGACCTCGGTGCACCATTCGAGCCGCTCAGTGCGAGCTAGCAGGGAGCCCAAGCCCTCAGCGAAGGTGACACGCTCTAGCTGAGACCTGCGATCAATACTGGCGACATTACGGTCAGCCCGTACAAAGAATTCAGCGTCGGCCAATCGAGCCTTCAGCACCCGCTCGTTGCCACGCGCCACGCTGGCAGCGGCTTCGGGCAGGGCGTTACTGACGCACAAAAAGCGTGGCAGCAGGCTGGCTCGGGCATCAAGGGCCAGGGGATCAAGGTTATGCCCCTTTGCATATAGGGGCACATAGCGTTGGTGCGAGCGCATCACGGTGCTGAGCACCTCGGCTGGCAGGCCTAGATAGTGCTCGTCGAAATGACCCTCCAGCAAGGTGGGTGATTCGACCAGGTCAATCAGTTCCTGGAAGAGCGTCTCCGGCAGATCGGCATCGGCGTTGTGGGTTGAGGCTGCAGCCTCAACAGCGCTGCGGATCAGAGCTCCACGGCGATCGCGATCAACCTCCACCCCGGCTGCGGCCAGCAGATCGGTATGGGCCTCGGCGCTAGGAATAGTCACACTGGCCTGATGCAGGCGGTGGCCCCGGCTCTCCCGTCCCGCCGTCACTACCGGATCACTGCCCATGAGGCTTACGGGCACCAGCTCGGCATCGAGCAGAGCCACAAGCCATCGCACTGGCCTGGAGAAGCGACTCTCCCCCTCCCCCCAGCGCATGAAGCGGCGTCCCTGCAGGGCCTCAATCCAGAGGGGCACCTGGGTTGCCAGCACATCAGTGGTGGACTGCCCTGGTTCGAGGCAGCTGGCAAATAAAAACGGCCCCTTAGGCGTGTCACGAATTTCCAGGGCCTCTGGAGCGACGCCACAGCGTTTCGCAAAGCCAAGGGCTGCAGCAGTTGGCTCGCCATCCTTCAGTGCCTGAGCCTGGGGAGGGCCCTTGCGCTCCTCCTCCAGGTCTGGCTGGCGATGCGGCAGCCCAGTCACCCTGACCACCAACCGGCGGGGCGTACTTGTGCAGTAGATGCCGGCGTGACTAAGCCTCAAGGTGGCGAGATCGCGGCCCACTAACTGCTCCAGCTGGGGCAGGGCTAGCCGTGCAAAATCAGCCGGAAGTTCCTCAGTGCCGATTTCGAGCAAAAAAGTCGACACGGAGGCAGGGCAACACAGGACGACTGTATTGAACGCTGTTCGCTAGCTTCATTGATGTGCTGAGCGTTGTGCAAAGGACCTGATGCCCGAAGTCAAGCCGGCCGCCTCCAAATTTGAGCAGCTCAAGGCCAGCAGTGGCCACCTGAAAGAGCCATTGCTGACGGAGCTCGGCAACGACTCCGCCAATTTCACGGAGGGTGCTGTCCAGATCCTGAAGTTTCACGGCAGTTACCAGCAGGACGACCGCGAAAACCGACGCAAGGGCGCGGAGAAGGATTGGCAGATGATGCTACGGCTGCGCAATCCCGGTGGCCGAGTACCTGGGACTCTCTTTCTGGCGATAGACGAGCTTGCAGACAGGCTGGGCAACGGCAGCTTGCGGGTCACCACTCGCCAGGCATTTCAAATGCATGGCGTCCGAAAGGAGAACCTCAAAGAGGTGATTGGCACGATCGTGCGCGAGCTGGGCTCGACCCTGGCTGCCTGTGGCGATATCAACCGCAATGTGATGGCCCCGGCAGCACCCTTTGAAAAGGGGGCTTACCCGGCAGCCCGCAAGCTTGCCGACGACATCGCTGATTTGCTCGCCCCCCAGGCGGCAGAGGGTTCCTACCTCGACCTCTGGGTTGATGGTGAGCTCAGCTACAGGATCAAGCCCAGTCCGGCGGTAGCCAAAATCAAGGCACTGCAGCAGGAGGGTGCTGTCTTCAGCGGTGATGCGGCCGAACCGCTCTATGGCGGCACCTACCTGCCTAGAAAATTCAAGGTTGCGGTCACCGTTCCCGGCGACAACTCGGTGGACCTGCTGACCCAGGACATCGGCTTGGTGCTGTTCTGTGACCCCCAAGGCAGCCCCCTCGGCTGCAACGTTTACGTAGGTGGTGGCATGGGCCGCACCCACAACAAGGAGGAGACCTTCGCTCGTACAGCGGACCGCCTCGGCTATGTGGCCTATGGGCACGTGCTTGAACTGCTGCAGGCGATCGTCGCCCTCCAGCGGGACCACGGCGACCGGGAGCAACGGCGTCATGCCCGGATGAAGTATTTGATCCACGACCGGGGTGTCGACTGGTTTCGTCAGGAGCTGCAGGAGCGCTATTTCGCCCACCCGATCAAGGCGATGCGGCTAGAGCCAAAAACCAAACTCGAGGATTACCTCGGCTGGCATCGCCAGAGCCGTGGCCTCTGGTTTGTGGGCCTGCCGGTGCTGTGCGGACGCCTTTCCGGTGAGTTCAAGGGTGGTTTACGTCGACTGGTCGACACCTACAAGCTGGAGGTGCGACTCACCCCCAACCAGGATCTGCTGCTCTGCAACATCGGCACCTCCCAGCGCTCCACCATCCGTGCTGCCTTGGCAGAGCTTGGTATGGGCGCACCGGAAGCACCTGCACCGCTGCAGCGGCACGCATTGGCCTGTCCGGCCCTGCCCCTATGTGGTCTCGCTGTTACGGAGGCTGAGCGCATCCTGCCAAGCGTCCTGGAGCGGCTTGAAGCCCAGCTCAAGCGCCTTGAGATTTCCCGGTCGGTGCTAGTGCGCATGACCGGCTGCCCTAATGGCTGCGCCCGCCCCTACATGGCTGAGATCGGCCTGGTTGGCAGTGGTGTCGACCAATATCAGTTGTGGCTGGGGGGCACCCCCAACCTCAGCCGATTAGCGGAGCCCTACCTAGAGAAAATGCCGCTGGATGATTTAGAAACCACTCTCGAACCGCTTCTGAAGGCTTGGCAGAGTGCCGGCGGCCGCCGCAGCTTTGGTGATTTTGTGGTCAACAGTGGCCGTGACACCGTGCAGCAATGGCTAGAAGCAGGGGCTGGATGAGCTGGGCCCGCTTTGCCCTGTTCCTCCCCTTCATATTTCAGGTGGCCTTGATAAGGGCTCCCCTTTTGGCTCAGGGCCGCCAACAGTCACCACCACCTGCCTAACGCCAAACGCTCTACGACCCCGATCTGAGCACTTGCGATTCGGAGCGGATTCGAACCGCCTTTCAGCAGCAACTGCAGCCCTTTGCGGACCAGGGTGATGCCGTGCTGGCACGCCTACGCCAGATTCAGCTGGAGATGACAGCCAAAACCCTCAGCCGCTGCGTAAGCCGCCAGTTGCTGAGCCCGGAACAGGCCGCTCAGCTGAGCCGGGAACTGGCCGAATCACCTACTCGTCCATAAAAGGCCTCCCTGGCGCCGCTACGCCAGGCCCACAGCTGATCCCCCCAGCTGAAGTGCCACCACTCGTTGGGGTGCTGCTCAAATCCTGCCCCAGCCATCACCCTGGCCAGCAACTGGCGCCGCTGGTGCCAGGTAGCGGCAGGGCTGCTGGAATCAGCCAAGGCGGCAGCCTGATGAAATAAGGGTTCGGAAACCCTGCCAATTGCATCGATCTCTCCCCCCATCGCCAGGGCCTGGCCGCCAGCATCAGCAAGGGTGAGATCCACGGCGGCTCCGGTGCTGTGGGGTGGTGGGGTGGCCGGATCATCGCTGGGAGGGGCCCAGAAGCGGCCCACTGCAGCCTCTGCCCGATCTCGCTCTGGGGAGGGATGGTCGGGGTTGATGCCGATTCGGCCACACTCGGCCACTAGGGAGTGGCGCACCATGAAGCGCTGCACGGCCACGGGCCTCCAGGCATCAAAAATCGCCAAGCTCCAGCCAGGCTGCTCCTTCTGCAGCTCCTGCTGGGCTTGCAGCAGACGGGTGACCACCCCCTGCCGCAGCCGAAATGGAGATGCATCAGGCCCATAAGGCGCTCCCAGGGCCGCGTAGGGATGGGGTTCGAGCCGCAGCAAGGCCGTTGGAATTTCATGCAGCGGCTCATCAACCTCAGTAATCGGAATGGAATTCCAGGGGCGCAAAGGAGCTGCAGTCAGGCTTTGCCATTCAAGCTGGGCAGCAAAGCCAGAGGTGACCGGCAGATCAGGGTATCCAGCTCTTAAGGTTTCGAAACTCTGACGATCACCCAGACCTCGCCCATGCCCACTCGCTTCGTTTTGAGCGGCGATCACCCCCTAGATGGCAGCCATGGCCGAGATTTGTTGCGCTCCTACATGCGCGACATCAGCAGGGTGCCGTTGTTGAGCGCCGAGCAGGAGATCACCCTTGGGCGCCAAGTTCAACAACTGGTCGCACTCGATGAGGTTCGCGAGGAGCTCACCTTGAGGGCTGGCGGGGTTGCCCCTAATGACCAAGAGTTTGCTGTTGCTGCCGATCTGGAAAAAGATGAGCTTCAAGCCAGGATCCGAGATGGCAGGCAGGCCAAGGAAAGAATGGTTTCGGCGAATCTGCGCTTGGTGGTGTCAATCGCCAAGAACTACACCAACAGCAGCTTTGAGCTTGCAGATCTGATCCAGGAAGGCACGATTGGCCTGGTGCGAGGCGTGGAAAAATTTGATCCCAGTCGTGGATATAAGTTTTCTACCTACGCCTACTGGTGGATACGGGAGGGGATCACTCAAGCAATCAAGAACAAGAGCCGCACGATTCGCCTACCAGCACCAATAACGGCCGCCCTCAGCAAGCTCAAACGCTGTCAGCGAGAGCTTACCCAGCTATTAGGCCGTCCGCCCAGGCTTCATGAGCTTGCTTCAGCCGTAGGCATGTCTGAACTGGACGTAGAGGAGCTGATGTTTCGAGCCGTTCAGCCGCTCAGCTGCGATTACACCACAGCCGAAGGGGAAGCCATCAATCTGCTTGACAAAGTAGCCTGCGACGGGGTACAGCCAGATCAATTAGCCCTAGAAAATTGCCTCAAGAGCAATATCCGTAAGTTGCTGGATCAGCTGCCTGAACAGGAAGCCCAATTACTGAAGATGCGTTACGGCATCGACCAGGAGACGGCTTTGAGCTTGTCAGCGGTGGCCCGCGAACTTGGTATCAGCCGTGATACTGCCCGCGGTCTAGAGCGTCGGGCTGTTGCTTCTATGCGTGATTTATCAGGGCAGGTTTCCGACTACCTATCCGCCTAGGTAGGCAGCTCGCCATCTCATCCTGGGGCGTTTTGGTGGCTAGTTAAGCCGGGCCGCTTGATCCATCTGGCGGCGACGCTGCTCAGCCAGGGCATGGGCTAACCCCTGATGCTGCTGTAATTCCGGATCAGCGGCTGTGATCATGCGGGCTACGTCGCGGGCTTCTTCGAGCACAGTTCCATCTTCGGTGAGACTCGCTAGTGCCAAATCAGGCAAGCCGCTCTGGCGTGTACCTAATACCTGGCCTGGCCCCCGCAGGCGCAGATCCATCTCGGCTATTTCAAAGCCATCGCTGGTGCGCACCAGCACCTCCAGCCGCTGGCGGGCCAGCACGTTGCTGCTGTCGTTGATCAACAGGCAGTAGGAGGAGGCAGCTCCCCGCCCCACTCGACCCCGCAGCTGGTGCAACTGGGCAAGGCCGAAGCGTTCAGCATGTTCAATCACCATCACGCTGGCCTCCGGCACATCAACCCCCACCTCCACGACCGTGGTGCTTACAAGCACCTGGGTTTGTCCGCTGGCGAAGGCGCCGATGGCAGCCTGCTTCTCAGCGCTGCTTAGCCGGCCATGCAATAGCCCCACCGCTAAATCCGGAAACTCCTCCTCACTTAGCTGGCGGTGCACCTCCACAGCCGAGCGCAGCTCGAGCTTCTCCGACTCCTCCACCAGCGGCAACACCACATAGGCCCGCTGCCCAAGGGCCACTTGCTCGCGGATCAGCTCATAGCCCCGCTGGCGCTGACTGCCTTTGATCATGCTGGTGCTGATTGGCTGGCGTCCTGGGGGTAATTCGTCGATCTGGCTGACATCCAGATCGCCATGAAGAGACAGAGCCAGGGTGCGAGGAATTGGTGTAGCCGTCATCGTCAGCAGATGGGGCTGCAGCCCTTTGGCCAGTAAGCGATTGCGCTGGCGCACCCCAAAGCGGTGCTGTTCATCAACGACAACCAAACCAAGCCGATCGAACAGCACTGGGTCCTCCAGCAGGGCGTGGGTACCCACCAGCAGTTGCAGCTGACCGTTGACTAGATCCTGCAGCAGCTGGCGCCGTCGCGGAGCTGGGGTGGAGCCAGTGAGAAGAGCTGAAGTGACGTGCAACTGGGGCAGCCATTCAGCCAGCTTGCGGTAGTGCTGTTCGGCCAGCACCTCGGTAGGGGCCATCAGAGCCCCTTGGCAGCCCGCCTCGATCGCAGTGAGTAGGGACGCCAGGGCAACAACGGTTTTGCCACTGCCCACATCCCCTTGCACCAAACGGGCCATGGGCTGGGGGCGGGCCAGATCGGCGCGGATCTCAGCCAGCACCCTTTGCTGGGCACCGGTAAGACCAAAGGGCAGGATGGTCAGAAATCTATGCACCAGGCCCTCGCCACCAGGGGGCAAAGCCAGTGGTGGAGCAGGTCTCAGGCTCAGTTGGCGGCGCCGTTGGGCCAGGCCCAACTGCAGCAGCAAAAACTCATCAAACACCAGGCGGCGGCGGCTTGCCTGCAGCTGCTCCTGGCTGCTGGGCCCATGGATCTGGGTAAGCGCTTCGGAGCGGCCCATCAGCTTCTGGCTGCGGCGCAGGGCCTCAGGCAGGGGATCTGGCCAGCTACTCACTAAGGGAATCACGGCTTCGACCACCTGGCGCAGCCGGTCTGCACCCAATCCTTCAGTGAGGCCGTAGACAGGCAGGAGCCTGCCGATCGTTTCGGAGCGCACCGGTGACTGGGGCGACTCCAATACCTCCATTAATGGATCCTGAAACGCCGGCCCATAGGGGGTTTCCTTGACCAGACCACTGACGGCCACGGTGGCTCCAACTGGAAAAAGGCGTTGCTGGGATTGCAGCCAACCAGGACTGGAAAAGCGCTGCCCGGCAAAAAAGCGAGTCACCTTGATCCGCCCAGTGCAATCGACTAGGTGAAGTTCGAGAATCGAAAGATTGGGATTGCGCGGGCTGGCAAAGGCATGGCTGCGGCGCACCGTTGCCACAATCGTTGCGGTGGTTCCCGGTTTGAGCCCGTTGATCCGCACGAGATTGGCGTAGTCGAGATAGTCACGCGGGTAGTAGTGCACCAGGTCGCGCACCAGCAGTAAGCCGAGCTGGGCTAAACGGCTGGCGGTCTTGGGGCCAACCCCGCGAACTTCCGAGAGGGGCGTATCGGCATTGAGGCTGGCTGAATTGGGGGCCTTGCCGGCGACTGTTGAGTTTGATACCAGCCGCAGCCGGGGTGGCGCCATCGCCAGCACTGGCTGCTGGGCCTGGCGTAGGGCATGCAGCCTTTCCCTAGCCGTTCGCACCAGGCTCTGGCGCCTGGCTAGAGGCAACTCGCCATAGGACTGAAAACCAGCTGAAAGATCAAGTAAGCGCTGCAGGGCTTCGGCAGGCAGATCCTGCGGCCGCAGTTGCAATTGCTGCACCACAAAGCTGCTGAAGCAGGTTTGACGGCCCTTCAGGTCGATAAATCCCCTGTTGGCCTCCACCTGCAGGGCTTGCTGCAGAGCCCGCAGCCAGGCCTCTAGTCCGGGCAGCTCGGCAGGCTCTGGACTGGGTTGATGTCCTGCAGCCACAGCTGTTCCGCCTCTAATGCCTGAACCCGCCGCCTGAGACGGCGATAGTGCTGAGCCATTCTGCGCACCTCCTGCCGGTGCTGCTGGATCCGCGTTCGACAGGTGTGCAATTTGGGCAGGGAATGCTCCAGGTCAGCAGGTCGAAGCAGCACCGCTATAGCTTCAAGGCGACCGGCTGCAGGCTCCGGGCCGAAGGGCAGGGGCAAGCGCAGCAGATTCGCTGGAGCTTCCAGGCTCTCCAATTGCGCTGTAAGAGCAGCATCAAGCAGGCTGACAGGCAACAAGGTTGTGGTTATCCCAAGCCGCATTAGCTCAACGTTGAGAGCGTGGGAGAGATTGCGCAGACGGCGGCTGAGAGCCTGCTCAAAGCCGGCGATCCAGGCGAGCAGCAGCGCAGGGTCTGAAGGTAGGCGCCCTCCGTCCCATGGCGTAGGAGTCCGGTTGGACGGCTCCACCAACCATTCGCTGAAGGCTTCCGCCATGGCCCGCATCGTCACCTCACGGTCTTGCTGGCCATCTACCTCTTCAAATTGCTCGTCCGCTTCCTCGATCTCAGCCCCTGTGTGATTGCTATTGGGCTCCGCCAGCTCAACCGGGGGGCGGAGGGTGAAGCTGGAGGGGCTGAGGAAGTCAGCTCCAATGGGAAGGGCCATTCCAAGGTTGATTGATCCCCTTGCTGGAGTCTCCTCAGCCTGGTCGTGCTCCTCTGATTCAGAGTCGTCCCCTCCCAGGGCCGCCAGCAGCCTGCTGCGCTGGCGGCTGCGTTGCTTGTTGTGTTCGCTGGCTATCTGAGCGGCTAGGTGGGCGGTCTGCTCAACTGTGAACAAGCTGCTAGCCCTCTGCACCAGGTTGCGGATGCGCCGATGCAGCACCCGGCGCTTGTTGCCATCCAGATCGCTGTAACGATCAGGATGCACTTGGGTCGCAACATGAAAACAAGCCTGTTGAACACTGTTCAACAGGCCGTCTCTGAGCACCTGGAGATAGAGAGCCAAGTGGCGATAGAGCTGGGGGTTGGAGGCCCCCAGCTGGGATTCCAGATCCTCAAGCTGCTGATGGGCAGCCTCCAATGGGGTCACTAGCTTGCTGATCAGGCCGTCTGGCTCATGGCTGCCACTTCGGCCGCGAAATCAGATTTCTCCACCTCAATGCCCTCACCAAGGGTGAAGCGGGTGAAGCGACGCACCTGGATGTTTTCGCCTACCTTGCCGGCCACCTGCTTCACCATCTCCGCCACGGTGACAGCGCTGTCTTTGATGAAAGGCTGATCTAGCAGGGCTAGTTCCTTGAGGCGCTTGCCAATTCGGCCCTCAACGATCTTGACCTTCATCTGCTCTGGTTTGCCCTCGAGATCATCACGACCCATCTCGATGGACTTTTCGCGCTCAGAAATCTCAGCAGGAATCTGATCGGTGCTTACGTACTCCACACCAGGACAGGCAGCGATCTGCATGGCCACATTGCGCAGCAATTCCTGGAAGACGTCGCCACGGGCAACGAAGTCGGTTTCGCAGTTGACCTCCACCAGCACGCCCACACGAGCGCCAGTGTGGATGTAGCTGCCCACGGCACCTTCAGCGGCGGTGCGTCCAGCCTTTTTCTCAGCGGTCGCAATGCCCTTCTGGCGCAGCCATTCGGTGGCTTTGGTGGCATCACCACCACATTCAGAGAGCGCCTTCTTGCAGTCCATCATTCCTGCGCCGGTTTTATCGCGCAGTTCTTTAACCAGCTTTGCCGAAATCTCAGCCATGGGTTGGTATGGGGTACGGGTTACTAAGTTGTGAACGATAAGAGGGAAGGGGATCAGCCCTCGTCGTCACGGCCCTGATCTTGAGCTCCGTGGCGGCCTTCGTTGATGGCATCGGCAAGGCGGCCAAGTACCAGCTGCACGGAACGAACGGCGTCGTCATTGCAGGGGATCGGCACGTCGCAGAGGTCGGGATCGCAGTTGGTGTCGAGCATGGACACCAAGGGAATATCAAGCTTGCGAGCTTCAAGCACGGCGTTGGTTTCACGGCGCTGATCGACCAGCACGACTACGTCGGGCAGGCGACGCATGTTTTTCAAACCACCCAGATACTTCTGCAGGCGCTCCAGTTCACGGCGCAGCACAGCAGCTTCCTTCTTAGGACGCATAGCGATGGCGCCCGAACTTTCCATGCGCTCCAGATCCTTGAGCCGATCGATGCGAGCACGCATCGTGGTCCAGTTGGTGAGCATGCCGCCCAGCCAGCGCTGGTTGACATAGGAGGCGCCGCAACGGGTGGCCTCCAGGGCAATCACTTCAGAGGCCTGCTTCTTGGTACCAACAAACAGGAAGCGCTTGCCACTGCGGGCCGCACTACGAGTCCACTTGTAGGCGTTGTTCATGCAGACGGCGGTCTGCACCAGATCAATGATGTGAACCCCGTTGCGCGCGCAATAGATGTAGCGCGACATCTTGGGATTCCACCGGCGCGTTTGGTGCCCAAAGTGGGCACCTGCCTCCATCATCTCGGCAAGAGTTACAACAGCCATAATTTGGGGTTGGGGTTTCGGGTTTGCCTCCACCTGCCAGGGATCCAAAACAACCCGAACGACCAGAAGGGTCGACGGGCATTGCTGCTCGGATCACCCGAAACACGCAGGTGTGCGGTGTGATTTGTACGAAAGTACCCTATCAAATAGGGCTAGGGGCTGGACCTGAGCCCTTGATTGCTTTGGCTTCTGCAAACAGGGCCCGCACTCCCAGCCGGTTGAGTGGCACTCGCAACAGCTCCATTGCCACACCGGGATGGCCGCGGCGGATCAACCAGGCCAGCAGGGGCCGCAGGCTGTGTTCGTTGAGCAGGCCGCCCAAGGTGAGCGCCTCCCAGAGCAGGCGATGCATCCAAGTGAACTGAATGATCAGCCGCACCCGCCGGGTTGGGTGCTTTTGGTAGAAGACCAGTCCCATTTTTGCTCTCTCCCGCTCCACCCGAATCAAATCAGGTATCTGTTCCAAATTCAGCGCCGGATGCCAGTGATAGCCAACGGCCTCCGGGCAGCGCACCAGGCCAACTCCAAGCCGCCGCAGTCTTTCGCCGAGCTCCAGGTCTTCCCAGCCATACAAACGGAAGCGCGTGTCAAACAGGCCGGCCTGCTCAAGCAGCTGGCGATCGATCGCCACGTTGCCGGTGGCGAAATAGGCAAAGGAATAATCCTGAAGCTTGTGTGGTTCGCTGCAGGGATCCTGGAAATTTGCGGTGTTTATGACGGCCCCATAGGTGAAACAGCGGCGGTTGCCTCGCCGCTGCCACTCGCGCTCCAGGGCTGCAGCGTGGCAACGCAAAAAGCTGGGGGTGACCACCAGGTCGCTGTCAATGAAAACGACCACGTCGCCGCGGGCTGCCTCCACACCCCGATTGCGGCCCTGAGCCGGCCCACCGTGTTCCTGCTCGATCAGTCGCAGGTGCGGCAGCTGCAGGCTGTGCTGCCGCAGCCAGCTAACGGTGGCATCGGTTGAGCCATCGTCGACGAGTACAACCTCATAGCCCGTGATCTCCGCTGCAGGATCCTGGGCCTCAAGGGCCAGCAGGCACTTCTGCAGGATCGGCAGGCGGTTGTAGGTGGGGATGACGACGCTGAGGAACATCGGGGTCGCCGCGAGGGTCTAAACAGCAAAAAGGGGATCCTTCCGGATCCCCTCAGCGGTGCAAGGGCTGCACCGATCAGTCGGCGGCGCCACCGTTGTTGGCTGTGCCGGTCACACCATTGCCGGCGCCTTCACCGCGGCCGTCGTTGCGCAGCTTGCGCTTCTTGAATTTGCGCGCGTAGGAGCGATTCCGCTCTTGCTTTTCCTTCTTGAGATTCCTGCGCTTAGCCATGCGAGCGGCGTGTTGGGGAGATGCGATCCTCCACTCTACTCAATTGCGAAGGCGCCGTTGCTCAACTGACCGTCCTCCATCTGCACAAGACGGTCTGCCACATCAAGAATCCGGGGGTCGTGGGTCACCATCAACACACCGCAACCCTGGTCCTTGGCTAGCCCCTTAAGCAGCTCGACCACCTCACGCCCGGTACGGGAGTCTAGAGATGCCGTGGGCTCATCGGCCAATAGGAGCTGGGGCCTGGCGGCTAGAGCCCGGGCGATCGAAACCCTTTGCTTCTGCCCACCGGAGAGATCATGGGGCAGCTTGCCGAGATGGTCACTCAACCCCACGGCCCGCAACCATTCCCGAGATCTATCCCTACGGGCTCGATAACTGAGCCCTTGGAGCAGGTCTGCACCCATCTGTACGTTTTGCTCTGCCGTAAGGCACCTGAGCAGGTTGTGGCCCTGAATGATCATGCCGATCCTGCGGCGCAACTTGAGCCGGGCGGCGCGGCTAGCTCCCCTGAGCTCCTCGCCAAACACCTGTACCGAGCCTTCCTGCACCTGCCGCAGGGCTCCAATCAGTGTCAACAGGGTTGTTTTGCCGCAGCCGGAGGGGCCGGTAAGCAGCACCACCTCACCGGGATTGACGCAAAGGCTGATGTCCTGGAGCACCTGGCGGCGATTGACTCCACTGCCAAATGAGTGCCTCAAGCCTTCCAGGCGCACCATCGCAGCCATCAAAAAATCTCCGCGGGGTCTGCATCACCAAGGCGCCGCATCGCCAGGGTTGCCGAGCCCATACACATCACCAAAATCATGATGAAGACCGTCAGTGCCCTGGTCAGATTCATTGATACAGGTAGCTGGGTGGCATTGCGCACCAGTAAATAGAGACCCTGGCCGGCGGCGTAGGCAGGTAGATAGCCGAACACAGCCAGCAGCATCCCCTCCCTAGCCACCACTCCAAGCAGGGTGGGGAGCCGGTAGCCCATCGCCATCAAGGTGGCGTATTCCGGCAGGTGATCGCTGACGTCCGAATACAAAATCTGGTAGACGATTACACAGCCCACCACGAAGCCCATGGCAGCACCGAGGGTGAAGATAAAACCGATCGAGGTGCTAGATCTCCAGTAGTCCTGCTCAAAAGCGATAAAGCCTGCTTTGGTCAGCACGCTGACGTCATCGGGTAAATCCCGCTTCAGCCTTTTGACCACCGCATCGGCATCGGCCCCAGCTTGCAAGCGGATCAGGCCCACCTCAATGCTGCCTGGAGCAGTATTTGGCAGTAACTGGAGATAGGTCTCCTGGCTGGTGAGCAGATTGCCATCAGCGCCAAAGGAGGTGCCGAGCCCCACCAGGCCTGCCACCCTTACTTTCTTGCCATTGATCTCGCTTTCGACGGTGCGTCCGCCGCGAAACCATTCCGCTACAGGCCCAAACTCTGGCCTGGAGAGCTCATCAAACAGCACTCGGCCCCGATCCTGCAAAAGCTTTGCCTTAGGCGCGAGGCTGGGGTCGGTGAATAGGGGATCGGCAGGTTCAAAGCCCAGGGTGAGAATTGAGCGGGTTGCCTTGGTGTCTGGGTTGCGCCAAAGCAGCAAATTCCAGTGAACCGGAGTAATCCCCTCCACATCTGGATCTGCCATGGCCTGCACAAGACGGCGGCGGGGAAAGCCGGCCATGCTCACCGAGCTGCTGGAACGGGGGCTGATTAACACCAGGTCGGTGTCAAAGAGGCGGTGAATAGTGACGCTGGCATCAAACAGGCCGTCCCTGAAGCCCAGCTGCATAAACATCAAGATGCCGGCGAAGGCGATGCCAGCCAGGGCGACAGCCAGGCGCACGGGCTGGCGAGTCAAGAGCAGCCAGGCAAGGGGAATGCGGCGGCCCTGCCAGATACGGCCAAGCATCAGGGCTGCCCAGGCGCCCTGGTGGCAGCGAGGCGCGCAATCACCTTTAAGCCCGTCAGATCACGCACCCGCTGGCTATCAGCAGGATCTAGGGCCACCCGCACCTCCACAACCCTCGCATCGGCGTCTCCGGTGGGATCGGTCGAAAGCACTGAACGCTGCCGCACCTGGGGACTAATGCGAATCACCTCGCCAGTAAGGGTGCCTTGATAACCACCGTTTTCGCTAATCAAAGAGACGCTCTGGCCAAGGCGCACTCGGTCGATGTCACTTTCGTAGATCTCAACCAAGGCCTGCATGCGGTTGCTGGCGCCGAGTTCAAGTACGCCTGTTTCAGTCGGGCGCTCTCCAACTCGTGCATGGAGTTTGAGCACGGTGCCAGCCATGGGCGCCCGTAGTTCGGTAAGCAGCAACTCAGCTTTGAGTTTCTCGCGTTCAGCCCATGCCTCGTTGCGATCCCCCTGAAGCTTGAGCAGGTCCGTCTCCCGGTTGTCAAGCTCACCGCTGGGTATGGCGCCGGAACGACTCAGCTGGCGGTAGCGACGGACGTCGCGGGTTTGTACAGCCAATCTGGTGTCAAGGTTGCGAAGACGAGCCTCGATTAGACGTTGTTGGGCCACAAGGGTGGGTGCTGTGTCAAAGCGAGCCAGCAGCTGGCCACTGCTCACGCGGTCGCCTTCCTCAACCAAAAGCTCGGAGATACGGGGGCTACCGCCGATGCCGCTGATGGGGGCCGCCAGCAAGCGCACATCACCAGCCGGCTCCAGCCGGCCAAGCGCTGCCACCGCTTCCTGATTACTAGGAGTGACGGCAACCACCGGTTCAGTCACTGGCGATGGTCGCTGCTGGCGGACTAGGGCGACAGCCAAAATCAACACCAAGGCCGCTCCGCCGACCCACCAAAGCCGGTTAACTCCCAGCAAGACGCTCTTCACGGTGCTGGCGGATCGTCGAACAACAACTCCTCAATGTAACGATCGGCCCACTCCGGGTTGAAGGCCTTCTCCAGCACCCGGCGAGTCTTGTCGTTTTGTTTCTGTTGCTTGCAATACCGGAGCTGACCCTGCCATCTGGCAAGCGTAGCTGGGTGGGTTGGTGCCTGAGCCTCGCTGGTGGCTATGGCCGACGCCAGCACATCGAGGTAGCCGCTGACCTCATCTAGAAACCCGGCCTCCTCAGCGGCGCTCGTGGGTCTCACAAAGCGAACGTAGGGCGAAAAAATTGACGCCCAGCCCGGCAGCTCCCGTTCCTGTTCAAAGCTGATGCGGGGCATGGCAGCAAGAGCTTCGGCGATACCAACTGGTAGCTCCCCGCAAACTGGCGATAGGTCGACAATGGCGGCGGAGACCCCGGCCGGGCCGGCCACGATGTCTGCCCCAAAAACAGGTAGGTCGAAGCGGGGATCCGGGAAGAGTACGCAGTGCAAAATCTGCAATCCCGCTCCAAGGCGAGCGGTTTCTAGGTGCAGCTTGCGCAGTCCTAGGCAGCGACGCAGCTCATTGCGTATGAATAGCGATTCGCCATCGAGGCTGCCACTGATGGCTTCGAGATCGGCAGAAACCGCAAACGCTTCCAATTCGGGCAGGCCCTGCCAGAACGTACGAATCCGCGCCGCTAGGGCCTCCATCAGGGGGTGAATCGCGCCGCTTTCGGCGCCAAAGCCCTCGGGGCCAGCGTCGGGACTCTGAGACGAAGCGGGGGCGGAACTCACGACAGGAGGTGCAGCCAGCAGAATGCAGATCCTGCCACGCATCTGAGCCTTGCCCCTGGCCCCATCCCAGCCCCTGCTGCCAGGGCTGGCTAATCCCAGCGACCAACTTCTTGCCAACGGCGCCACCGTGGTCAGCCTGTCCTTGCCCGACTCGCCGCTGGTTTGCCTCGACTTTTGGTGCCGGGCAGGCAGCGTTTTTGAATCTGCCGCAGAAAGCGGCATGGCCCATTTCCTTGAACATATGGTGTTCAAGGGCAGCGAGCGGCTTGGGCCTGGTGAATTCGACCTTCGCATCGAGGCGATGGGTGGCAACAGCAATGCCGCCACCGGCTTCGACGACGTTCACTACCACGTTTTGATCCCACCGGAGGCGGCTGCAGACGCCCTCGACCTACTGCTTGATCTGGTGCTGCATCCCCGCCTCGATGCCGCAGCCTTCGACATGGAGAGGCAGGTGGTGCTCGAGGAGCTGGCCCAAAGCGAAGATCAGCCCGATGAAATCGCTCTGCAGCAGTTACTTCGACTTGGCTGCCCAAAGCATGCCTACGGCGAACCGATCCTGGGCCAGCGCGAACTGCTTCTTGAGCAGACACCCGATGCCATGGCCGCCTTCCATCGGCGTCTTTATGGCGCCAACCGTTGCGTGCTGGCCATGGGCGGCGCCTTCGAGCTGGAGCCCCTGGCCGAACGCATCGACGCCAGTGGCCTGGCCCAATTGCCGCTGGTGGAGGAGCCCTGCCGCCGACCAGCCCTTCTGGTGCAGCCAGGGGAGCACCGGATCGAAGTGCCGCGGCTCGAATCGGCGCGCCTACTGATGCTCTGGGGTCTGCCTCCCGCCTCTCAACTGCACGACGTGATGGGCGCAGACCTTCTCACAACCGTGCTGGCCGAGGGGCGCCGCAGCCGCTTAGTGGAGAGGCTGCGAGAGCAACTGCGCATCGTGGAAAGCATTGATCTCGATCTGCACGTAATGGAGTTCGGCAGCTTTGCCCTGCTGGAGGCGATCTGCGAAACGGACGAGCTGGCCTCCGTTCGCAAAGCGATTGATGCGGTCTGGTATCAGCTGTTGCAGGAGGGTATGGCTGAGGCTGAATGGCAGCGAGCCCAGCGGCTGGTGGCCAATGGCTACCGCTTTGGTTTAGAGGCCGCTGGCAGCGTGGCTGGCCTGATAGGCAACAACCGCCTCTGGGGGCGCCACCACAGGTTGGAGCTGCCACTAGAAGAGATTGGTTGCTGGAGTGCGTCCGAATTGCTGCAGCAGGCCGTTCCCCTGCTGGATCCCAGCCGGGCCTGCGTGCTCGAGGCGGTGCCGGCATGACCAGCACCAGCACCCATCCATCCTCTGCCAACTGGCAGCACACCAGCCTTCAGGGCGGCCTACCGCTGATCTGGCAGCGCCGACCTGGACCGGCGATCGTGGCCTGCCGGCTGTGGATACGGGGAGGCAGCAGTCAGGATCTGCCGGGCCAGCGCGGGGCTGGTCAATTGCTGGCGGGCTTGATGACCCGCGGCTGCGGCAACTATGGGCCAGAAGCCTTGGCCGACCTAGTGGAGGGTCGCGGGGCGGCCCTGCGTGCTGAAGCCGCCGAAGACTTCCTGGTGATCAGCCTCAAGTGCGCCAGCAGCGACACGAGCGAGCTGCTGCCCCTGTTGCTGTCAATGGCCAGGCAGCCCTGGCTCAGCCCTGACCAACTCGAGCTAGAGCGGGACCTGAATCTCCAGAGTCTGCAGCGCCAGCGGGAAGATCCGTTCCAGCTAGCCCACGACCAGCTGCGCCACATGCTCTACGGCGATGGGCCCTATGGCCACGATCCCCTCGGTGTAGATGGGGAATTAGCTGCCCTGCACACCGAACAGATAGGGGCGTTGGTGCCTGATCTCGGCCAGAACGGCGCCCTTTTAGTGGCCTGCGGCGATCTGGATGACGAACTACCCCAGCTGCTCAATCCCCTGCTGAATCAGTGCCCTTGGAATACGGCCCCGCCAAGCCCCGGCGCCGGACCGGGAGCAGCATCCGGGCAGGAGCGCTTTGCCTCCTTGGAGCAGGACACTGAGCAATTGGTACTGATGCTGGGTACGGCTACCGTGCCCCTGGGCGATCCGGATGGTCTGGCCCTGAGGCTGCTTCAGGCCCACCTGGGCATGGGCATGTCCAGCCGTCTTTTCGTCACCATGAGGGAGGAGCGGGGCCTGGCCTACGACGTTGGGGTTCACATGCCGGCCCGCCGCGGCGCTACTCCTTTCATCTGGCACCTCTCCACTTCCGCCGAGCGGGCAGAGGAGGCCACCACCGCTCTTCTGGAGGAGTGGCAACGAGTTCTCGATCAGCCCTTGAGCGTGCCTGAGCTCGCTTTGGCCAAGGCCAAATACCGCGGCCAGGACGCCATGGGGCGCCAGACCTGTGGCCAGATCGCCGATCGTCAGGCGCTGGTGCTGGGCAATGGCCTGGGCTGGAGTTACGTGGAGGACAGCCTGGAGCGGGCTCAGCATCTGGATGCAGGCACCTTGCTGGCGGCAGCTCGCCGCAGGCTTTCTGCTCCCTCCCTCAGCATCTGTGGTCCAGCGCCAGCCCTAACCGCAGCAGAACTGGCCTGGCAACGCCACGATCTCAGTTCCTGATAGGCCGTGCCCAGTGCCTGATTAAGGCGCGGCAGCATGTAGTTGGTCAGCTTCCAGCAAAAAGGTGCCGCGACGAAAGCGAACAGCCAGTTGATTGCGCGCCTTAATGGCCAGCACCTGACCCTGCTCATCGCTGTCCACCAGGTCTGGCGGACGCAACATCGGCATGGGATCAGCTGTTTTTAGATAGTTGGGCCGGCCCTTCAGCTGCACCGCATCTCCCACACCAAAAGGCAGTGACTCCACGCCAAAAGGCAGTGGCTCCAACGACTCGGCTCCTAGTGGCTCTTCCATAGCTTCTCTTGATATCTAGAAGTTAGCGGCCCCATTGGCGCGACCCCCCAAAATGGGGCCAGAAACGATGTGATCAGTTGAGGGCCCTAGCCACCTGGAGCGGCGCAATCGCCGGTCTGCTGCTGATCTTGGTAGGCGGGCTGATTCAGGCCGCCGCTCCGCTTCCGGCCGCCAGCGGCGGCTTGAACCTCACGACCCTGCCCATCACCCTGCAGGTGCCGGCCCTGCTGCTAACCGCCTTGGTCTGCGGCCCCCGCAGCGGCATGCTCGCAGCAGTTGCTTACCTGAGCCTGGGCCTGTTCCAGCTGCCTGTGTTTCAGGGTGGGGGCGGAGCCGCCTACCTGTTGGATCCTGGCTTTGGTTTTCTGGCTGGCTTCATCCCGGCGGCCTGGCTCACCGGCAAGCTCGTGCGCCAGCAGGGAATGAACGACCTGCTTGGTTTATTTGGCGCCGCAGTGGTCGGGCTGGGCGTCCTGCAGGTCTGCGGCATAGCCAACCTCTTGCTTGGAGCACTTGCTGGCCGCTGGGGACCAAATCTTGGAATCCTGCTGTTCAGCTACAGCCTGGCGCCCTTGATACCCCAGTTGCTCCTTTGCTGCGCCGTAGCCCTGATGGCCCTGCTGCTGCGCCGTCTGCTGCTGGTGGAGTCATGAGACGGCTGCGCAACCTCGCCTTCGCCTGCGCTGCCTTGGTGTTGCTGCTTGACCAGCTCAGCAAGGCTCTAGCCGTTGCCAATCTGCCGCTAGGAAGCAGTTCAACTTTTCTGCCGGGGCTCCTTTCACTGCAGCTTGTCCGCAACACCGGAGCTGCCTTCAGCCTGTTCAGTGGCAACCCCCAGTTACTTGGCCTGGTGAGCCTTCTGGTCTCCATTGGTGTGGCTGTCTGGATTCAGAGGCAGGGTCAGTTGACCCTCACCCGTAGCCTTGGGATAGGGCTGCTGCTCGGGGGAGCGCTCGGAAACGGGCTCGATCGCTGGCGTCTTGGCTATGTGGTGGATTTTTTAGCCCTGGTGCCGGTTTCCTTCCCGGTGTTCAACCTGGCCGATGTGGCCATCAACCTGGCGGTGCTTTGCTTCGCCATCGAGCTGCTGGGTAACCATGGCCAAGCCAGCGTTTGAAGCCCTAGGCCGCCGTTGGCAGCGGTTCAGCCAGCCCGGGCAAGCCCAACTCCAGGTGCATTTACCGGGCCAAGCCTCGCGCCTGGTGCCCCTGCACCCGGGCATCTACCGCATCGGGCGCGACAAAGACTGCCAAATTTGCGTTGACCATCCGGCGGTCAGCCGCCAGCACGCCCTGCTGGAGCGGCGCGGATCCCACTGGTTGCTAAGCGACGACAGCTCAACCAACGGCCTCTGGTGGCAGGGTAGGCGGGTGCAGCAGTTGTTGCTTCGCGACGGCGACAGCCTGCGCTTCGGCCCCAGCCAGGAGGCGGGACTGCCTGAGCTCGATTTTCAGGTCCGTCCCCTGCCCCAGCTGCAAAGGTTGCTGCGGGCAATGAGCCTGATGCTTGGGGCGGCGGCCCTGGGCGGCCTGGGCCTGCAGGTCATCTCCGGACTCCAGGTGCCCATACGCGGCAGCCTCGCCACGGTGAGAGGGCCGCTGGTTCTCTACGACCGGCAGGGCAAAGCAATCGCAACAGCCCAGGCCAAAGAACATCGGGAGCTCAAAGCCTTGCAGGGCTATCCCCGGGTGTTGATCGATGCCCTGCTTGCCAGTGAGGACAGCCGCTTCTGGTGGCATCCCGGCGTCGACCCGGTTGGTACGGGCCGAGCCCTTGTTACCAACGTGCTCGGAGGACGGGTACTGGAGGGAGGCAGCACTCTCACCCAGCAACTGGCCCGCAGCTTGTACCCCGATCAGGTGGGTCAAGGTGAAACCCTGGGCCGTAAGTGGCGTGAGCTACTGGTGGCGCTACAGCTTGAGGCCCGGTTCAGCAAGCGGGATTTGCTACTGAGCTACCTCAACCGGGTTTATCTAGGTGTTGGCTGGGGTTTTGAGGATGCCTCCCGCCACTATTTCGGTAAGCCCGCCAGCGACCTAAAGCTTGAGGAGGCCGCCCTACTGGTGGGCCTACTTCCCTCGCCCAATGGCTACGACCCCTGCTTCGATCCCCAGGCGGCTCTGAGCTCCCGCAATGCCGTGCTCACCAAGATGGGAGATACGGGTCGCATCAGTGCCGATCAGGCCCGCAGCGGCCGCCGTAGCCCAATCCGGCTTTCGCCCCAGGCCTGCCGCAGCAGCACCTCCCTACGCGGAGTCCCCTTTTATTCAGATCAGGTGGGCCGCGACCTCGAGCAGCTGGTGGGGGCAGAGGTGGCGGCCGAGGGCAATTTCCTGATCGATACCTATTTGGATCGACCCCTGCAGGAGCAGGTGGAACGGTTGCTGCGTCAACGACTTAGCGACAGCAAGTCGCTGGGGGTGGGGGAAGGGACCGTGGTGGTGCTCGATTCGCGCACCGGCGGCATCCTTGCCCTTGCCGGCGGTCGCGACTACCGCCAGAGCCAGTTCAATCGAGCCACGATGGCCCTGCGCCAGCCAGGCAGCACCTTCAAGCTGATTCCCTATTTGGTAGCTCTCGAGCGGGGCGGCAAGCCCAGTGATCCAATCAGCTGCTCGCCATTGCGCTGGCGCGGTCAGAGCTTTAGCAGCGGTTGTGGTGGCAATTTGAGCCTGGTATCCGCCTTCGCCATCAGTAGCAACACGGCAGCGCTGCGTCTGGCCCAGCGGGTAGGTCTTGATGCATTGGTGCAGAAAGCCCGTGATCTTGGCTTCACCAGCCCCCTGGCGGCCGTGCCCGGATTGGCCCTCGGCCAGAGCGAGGTAACCCTGCTGGAACTCACAGCTGCCTACGCGGCGATCGCCAACGGTGGCGTTTGGCATTCCCCCAGCACAATTCGGCGCCTTACCGATGGAGAGGCATGTAGCGGCCAGTCATCAAACCAGTGCCGCCAGGCCAACGTCCCTTCAACATCCCAGGCGGGACGCCGGGTAAGCAGCGAGGCGACGGCCCGCGCCATGCAGCAGTTGCTTCGAGCAGTGGTGCAGCGGGGTACGGGCCAGATGGCCAGTCTTGGCGGTCAGGAGGGTGGCAAAACCGGCACAACCAATGACAGCCGCGATTTGCTCTTTGTGGGCTATGAACCCCAGCGCCATTGGGTGGTGGGTATCTGGTTGGGTAATGACGACAACAGCCCCACTCGCGCCAGCAGCTCCTTGGCTGCAGGACTGTGGAGCGAGATCATCCGAGCAGCCCGACCCTGATGCCTGAGTTGTGAGCACCCGCACCCGCCTGTGGATGATCGCCGGCCTGGCTGTGCTGGCCCTGATCGCCGTTGGCGCCTTGCTGCAGGGGGTCAACAACCTCTACTGGCAACTGAGCTGGTATTTGCCGAGCTGGATAGTTCAGCCGCTGTTTGCCCTTGTTTTCGCTGGCTTCGTGCTCCTGCTGGTGCAACTGGCCTGGCCGTGGCTGCGGACGATTACCGGCAAGGCCAGGCCAGGTGCGGCTGCCAGCTTGCCGCCACCGGGTAACCGCCGGGAAGCAGCCGCCCAAAACCTTGCCGCCATCGATCAAACCCTCGATCGGGTGCGCGATGCGGTGGAGCGGGAAGCCCTGCGTCAAGAGCGGCAGCGCATGCAGGCCGAGCTGGAACGGGGCGATCTCGTGATTGTGCTGTTTGGTACAGGGTCCGCAGGCAAAACCTCTCTGATCCGGGCCCTCCTGCAAGAGCTGGTGGGCAAGGTGGGAGCTGCCATGGGATCCACCAGCGAAACCCAGCGCTATCGCCTGCGGCTGCGCAGCCTGCAGCGAGCCGTGGTTTTAGTTGACACGCCCGGCATCCTCGAATCAGGTGCTGCTGGCCTGGAGCGGGAGCGACTCGCCCGCGACCAGGCAAGCAAGGCGGACCTGCTCCTACTTGTGGTGGACGGCGACCTGCGCGCCGCCGAGCTTGAGGTTTTTGAAGCCCTGGCTGGTCTGGGAAAGCGGCTGATGCTGGTGCTCAACAAGTGCGACCTGCGGGGCGAGCAGGAGGAAGCGCGCTTGCTGCAGCTACTGCGCCAACGCAGCCGCGACCACGTTGCGGCCGAAGACGTGATCCCTGCAAGCGCGGCACCCCAGAGCGTGCCTATGCCAGGGGGGCGACCTTTGCAGCCAGCTGCCGAAGTCGATGCCCTGTTACGCCGCATCGCGGCCGTGCTCCACGCCGATGGGGAAGAACTGATTGCCGACAACCTGCTGTTGCAGTGCCGGCGGCTCAGTGAGGCGAGCCGCTCCCTGCTGACCAGGCAGCGCCGCAGCGACTGCGAGGTAATCGTTGATCGCTACATGTGGATCGGAGCCGGGGTGCTTGCCGTCACACCCCTACCTGGCCTGGACCTGCTCGGTGCCGCAGCTGTAAACGCCCAGATGGTGGTGGAGATCGCCCGTATTTATGGCATCAGCATGAGTCGCCAGAGTGCCCAGGATCTGGCCCTTTCCGTTGGACGCACCATGGCTGGCCTCGGGCTGGTGAAGGGGGGCGTCAGCTTGCTTAGTGCGGCCCTAAGCCTGAACGTACCTGCTCTGGTTGTGAGCCGTGCCATTCAGGCGGTCAGCGCTGCCTGGCTCACCCGGGTTGCGGGGCTGAGCTTCATCACCTACTTCGAGCGCGACCAAGACTGGGGCGACGGCGGTGTGCAGGAGGTTGTGCAGCAGCAATACGACCTCAGCCGACGCGACGGGGCCATGAGTCGCTTCCTTAAGGCCGCCTTCAGCCGGGTGGTGCAACCGCTGCAGGCAAAGCAGCGGAGTTTGCCGCCAAGGCCTGGGACCGACTGAGCGGCAGTTCTCCTAAGGCCTCCGGTGGCGGTGGCTGCAGTGGTCCCCGGCTATCAAGCACCACGATCATGGCCAAATAAAGAACGCCGATTAGCACCGAAATTGCGCCAGTCACAATCGCGACCCAGCGGCCGCGGCCGGAGCTCGTCACAGCAGGGGGTTCACTCAAGGAGGAAAGGGTTATCAGTACAGATCATCGAGGCTGGCATGCACAACCCTGGCGAGGTTCTCAAGGTGGGCTTGCTTGGTGTGGGGGTTACCAAGCACTGCCTTGAGATGATGGCGCCCGGCGTAGTGAGGGCGCGAAAGCATCAGCTGCTCTTGGAGCAGGTGCTGACGAGTGCGATCGCTCCAAGCCTGGCTGTCGGCTGCATCAAGTTGCTGGGGAGTGAAGGCCAGCAGATGGAAGGAGCCACCGACCAGCTGCAGCCGCTCGTTGGGTGTCAGCAAGGCCTGAAGCTGGCGACGACGCTGAATAGCCCCATTAAGCACCGCTTCGATGCCCACTAGGCCAAGCTGCCGCAAACCGAGCCAAAGCTTGAGAATTTCGGCGGGGCGGGAGCCCTGCAAGCCACTTTCACCGCCGTGGCTGCCGCCCCAGCTCGGCTCCATGTAGGGCAGTCCGGTGTGAAACGCCTCCGCCAGTGTCTGGGGGCGGGCCAGCAACAGCAGGGAGGACGTTTTGGTGATTCCCAGCAGTTTCTGGGGATTGATCGTGATCGAATCGGCTTGCTCCAGGCCAGCAACCCGATGGCGGTGGGCAGGCACCAGGCCGAACACGGCCCCGATAGCGCCATCCACATGCAGCCAGAGGCCCCGCCGCTGGCAAATCCCAGCAATCGCACTGAGGGGGTCGACTGCCCCCCGAACAGTGGTGCCAGCGGTGGCAACTACCGCGATCACTGGCAGCCCAGCCCGCTCGAGTTGATCAAGCTCCACCTCCAAAGCGCTTGGATCTAGTCGGCCCTGGCTATCTACTGGCACCGGCCGCAGGGCCTGAGGCGGTAGGCCCATAACCGCCAGAGCCTTAGCGAGGGAGACATGGGCATCAATGCTTGCTACCACCACCGCCCGGCCGTCTATGGCCAGACCCCGCTGGCGTCTCGCCGCCACCAGAGCCATCAAGTTGGAAAGGGTGCCGCCGCTGGCGGCCACACCGCCACTACCCGCAGGCAGGCCTAGCTGCTCAGCCAGCCAGGCCGTGAGGCTGCGTTCTAGGCGGCTCAAACTGGGGGACAATTCCTCAGCCAGCATGTTGTTGTTGAGGCCGGCGCAGATCAAATCTGCAGCCACCGAGGCCGGCAGAGGCGGTGGGTCGAGATGGGCAAGGGCACCGGGGTGGTTGGGATTGAAGGCCCCATCCATCACCAGCTGCAGATCGGCGAGCAGCATCTCCGGAGCCAAACCGTGATCTTCCGGCTCCACCGGTGGCAAAACGCTCAAGCCTGGCAGTGGCGAGCGTTCGGCAGCGCTACCAAGCCACACGCAGAGCTGCCGTGAAGCCTGCTCTAAAAAGTCCTGCAGCCTGGGGTCTAGCTGCTCCGGACTGGCAAAGGGCAGGGGCTGGCTGGCCCGCGGGGCAGGGGGGGCGCTAGCCAACGAACACCGATCGGATCAAGCCATTCTCACCTGTGGAGGTGGGCTACAAGTGGGTTTGTGCTGGGGCAGCAAGCAGTGGATCCATCCCTACTCCTGGGCCCACTAGGGCCCCAGCTGCAGCGCCAGTGGATGCAACTGCTGCTGCGCCACGCAGAGCGGGCCGGAAACCAGGGCGAAATTCCCGTCGCCGCTGTGTTGCTCGATGAAAGGGGACGCTGCATCGGCTGGGGCAGCAATCGGCGCGAACAACACAGCGATCCCCTTGGCCACGCCGAACTGGTGGCCCTTGGCCAGGCGGCCCGCTTGCGCGGCGACTGGCGATTTAATGGCTGCACCTTGCTGGTGACTCTGGAACCTTGCCCCATGTGTGCCGGTGCCTTGGTCCAAGCCCGCATGGGAACGGTCATTTTTGGCGCTAGGGATCCGAAGAGGGGCGCCCTCGGCAGTTGCCTTGACTTAGCCAGCAATCCCAGTGCCCATCACCACATGACCGTGATCGGAGGGGTTTTGGGCGAAGAGGCCAGCGGTCTGCTGGCGAGCTGGTTTAGGCGGCGACGGCAGCAGGGGCAACTGCGGGCCTGAAGGCCGGCAGCTCGGTTTCAAACAGGTTGAGCAGGAGGTCGACGTTTTCAGGCTGGCTGTTGTAACCCATCAAGCCGATCCGCCAAACCTTGCCCGCCAGCGCTCCCAAGCCTCCACCTACCTCAATGCCATGCTTAGTGAGCAGGTGCTGGGAGAAGGCTTTGCCGTCAACTCCTGTGGGGATGCGCACCGTGGTGAGGGTGGGTAGGCGCAGTTCTGCCGGAGCATGCAGCTCGAGCCCCAGGGCTTCGAGACCAGCCCATAGGAGCTCGGAATTGCTGCGGTGGCGTGCCCAGGCTGTCTCCAGTCCCTCCTCGGCCAGCAGGCGCAGGGCTTCGCGCATGCCGAAATTCATATTGACTGGCGCCGTATGGTGATACACCCGATCGCTGCCCCAGTACTGATTCAGCAGGGTGACGTCCAAATACCAGTTGGGGACCTTGCCGGCCCGGGCCATCATTTTTGCTTCGGCTCGCGGGCCCATGGTGAAGGGACCAAGTCCTGGAGGACAGCTGAGGCCCTTCTGGCTGCAGCTGTAGGCCAGATCTACCTTCCATTCATCGAGGTAGAGGGGCACCGCACCAAGGGAAGTGACGGTATCAAGCAAGAGCAGGCAGTCGTGCTGACGGCAGAGATCGCCGACGCCCTCCATGGGCTGGCAGATCCCGGTCGATGTTTCGGCGTGGACAATGGCCAGAATTTTGGGCCGATGGGTGGCTACGGCGTTCTCGAGTTCAGCAAGGCTGAATGCTTCCCCCCAGGGCTTCTCGATCGTCACAACATTGGCCCGGTAGCGACCGGCCATGTCGGCCAGACGTAGGCCGAAATAGCCCTTGACGGCCACCAAAACGGTGTCTCCAGGCTCAATCGTGTTGGCCAGGCTGGCTTCCATGGCCGCACTGCCGGTGCCGCTCATTGGAATGGTGAGGCGGTTGTCGGTCTGCCAGGCGTAGCGGAGCAGCTCCTGCACCTCACCCATCAGCTCGACGTAGAGGGGGTCGAGGTGACCAATCGGCATTCGGGCCAGGGCCTGAAGCACGGTGGGATGGGCATTGGAGGGGCCAGGACCGAGCAGCAGACGATCTGGCGTAGCTATTGGGGCCAGCGTGCGGCGATGGGCTGAATTAACTGGTGGCAGCACGGGCAGGGGAACCAAGACCAGGATGGAGCGGGTAAATCGAGCCTAAGCAACAATTCCGGGGCCTAGCGGGCCCGCAGATTGGTGGCACCAAGACCACGGCAGAGATGGTCAAAGGGGGCCCGAACCACTGCCGCGGATGCCACACCGGCGTCGAGCAGCATCTCGCAGACCACATCAGCCATCAAGGCAATGCTGCGCACGGTGGGGCCGGTCGGCACGCCAAGACTCTTGTATGTGTCGTCAAGACCATTCAGCACCCTCTCGTTGAGGATCGATGCGTCGTCGGCGATCAGGGCATAGCTGACGTAACGCAGGAAGTAATCCATGTCCCGCAGGCAAGCCGAAAGGCGCCTTGTGGTGTAAGCGTTGCCACCGGGCAGGATCAGCTCGGGATCAGCAAGCCAGAGACGCTGCGCCGCCTCGCGCACGATGGTCGCCGCCTCTCGGTTGATCAGCTCCACCGCAGCCAGGCGCACGCTGGATTCGGAGTAATAAGCGCTGATGCGGTCGATCGCATTGCGGTCTAAGTAGCGGCCGAGCTGGTCATAACGGCCAATCAGACCAGTGATGGCATCGCGCATGGCGGAATTAAATCGACGCACCTGCATCGGAAACTAGCACTCACATTCCGCCAAATCCCAGGCCAGGGGTGGGTTCTGGGGAAGTTGACAGAAACGGTTACGCAATCCTCGCCTTCAGTTTGGTTACAGCCGATACCAATTAGCTTCTGGCCGATCCGTACGGTCCGGCGACGCCGCAACCGGTCGGCACCCATCCTTCTTGTTCGTAATGGCCCAAACAGCCCAAGACGTCCTCCGTCAGATCCATGAGGAGGGAATCGAGCTAATCGACCTCAAGTTTGTCGACTTGCATGGCAAGTGGCAGCACCTGACGGTCTGCCGCGACCTGATCGATGAGGCCTCCTTCAGCGATGGCGTTGCCTTTGACGGCTCTTCGATTCGGGGCTGGAAGGCGATCAACGAATCGGACATGGCGATGGTGCCGGACCCCAACACCGCCTGGATCGATCCCTTTTACAGCCACAAAACCCTGAGCCTGATCTGCTCGATCCAGGAGCCCCGCAGTGGCAAGCCCTATGGCCGTTGCCCCCGGGCGTTGGCCCAGAAAGCCCTCAACTATCTCGGTTCCACCGGCATCGCCGATACCGCCTACTTCGGGCCGGAACCTGAATTCTTTGTCTTCGACGACGTCCGCTACAGCTCAGGCAGCGGCAGCAGCTTTTACAGCGTCGATTCAGTTGAAGCTCCTTGGAATAGCGCGCGCCTCGAGGAGGGTGGCAACCTTGCCTACAAGATTCAGTTGAAGGAGGGCTACTTCCCGGTCGCCCCCAACGACACCCTTCAAGACATGCGCACGGAGATGTTGCTCACCATGGGCAGCCTGGGCGTGCCGATCGAGAAGCAGCACCACGAGGTGGCAACAGCCCAGCATGAGCTGGGTATCAAGTTTGCCGAGCTGATCAGCGCAGCCGACAACGTGATGATCTACAAATACGTAGTGCGCAACGTTGCCCGTAAGTACGGCAAGACGGCCACCTTCATGCCCAAACCCGTGTTCGCCGATAACGGCAGCGGCATGCACGTGCACCAGAGCCTCTGGAGAGGCGGCAATCCCCTGTTTTTCGGCGAAGGCACCTACGCCAACCTTTCCCAGACTGCCCGTTGGTACATCGGAGGGCTGCTGAAGCACGCCCCCAGTTTCCTTGCCTTCACCAATCCCACCACCAACAGCTACAAGCGATTGGTGCCAGGCTTCGAGGCTCCGGTGAACCTGGTTTATTCCCAGGGCAATCGTTCCGCCGCGGTTCGCATTCCGCTCACGGGGCCGAGCCCCAAGGCCAAGCGCCTGGAATTCCGCTCCGGCGATGCCCTGTCCAACCCCTATCTCGGCTTCGCGGCAATGTTGATGGCAGGCATCGATGGCATCAAGAACCAAATCGACCCGGGCGATGGCACCGATGTTGATCTGTTCGAGCTTTCGCCAGAGGAATTGGCCCGAATCTCCACTGTGCCGGCCTCACTGAATGGTGCCCTTGAGGCCCTCGATGCAGACAAGGATTACCTGCTAGCTGGTGGCGTCTTCACCGAAGACTTCATCAACAATTGGATAACCCTTAAATACGAGGAAGTGCAGCAGCTACGCCAGCGGCCCCACCCCCACGAGTTCGTGATGTACTACGACGCCTGATCAGGCACTGGCGGGCAATAGCGCAGGTGGGCGATAGCGCTTGCCTGCAGTTGCTTTGCCCGGGCCTGGCGCCTAGCCCAGGTTTGGAGCTGATGCAGGGCGTCCCCGGCGGGGTTGGGATCGTGGTGCTTGGTTATCTGGGCCAGTTCGGCTCCATGGAGGCGGTTGTCACGGGCGTGCAACAGGCTCCAGGTTTGAAATTCAGGATCGGAATGCTGGCGCTGCAGGCGGGCAATGGTCATGGCGTGCTCCCCTCTCTCTGGATCCAGTCTGCAGCTGTTTTGGTAGTGGTTGCTACGAAACAGCCATAGCTTCACAGCTCTTCAGCAATCGCGGTGTCAGTACAAATTCGCTGAAATGGAGGCAAGCCATTGCCTAGCCATGCCCGATCAGCTCACAAAGTTGGCCTACCAAACCATGCAGCAGGGCAGGGCGCTACTTGGGGTCACCCATAAGGAGGTGAGCACCAGGCTTATGGGGTTGCTTGCTCCAGATGGCACCCCCAAAACCGTGCCAATCCCGCCTGAATTAATGGGCAGCCTCAGGCAGGCCATGGATTCATTGCACGAGCGCGACTGGCAGGAAGCAGAACAGGGCCTTTACCCGCCATCCCTGCTGTTCGATGCCCCTTGGCTTGATTGGGCGAGTCGGTATCCAATGGTGTGGCTCGATATGCCCAGCACCTGGAATCGCCGCCGGGAGCGCAATGTGCGCGATTTGCCCAGCAGTGTTGATCAAGATGATTACCCCGACTATTACCTTCAAAATTTTCATCACCAGACCGACGGCTACCTAAGCGACCACTCCGCGGCGCTCTACGACCTGCAGGTTGAAATTCTGTTTAATGGCACTGCCGACCCAATGCGGCGGCGGCTTCTGGCTCCCCTGCTGCGGGGTATCAAAGCCTTCGCCGATCGCCCAGCTGGCCAGGTGCGCGTGCTCGACCTTGCCACCGGCACCGGCCGCACCCTGCGTCAGATCAGGGCGGCTTTACCCAAGGCCCAATTGGTGGGATTGGATCTTTCCAGTGCCTACCTGCGCCAAGCCAATAAATGGCTTAGTCAGCTGCCCGGTGAACTTCCGCAGCTAACCCAAGGCAACGCTGAGGCACTGCCCTTTGCCGACGCAAGCTTTCAAGCGGTCACCTGCGTTTTTCTGTTCCACGAGCTGCCGGGGCAGGCACGTCAGAACGTGATTAATCAGGCCTACCGGGTGTTGGAGCCTGGAGGGGTTGTGGTCATTGCCGACTCCGTACAACTGGCTGATTCACCCCAATTCAGTGCCGTAATGGAGAACTTCCGGCGGGTTTTCCATGAGCCCTACTACCGCGATTACATCTCTGATGACATCGGAGCTCGTCTTGCCCAGCCTGGCTTTGAGGGCATCACGGCCCAAAGCCATTTCATGACTCGGGTCTGGACGGCCCGCAAACCTCGCTAGCGCTTCAGAATCCAGGCCAGGAGCAGGCCGGCGGTGGCCCAGCGCAGCCCACGCCAAAACAGCACCTCCTGGCGGTAGGGGGGAGCTAGCTGCTCGGGCAGGGGATCAAGCAATCTCTGGGTTAGCTCAAGGCGCTGGCGTTGCCGCCGCTGATTGACCCCGGAGCTTTTAGCTGTCAAAGATGCCTGGGTGAGCAGCCCATCCAGCAGGTGCAGTAGGCGAATTGGTTGGCGCACCGAGTGGTGGCCCAATGGTCGCGTCGGCATGGCCAGCTCCCAACGAGGCGTTACAGGCTTCAGGATGGAACCTTGAGCCTGTAGCCGTCCAGTGCAAACCCCGTTGTCCAAGCAAAAACGAAGCTGGCCAGAAGGCTCCTTAGAGCTGGCTGTCGCTTTGCAGCGACATCTGGCCATAGGCGACCGGGAATGGCACGCCTTCAAGTCCCAACGCCCCAGGCGCGGCGCTGAGCAGCTTGCTGCAGCCCTGGTGCTGCTGCTTAGGGGTGATGATCCCGGGGCACCTCAATCCTCAGACGCACGCCGCCAGGCCATCGAGTTGGTTGAGCATGGACTCGGCTGGCTCAAGGCTGAGTTGAACGATCCTGGTTGCCCCAGCCACCGACCGGCACCAGCAACGAAGCTCGCTGCCGACTGACTGCCAGTTGCAACCGGTTGCCACGGTTACTCCAGCGCACGTCGTCGAAGCAGTGATGAATCAAAAACAGCCCGCGACCACCCGCAGCATCTAGCTGCTCAGGCAGGCTTGTGCTGCGAGCCGCTGGTGGCACCCCGGCTCCCTCATCCTGCACCTGCCACACCAGCCAGTTGGGGGTTTCAATACGGCGCACTCTCAAGCATTTGGCTGGGTCGCACCCGTTGCCATGGCGGACCGCATTGACCAGTGCTTCTTGCAGGCCAAGCTGCACCTGGCCCTGAAGCTGCAGGCAGCGAATGGGCTCAATCAACAGTTCCAACAGCGGTGCTAGCTGCAGCGTTGAAGGCGTGATGAAGTCCGACCAGCGCAGGGCCATCGGGCTGAGATACGCAGGTGCCGTTTTGACCATACGCCGCTGCCTGCACCCTTGCTCAGGGCCTGATCCGCTGTTGCAGAGCTGGGTGGTTGAGCAGGGCATCCATCAGCCGCACACCGCGCAGTTGATTGACAAGGGGCATGTGGCCCTCAGGGGCCTCAATGGACCACTGGAAGGAGCCGGGGTAGCGAGTCCAGCGGCCTGCGTCCTTCCAGGCCAACTTGGGCCAGAGCAGCTCCCAACGGCCATTGCAACTGCGTAGCAACCTGCCCTGCACCGAGAAGCCAAAACGGCCGCGTGAAAAACAGACCCAGAGCCGATCGAGGCTGTCTAGGTCGGCGGAGGCTATCGGCGGCACCTCGCTGTAATACACGTAGCCGCGGCGTACGGCTTCTGGGCCGGCCAGCTCCCGGAGCAAGCTGCTGGTGATTCGGTCGGCTTCCTCAAGCTGCTGAGCCATCAGGGCCCGTTGAAGGGGTGCGTAGTCCAAGCCGCGGGCCGACACCGTGGCAAGCCAGCCATCGGGGTAGCGGGCCAGAAACTCTTCGCGCAGCCCATCCTGTTCATCGAGCAGGAGCTGAATTAAAAAACCAGCTGCCCAGTCATCTCCGGTGGCATCAACGCCAGCCAGATGGTCTGGGATTAGGGGCCGCAACGCATGGCTCTGCTGCTGCAGGGTGGCCAGCAAGGCACGCCTTTGACGGGTATTGCCGGCCTGAAAGCGCTCAAGCAGGGCACTAGGGCTGGTGCCGGTAGTGGCGGTGACCGGAGGTCCGGAAAGCATGGAAATGGAAGCCGAGCCTGAAGCAGTGCCAGCGTGGCCCACTATGTCAGCTGAGATCCTCAGCAGTGATGTCGGGCTCCTGCCCTCCCCAAGATGTGAACGCATTCCTGGCGGCCGAGGGGCCGATCGTGGACGTGCGCAGCCCAGGGGAGTTTGAACAGGGTCATGTGCCCGGAGCGGTCAACCTGCCGTTGTTTAGCAACGACGAGCGAGCTCAAGTTGGCACTGTCTACAAGCAACAGGGACGGCAGCTTGCCGTGCAACTGGGCCTGGAACTGGTTGGCCTGAAGTTGCCATCCCTTGCCCAGGCCCTATTGGAGCTTGCTGATGCAGACAAGACCCTGCGCCTGCACTGCTGGCGAGGTGGCATGCGCTCAGGCAGCATGGCTTGGCTGGCGAGCACTTTGGAGCTGCCCGTTTTGCTGTTGCAAGGCGGCTACAAGGCCTACCGCCGCTGGGTGTTGGACTGTTTTGAGTCCACCTGGCCCCTACTCGTGGTCGGCGGTCGCACCGGCACGGGCAAAACCGACCTGTTGCATGCTCTTCGCCGAAGAGGGCAGGCGGTCGTTGATCTTGAGGGATTAGCCAATCACCGAGGCAGCAGCTTCGGCGGCTTGGGCCAACCCCCGCAACCGAGCACGGAGCACTACGAGAACCTGCTAGCTGCAAGCCTTACGGCCAGCGCCGGCCAGGCACCGATCTGGCTTGAGGCCGAAAGCGCCCAAGTCGGTCGCTGCCGTATACCCGCGGGCTTGTGGCACCAAATGGGTGGGGCGCCGGCTGTTGAGATCCAACGTCCTATGTCGGAGCGGGTTGAGCAACTGGTTGCGGTATACGGCAATCAAGGGGAGGAGTCCTTGCGCCTCGCCACCGAACGCATCGCCCGGCGGCTTGGCCCCCAGCGCACGGCAACAGCTCTGGAGGCGATCGCCTCTCAAGACTGGGCTACTGCCTGCCTGCAGATGCTCGACTACTACGACCGCTGCTACGACAACGAGCTCAGCAGGCGTTCTAAACCCCTGTTGGCCAGCTTCGATTTGGGCGGAGTAGACCCGGATGCAGCTGCAGCTGAATTGCTGCAACCAGCTCCCTGGTGGGAGCAGGTCTGTGGGGAGTCAGTTAAGGCTGGCTCCTAGGATTGATTTTTGTCCCCGCTTGCCATGGGCGCCGCCATTCAGTTCTTCCGTGGGGTGGATGAGCCGGTCGTGCCCGACATCCGCCTCACCCGCTCGCGGGACGGCCGCACCGGCCAGGCCCTTTTCGTGTTCGACGAGCCCGATGCCCTTGCTCCCGAAAGCATGGGCGACATTACCGGCATGTTTTTGGTGGATGAGGAAGGCGAGCTGGTGACCCGTGAAGTGAAGGCCCGCTTCGTCAACGGCAAGGCCAGCGCCTTGGAGTGCACCTTCACCTGGAAGAGCACGGAGGATTTCGATCGCTTCATGCGCTTCGCCCAGCGCTACGCCGATAGCCACGACCTGGGCTTCTCGGGTAATAAAGATGATGACCAGCCCGAGCAGGACGAGGCCTGAGCCCTTGAAATTCGGCCAGTGGTTAGGCCTGTTGGCATTGGTGGCATCCCTGGTGCTGCTTTGGGGCTTGCGTCAAAGCCTGATCTACCTGTTTGCCGCCGTGGTGTTGGCTATGGCCCTTTGCACCCTGGTGGGATCGATCCGGTCCCGGCTGGGGTGCTCCAGGCCGCTGGCTCTCCTGCTCAGCCTGGGCACGGTCCTTCTGGTGTTGGCTCTGGCTGCCACCCTGGTGATCCCCCCTTTCGTTGAGCAATTCAGCCAGTTGTTGGGCAAGTTGCCGGCAGCAGCAGAAACCCTGCTGGATCTCCTGAGAGATGGTCTATCGCAGGTTTCACAAATGATTTATGGCAGCAGGGATGGTGACCTCTCCTGGCTGCGAGATGGGCTGGTTGGTAGCGACGCTGGCGGTGCCCCAGGCCTCTCCCCCCGCCTCAGCAGCAGCTTGGGCAGCGGCGCCCTGCGCCTGCTTGGGCTTGCAGGTGGCGTTGGCACCGGTCTGCTGCAGATCCTGTTTGTAGTTGCCGTTGCTGTGATGGTGGCTGTGCAGCCCACCGCCTACCTAGAGGTGGGTGTGCTGCTAGTGCCTTCGTTTTACCGGCGCCGCTTCCGTCAGGTTTTGGTGCAATGCGGTGATGCCCTAAGTGCCTGGATGGTGGGGGTATTAATCAGCTCACTTTGCGTCGGCATCTTGGCGGCAATCGGCTTGAGTTTGCTCGGGGTGAAGTTGGTGGCAGCAAACGCCCTGCTTGCAGGCCTGCTCAACATCATTCCCAACATTGGACCAACCCTAAGCACGGTTTTTCCGATGTCCGTGGCCCTACTAGATGCTCCCTGGAAAGCAGCAGCGGTACTAGCGCTTTATGTCGCTGTTCAAAACCTCGAGAGCTATCTAATTACACCTTCGGTGATGCATCACCAGCTCAAGCTGCTGCCTGGCTTCACCCTCACGGCCCAGTTGCTGTTCACGGTTGTGTTTGGCCCGCTGGGGCTGCTGCTGGCCTTGCCGTTAGCCGTTTGCCTGCAGGTGATGGTGCGCGAACTGCTGATTCACGACATCCTGGACCCATGGAAACGTCTGCGCCTTACAGGCTGACGCAATGAACGGCCGCACAGTGCTTGGGGCACTAGCCCTGGTTGTTATCGGGCTGCTCACCTGGGAATTGCGGTGGGTTCTGCTTGTGCTGTTCGGTGCCGTGGTGCTGGCCGTCGCCCTTGACGTACCAATCACCCTGCTGCGGCGTCTCCTGCCTCTGAATCGCCCAGCAGCCTTAATTGTGGTGCTGGTTTCACTGGTGTTGCTCGGCGGGGTGCTGGGCCAGCTGTTGCTGCCTGAGCTGCTGGAGCAGATCAAGCAATTGACCACCCTTTTGCCTGTCTTGGCTTTGCGGCTGAGCAGCCTGGCCCGCCAGGTGGATTGGCTGCCTGATCTGGAGCAGCAGCTGATGGCGCTTGGTACATGGGAGCGGCTCCAGCCCCTAGGCGGCCAGTTACTTGGCCTGGCCGGCGGCGCCGCAAACACCACCATCCAGATGCTGTTGATGGCCTTGCTGGCGATTCTGCTGGCCCTGGATCCTCGCAGTCATCAGAAGGTGATTGTTTCCCTTACTCCAAGCTTCTGGCGCCCCCAGATGCAAAAACTGCTGGGTGAATCCCGCCAGGCTCTGGGTGGCTGGCTCGCTGGCATGACCCTATCTGCCGTGAGCGTGTTTCTGCTCACCTGGGCCGGGTTAGCCCTATTGGGCGTGCCGTTGGCCCTATTGAGCGCCCTTGTATGCGGCCTGCTTACCTTCGTGCCCACGATTGGCCCCACCGCAGCAACCTTGTTGCCCCTAGCGGTGGGGTTACTGGTATCCCCAGCAAAAATGCTTCAGGTGCTAGTGCTGCGGCTTATTTTGCAAAATGCCGAAGCCTTTTTGCTTACGCCTGTTTTGCTACGGCGTACCGTCAATTTGCTGCCCACCGTCGCACTCACAGCCCAGCTATGCCTGGGAGCTCTACTTGGGCTGCCAGGAGTGTTACTTGCCTTGCCATTAGTGGTTGTGCTGCAAGCTCTTTTTGAAGAAGTATTGGTAAAGGAAGTAATGGATCAATGGAATTGATCACTCTTGGTGATCAATTGAAATTGTCACTAGAGTTTTTACTATGGCCTTTGGCGGTAGTGATGCAATAACGATGGCAATAACAACAGCACTGCTGTAGCCAGGAGATGATTGCGAATCGCGGCCGCCAAGGAAGCCAAGGTGAAGTGATCTGCCAGTAGTTGCAGCTCAACTCGCAGATCTAGAAGAGCAAGCAGAGCGAGCAAGATGGGCACAATGGAGCCTCTCAGGCTGCGGCGGCCCGTCCTTGCAACATGAGCAGGGCTCTGATTAGCGACGGGAAAATACCGGCAACAGGGTGGGCGCCACACCGATACTTGAATAAGCTCCCACCAAAATGCCAAAACTCAAGGCTATTGAGAACCAAAACAAGGTGCTGCCACCAAAGAAAATGAGGGCAATCAACGGCAGAAGGGTTGTAAGGGAAGTGTAAACAGAGCGGGTCAAGGTACTTATCACGGCCTCATCTGCCTGGTCCGCCAGGGGCAAGTCTTTGAGCTGTGAACGCTTCTCCCGTATTCGGTCAAAAATGACCACAGTGTCATTGACTGAGTAGCCTGCAATGGTAAGTAGTGCTACTGCAAAAAGGCTATTAACTTCTACCCCGGCTAGCACCCCAAGCCAAGCAAATAAGCCACAAGTGATCAAAACATCATGACCCAGACATACAAGTGCCAACAATGCATAAACGCGATCGTAGCGGAAGGAAATGTAGATGGATATACCTACAAAACTAACTATCAAAGAAACCAAGCTGGCACGCAGTAGCTGGGAGCCAAGGGTGGGGCCAATCGTGTCTACGGACAAACCGCCCGGGACCGTATCGCCGATTTCGCCCTTAAGGGACTTGATCACCGCTTCGGACTGGGCAGGGCTCAGGCTGGGCATTCGCAAGACCAAAGAGCGCCCACCATCAAGAACCTGAACTGTGGCTCCAGTTAGTGGTGGAGCAGGATCTGAGCCATCCCCTGGCAGCTTCAAGGCAACCAGGCTCGCTTGGAGCGAATCAACGGCCAATGGGGCACAGGCTGGGGTGCAGGTGCGCTCAATCTGAATCTGAGTGCCGCCAGTGAAATCAAGCCCTGGGCGCAGTGGAGCTCGGATTGAGGGCGACAACCAACTGACAGCCATTCCCAGCAAACTCAAAAGCAATGCCACTGTGGACAGGAGCCATAGCTGGCGGCGATTGCGATTAACGCGGAAAGAAAACATCGGCCGGTGACTATTTGGTGCCAGGGACATCTCAGGCAACCCCCTCTGAACGTTGAACAAGTGGGATGAAGTAGTTGATGCGCCGTAAGCCGGGGTAGCTCATCAATACCCGCAGGAGTGTGCGGGTGCACGTGAGGGAACTGAACAAACTAAGCAAAACACCAATTCCAAGTGTGACCGCAAATCCCTTGACAAGCCCCGTTCCTAAAGCGAATAAGGCGATGCAGCTAATTAAGGTAGTGACCTGGCCATCAAGGATGGATGAAAATGCGAGTGCGAAGCCAGTATCGATAGAGCGAATTAAGGTGTTACCAGCGCGCAGCTCCTCCTTAATACGCTCAAAAATAAGTACGTTTGCATCTACTGCCATTCCAAGCGACAAGATGAATCCAGCAATCCCGGGTAGGCTTAGTGTGACAGGGATTAGGGCATAAACTGCCAAGTTGAACAGGCCGTATAGGGATAGGGCAACTACCGCAACCACTCCAGCCAATCGATAAACGATCACCATGAACACGGCCACTAGCAGCAGGCCTGTAAGGGCTGCCACAAGGCTGGTACGAATGTTTTCAGCACCTAATGATGGTCCAACTGTGCGCACCTCGAGGATTTTCACTGGTAGCGGCAAGGAGCCCCCTCGGAGCTGAACCTCCAAGTCCCGAGCCTGCTCGGCGGTGAAATTACCCGTGATGCTTGCTGATCCTCCAGTAATGCCCGCGGCCTTGAACTCAGGGCCCACGCTTGCCTCACTTATGGAGCGACCATCTAGGACAATGCCAAGCAAACGACCAGTGCCGGCGATCGACTGGGTAAGGCTGGCAAACTTATCGCCCCCGTCCTTAGTGAAACCGAGAGTCACATCCCAGCCGGTGCCCGTCTGCTGCTGCTGGCGACCTGCGGTGACAAGATCCTTGCCGCTGAGGCCAGCTGGTTCGAATAGGGCAACAATGTCAACGTTCATACGTTGCAGTTCTGCCTCTAGCTGATCACGATCAGCTTGTTTGGTGTCAGGCTTAGTTGGTGCATCTTGCTGGGAGTCAGCAGCTTCCTTAACTGGGCCGTTTAGACGGATTAAAAGTGCTGTTGCTTGGCGCTTCAGGCTGAGCAATTCCTGCATCCGCTGCTCGGTGCCAGGTTTTTGGGCCCGAAATTCAAGTAGTGCTGTTGTGCCAAGAACCTTGGCGGCGCGGGAAGGATCTTGCTCCCCAGGCAGTTGCAGCACAAGCTGATCGTCACCGACAGTTTGCAAGGTCGACTCAGCCACACCCAAACCATTAATGCGGCGGTCAAGCACCTCCTTGACAGCATCAAGCTGCTCCTTCTGGACACTTTTGATGGCACCAGCTGGCATTACTTGGAGAGTTAGTTGGCTGCCACCGCGCAGATCCAATCCCAGGCGCTGGCCTAGGGGAGTCTCCGGTGTGTTCCAGGTAAAGAGCAAGGCCCCGGCCGCAATTGCCAAGGCAAGAATCAGGGCAAACCACCCCTGTTGACGAGCCATATCTAGATCTTTCCGGCGACGAGCTGCTGGGCCGCATCAACAATTTGATGGGGCTGAATGATGGTTAGGTTTTCCAGGGCACCGTTGTAGGGAGTGGGGATGTCCTGGGAAGACAACCGAATCGGCCGGGCATCAAGCTCATCAAAACAGTGTTCCGTAATTAAGGCGATCAATTCAGCTCCGATGCCGCCTGTCTTCATACATTCCTCAACCACAATCACCTTGTGGGTTTTGCGGATCGAGGCGGATATGGTCTCCATATCAAAGGGCGTAAGGCTGATTAGATCGATCAGCTCCACGCTCACCCCAGCCTTCTCCAACTGCTCGACAGCCTTGAGACAGTGATGACGCATGCGTGAGTAGGTGAGAATCGTGACATCCGATCCAGCCTTCACAACCTCGGCCTGGTCAAGGGCACAGATGTAATCACCTTCTGGAATATCTTCCGAAAGGTTGTACAGCAGCACGTGCTCGAAAAAGAGCACGGGGTTGTTGTCGCGGATTGCTGCCTTCATCAGGCCTTTGGCATTGGTGGGAGTGCTCACCGCCACAATTTTGATACCTGGTACGGCATGGAAATAGGCCTCAAGTCGCTGGCTGTGCTCAGCGCCCAGCTGGCGACCAACCCCGCCAGGCCCTCGCACGACAGTGGGAATGGTGTAATTACCGCCGCTGGTGTACCGCAACATCCCCATGTTGTTGGAGATTTGGTTGAACGCCAGCAGCAGGAAGCCCATATTCATGCCTTCGACGATTGGGCGCAGCCCCGTCATCGCCGCACCAACCGCCATGCCAGCAAAGGAGTTTTCGGCGATCGGGGTGTCCAGCACCCGCAGCTCACCATATTTCTCGTAGAGATCCTTGGTGACCTTGTAAGAGCCGCCGTATTGGCCGACGTCCTCACCCATCACGCAGACGTATGGATCTCTGGCCATCTCCTCGTCGATGGCTTCCCGAAGGGCATTGAACAGCAGCGTCTCTGCCACGTCTGGGCTTGCACCATTTAGCTGCCAACCTATCTCAGCCGCCGGCGGCGAAGGTTGAGAGCAGCAACACCGAAAGCAGCATGCCGGGTAGAAGCAGTGTTACCAGCAAACCCAGATCGTGGGGAGTCATGGACAGAAGTTAGGGCTTTTCGGCCGCATCGGCAGGGGCCGATCCGGAACCGGACACCAAGCTGCGCACGAACACCAACGCCAGACCAATGCCAATGAAGGCAAAGCTGAAGGTGGCAAGAAACGACATGCCAACAATCAGCGTTTTGAGGGCCGTGGCGATGCTCTGGGCAATTGCCGAGCCGTAGCTGGGTGGATGCAGTGCGTAGTACGCCACCAATTTCTGGCTCAGACCTAAGGCCAGCCAGGCCAGCAGACCAGCGGTGAGCGAGCCCGAGAGGAAACTAAGCGGCCCTTTACGGGGCGCTGGATCACTGGGCTTGATGGGGGATTCGGATTTTGTCACTGAATCAGGCTGACACCCCGATCGCTGAAGCCACAACACCAAGACTCAAAGCCGTACTGCTCAAATCGTTCGGATTGGTCTGCATGGGCGCTGCGAGCTTCGTCCAGGTCGGAGAACAGGGCGAAAAGACTTGGGCCAGAACCACTCATGGCAACTGCCAAGTGTTGCTCGGCCTGACGCAGCAATGCCAGGCCCTGGCGCACGGTTTCCACCTCTGGTTCCACCACGGCCTGCAGGTCGTTGCGCAGTGGTGGCCAGCTCCCATTCCCCGCGATGGCGCCTAGCAAGGGCGCCTGACGTAGGGCCTGACGGCGCTGCTCAAAGTCGGCTTCAGCCTCGAGATAGAAATCGCCGCGTAGCTCCTTGCAGCGTCCGTAGGCCCAGGGCGTGCTGACACTCACCCCCGGGTGCTTGAGCAGCAGTAGCGCCGGAGGCTCGGTTGACTTGAAGGCCAAGGCTTCCAACCGCTCACCGCGGCCAAAGCAGAGCTGGGTGCCGCCATCAAGGCAAAACGGCATGTCTGAACCAAGCTCAGCCGCCATGCTTTGCAGCTCCTGACTCTTAAAGCCCAGTCCCCATAGCTCGTTGAGACCAATCAGCGCCGCCGCTCCATTACTGGAGCCGCCCGCAAGGCCAGCACCGATCGGGATGCGCTTCTCGAGCACGATCTGGGCCCCAAGCTCGGCAAAACCTGAGCGGGCACGCAACATCTCCCCTGCCTTGACGACCAAATTGCTGCTGTCAGTTGGCAGGTCGGCCCGATCGCACTGGAGGCTGATTTGGCCATCCGCCGTGGGCCGCAACCGCAGGCTGTCGGCCAGATCGATCGACTGCATCACCATCGCCAGCTCGTGGAAGCCATCGGGGCGCAGGCCAAGCACCTCCAAGTGCAAATTGATCTTGGCGGGGGCACGCACGCATAGATCAGCCATGGGTAGGGGAGGCACCGGGCGCAGCAATGACCTGATTCAAGCTGCCCGCCAACGCCACCCAGGCTGCTGGCGCGATCTCCTGGGGCCGCTGCTGCAGGCCGATTCCCGCTGCATCAGCCAACCCAGCAAGTTCAGCTTCTGGCAGCAGCCCTGCGAGGGTATTGCGCAGCATTTTGCGGCGTGCGGCAAAACAGCGCTTCAAAAGCATCTCCACTGTTCGGGCTAGTTGGGGCGCCAATTGCTGCTCCACTGGCAGCGGCTCCAACAGGATCACCTCCGAGTGCACTTGGGGCGGCGGCTGAAAACAGCGCGGCGGCACGGCACAAACGGAGCGGCAGTTGGCCAGCAGCTGCATGCGCACGCTCAGAGCCGAAAAGGCGCTGGCGCCAGGCTCACTGCGGATCCTTTCCCCTACCTCCCGCTGCACCAGCAGCACTAGGCGGTCGTAGGGGTGGGCCACCGGTCGATCGAGCCGGCCCACCAGCCGCTCTAGGAGGGGGCCTGTGATGTTGTATGGAATGTTTGCCACAACCTTGTTGGCGGCAGGAAGCTCCACCGTCAGCACATCCCCCGAGGTGAGCTGGAAGCGCGGCTGGTCGCCGAAGCGCTCCTGCAGGCCCAGCACCAGATCGCGGTCAAGCTCCACTGCAGCCACTGCCGCCGCCGGTGTAGCCAGCAGCCGCTCGCTGAGAGCTCCCCGGCCCGGCCCCACCTCCAACACCCGATCGCTGGCTTCAAGCTCTGCGGCCGCCACGATGCGTGAGAGCACCCCCTGATCAATCAGCCAGTGCTGGCCGAAGCGCTTGCGGGCGCGGTGGGCAGTAAATGTCATCTTGAAGTCGTCAGGTATCCACAATGGCTGTTGCCCCAGATTCAGGCATTCATCCGCAGGCATTAATTTGCGCGGCGGCCATAGTTGCCGCGCTGCCGTTCCTGACCCTTCCCGCTCAGGCAGGCAGCGTCACCGCATCCTCGATCTGGGACAAAAGCAACGCCATTGAACGGGCTAGGCAGCAGCTTCCAGCTGGTGCGGTTGTTACCGCTGAGCGCTGCCAGGAAACGGAGGTAGGGATGGGCAACTATCGCTATTTATGCACTGTCGAGTTCAGCCAGCCAGCGCCGGCTGCTACTACCGATCAGTAATCGGCGCGGATCCAGCGGACAGGTCCGGGCGCCGGTGCCAGGGGCACCAAGGCAAACACCAGCTCCACCGAGCTCTCCGCCCAAACCGGATGGTCCTCCAGCCAGCAGTGCCAGGCACGCTCCAACCGCTGACGCTTGCCGCGACGCAAAGCGCCGGCACCCCAACTATCTGGCCCGCAACGGCTGCGACCTTTCACTTCCACCAGCAACAGGCGCCCCCCTTTTTCCAGCACCAGATCCAGTTCTCCCCAGCGACATGCCCACTGGCGTGAGAGCAACCGCCAACCCCTGCCGAGCAGTAGGCGCAGCACCCGCTGCTCGGCCCAGTCGCCCTGGCGGCGTGCAGTGGTGCGAGCCATAGGCCTGGAGCAGCAACTCCCAGGGTTCCCACGCAGTGCGCTGCTAGGTGGCCTGCCTAGGCTTGAGATACCCACCCAGCCGACATGTTGCCACTTTTATCTTCCGGTCGATCCCGTCCCGGTCGTTCTCCGGGCAGCCTGGCCGGCGGGGTGCTGGCGCTGTTGTTCGCCCTGGTCGGTGCCATCGGCTTGGCCTTGGTCTCCCCCCTGCCCGCCGAGGCGGCCATGGATGTGGCCAAACAGGTGCTGATTGGCGCTGATTTTCATGACCAGGATCTGCGGGGTGCCACTTTCAACCTCACAAATCTGCGGGATGCCACCTTTGCCGGCTCCGACCTTCAGGGGGCCAGCCTGTTTGGCGCCAAGCTTCAGGACGCTGACCTAAGCAACACCAACCTGAAAGAGGCAACGCTCGATTCAGCGATCTTCGATGGCACCAACCTCACCAATGCAGTGCTGGAAGACGCCTTTGCCTTCAACACCAAATTCACAAATGTGGTGATTGAGGGGGCAGATTTCACCAATGTGCCTTTGCGGGGTGATGCGCTCAAAACCCTTTGTGGCCTTGCCAGTGGCACCAATCCGGTGACCGGCCGCGACACCCGCGCCAGCCTGGGCTGCAGTTGAGCTGAATCGATGAGCTTCGACGCCCGTAGTCGCGAACGCCTCCAGGCGTTGGGCCGCAGTCTGCCCCAACCCCTACCCAAGCCTGAGCCTCCTCAGCAAAGCCAAACCAAGGCCAGCGATAGACGCCACAAGGTGGAGCTGGAGCAAAACCCGGAGGCCCTGTTCCGGGAGCTGATGCAGGTCAGCCCCGATGGCACGGTGCCGCCCCACCTGATGGAGCGGCTGCGCGAGCTGGAGAGCCGCCGCCAGAGCGTTACCCCTGCGCCGGCGCCAAGCATTGCCGCCAGCCCCACCAAGCTCCGTGGTCGCAACACCCCTGGGTGGGCCGATCGACGCACCGCAGCGGAATATGGCGATCTATACACCGCCTTCCAGCAATTGCTGCTGGAGGACGAGGAGGACATGCCCTCAGCTATTGATAAGTGATGGCTACACCCCTTTCCAGCGATCCCAGCCTGGCTGCCTTCGGCTCCAGCCTCACCGCCATCACCCTGGCCGAGCTGGGCGATAAAACTTTTTTTATGGCGCTGATCCTGGCGGTGCGCCACCGCGCCCGCTGGGTGTTTATTGGCTCATTTGCCGCCCTAACCGCGGTCACCCTGATCTCCCTTGCCCTTGGATACGGCCTGCGGGAGCTGCTACCCCAAAGCCTGGTGCCCTGGCTGGCCGCCGTGCTCTTCCTCAGCTTTGGCATCAAGCTGCTGATCGATGCCCAGGGCATGGCTGCCAATGCGGCTACCGAGGAGAAGGAGGAGGCTGAGCAGGCGATCAATACGGCGGAAAGCAGCAAGGCCTTCAACACGGCCTGGGCCGTGATCTGGGAGGCCTTCGTGCTGGTGTTTATCGCTGAGCTAGGCGACCGAACCCAGTTCACCACGATTTTTATGGCCACTGCGCCGGCCCAGGTATTCAGCTTTGGCGGCCTGCTCGCCGGCACCCTGTTAGGTCATGCCCTGGTCACCTGGCTGGCCGTAGGCGCCGGCAAGTGGATTGGTCAATGGGTGAATGAGCGCCTGCTCTATCGCCTCAGTGGCGGCCTGTTTCTGGTGTTTGGTCTGGCAGCCTTGAGCCAGGCCCTGAGCTGATCCATCCCCCGTATGGTGCCCCCATACTTTCGCCACAGGGTTTAGGGAGCACCACCATGACCATTCGCATCGGCATTAACGGTTTTGGCCGCATCGGCCGCCTTGCCTTCCGCCGTGCCATGACCCTGGCGGACGTGGAGATCGTTGGTATTAACGACCTTATCGAGGTCGACTACCTGGCCTACATGCTCCGTTACGACTCCACCCATGGCCGCTTCCAGGGTGAGGTGGCCGTCGAAAACGGACAGCTGGTGGTGAATGGCCAGGTGATCCGTATCAGCGCCGAGCGAGATCCAAACAACCTCAAGTGGGGCGAGGTTGGCGCCGACTACGTGCTCGAAAGCACAGGCTTTTTCCTCACCGACGACTCCGCCCGCGCCCACATCAATGCCGGCGCTAAGCGTGTGGTGATGAGCGCTCCCTCCAAGGACGCCACACCAATGTTCGTGATGGGCGTGAACCACAGCAGCTACGCGGGCCAGGACGTGGTTTCCAATGCCAGCTGCACCACCAATTGCCTGGCACCTGTCGCCAAGGTGCTCCACGACAACTTCGGCATCGTCAATGGCTTGATGACCACAGTGCATGCCACCACCGCCACTCAGAAAACCGTGGATGGCCCTTCGGTGAAGGACTGGCGTGGTGGCCGCGGCGCGGCCCAAAACATCATCCCCAGCTCCACCGGTGCCGCTAAGGCGGTTGGCCGGGTGATCCCCGAGCTCAACGGCAAGCTCACCGGCATGGCCTTCCGCGTGCCCACCCCCGATGTGTCGGTGGTGGACCTCACCGTGAACCTGGCCAAACCCGCCAGCTATGACCAGATCAAGGCCGCCATGAAGGCCGCCAGCGAAGGCCCCATGGCCGGGATTCTTGGCTACACCGAAGACGAGGTAGTGAGCACCGACTTTCTTGGCGAGAGCTGCACCTCGGTGTTTGATGCCGGCGCCGGCATCGCCCTCACCGACACCTTCGTGAAGGTTGTGGCTTGGTACGACAACGAGTGGGGCTACAGCTGCAAGTGCCTCGACCTGATGCGCCATATGGCCAGCGCGGGATAGAGCCGGGTCTGATCCGGGAGCTGCCACACCGCGGCTGACCGTGGGACAGGCCGGGCACTGGAGAAGGGTCCTGCCCTTTTCTGCCCATGGCCTGTGCCGCCGTGATCTCCCTGCTCGAACCCTGCCAATCCCGCCAGGGCCACTGGCTGCTGCCAGACGCCGGCTTCCCCCAGCAGCTCGCCAGCTTGCTTGGCTCGCCCCTTCGCAGCAGCGGCAGGCCCCCCAGCAGCTGGCAGGAGCTGCATGCTGTTTTCTTGCCCTTAGCGCCGCTGCCAGCACCGGAAACCCTGTCCCCAACACCTGCTGCTACCTACCGCTACCTGATCTGCCTGGACCGCCGCGGTGGCCGCCTGTCCTGCTGGCGGCGCTATCCGGAAGGGCTCGGCTGGCAACGCCGTTGCGGTCCGATGCCGCTGGCACTGTTCATTCGTCGCTTCAACCAGCGCCTATCCTCCACCCCATGACCGGCAATCTTCAGGCGATCGGCTTTCTATTCAGCTGGGTGCTCGGCTGGGGCATCGGCGGCTCCCTGATCGATGCGGGCCTAATCCAGGCCGGCGTCTATTCCCTCGAGACCGGCCAGCTCGGCACCCTCACCACCTTTGTGTTGTGGACCTTGCTATGGGGCGCAGCTGGCGCCTGGCTCTACCGCCGCTTCACCACCACTACGTCCGAGTCCGGCGAGCCGGACTAAAACAGCGCGGCAGTACGCCTGAACTAGTATGGATTGACCCGCGGCGCGCGCCTGGCACACCCAGCCCATCCGGTCTTTCCGCCATTGCCGGGAAGCGCCAGTCTCGATGCCCAGTTGATCCGTTGCCGCGCCAGCACGGTGTTGCTGCGGGTGAGTGGTGAATCGATGCAGGCAGCCGGAATCGACCACGGCGACCTGCTGATCGTCGATCGAGGCCTGGAGCCCCGCCCCGGCCAGATCGTGGTGGCCTGCCTGGACGGCCGCTTCACCCTTAAACGGCTAGTAGCCCACCAAGGCCGGCTACGGCTAGAGGCAGCCCACCCGGCCTACCCGCCCCTAGAGCTGGATTGCTTTGATTGCGCTCGCATCTGGGCGGTGGCCCTGCACGCGGTCCGCACGCTGGAACCTGGCTGGGGTGTGCCGTAGAGCGCCATGACCTGCGAACCCTGGAGCCGCCGCCGCCAGGCAATCGTGCTGATCGACGGCAACAACTTCTACGCCTCCTGCGAAGCGGTGCTGGATCCCGCCGTGCTGGGGCGGCCGTTGGTGGTGCTCTCCAATAACGACGGTTGCATCGTGTCGCGCAGCGCCGAGGCCCGAGCCCTCGGCATCCGCATGGGCCAGCCCTACTTTCAGGTGCGGCGCGAGCTGGAGCGCCAGGGCGTGGTGGTGCGCAGCTCCAACTACGCCCTATACGCCGATATGAGCCAGCGGCTGATGGCCACCCTGGAACCCTGGGTGGAAGCGCTGGAGATCTATTCGATCGATGAAGCTTTCGGCCAGCTAAGCCGGCCCGCCGACCAGCGCAGCCTGCACGATTGGGGCCGGCAGCTGCGTCACCACGTGCTCTGCCAGCTCGGCCTGCCGGTGGCGGTAGGCATCGGCCCCAGCAAGGTGCTGGCCAAGCTCGCCAACCGACTTGCCAAGACGACGGCCAGCGCCACGGGTGTCTTCGACCTCGGCAGCATGGATGACCCCGATCCCCACCTAGCAGCGGTCGCCATCGAGGATGTCTGGGGCATGGGCCGCCAGCTCTCCCGCTGGTGCCGCCTGCGCGGTGTCGCCGATGCCAAGGCTCTGCGCGACATGCCCAGTGGCGAACTGCGCCGCCGCTGCGGCGTGGTGGGACTGCGCCTGCAGCAGGAGTTGCGGGGTATGGCCTGCCTACCGCTAGAGACCCTGCCGGCCGCCAAGCGGGAAACCTGCGTGAGCCGCAGCTTTAGCCAGCCGATCACCAGCCAGAGCGAACTGAGGGAGGCGGTTGCTACCTACCTGAGCCGGGCAGCGGAGAAATTGCGGCGGCAACAGCAACGGGCTGGTGCCATCACGGTGTTCGTGCGCAGCAACCCCTTCAACGGCACCAGTTTTTACAGCAACAGCGCCACGGTGAGCCTGCCGCTAGCCAGCAATGACACCGCCGTACTGCTGCAGGCAGCCCTACCCCTGGTGGCAGTGCTGTTCAGCCCCCACAAGCCCCTGCACAAAGCAGGCGTACTGATGCAGCAACTGCAGGGAGAGGAGACCCTCCAGCACAACTTGCTGCTGCCACTGCCCTTGGAGCAACAACACCGTCGCACAGCCCTAATGGCCACAATCGACCAGCTCAACCGCCACTACGGCAGCGGCACCGTGCAATGGGCAGCCGCGGGACTGCAGACCCCTTGGCGAATGCGGCGCTCACGACTGTCTGGGGCGGCCACTACCCGCCTAGACGCCATCCCGGTAGTGCGGGCCTGATCACTGCGGGCCGGATGACTGCGGGCCTGATGACAATGGCAACAAGGCGGCTTCGATCATGGCGGCAGTAACGGTGATCGTCTCCTGTTCATCGGCATTGTCGAGGTAGGCCTCAAACGAGGCATAGCGCCGGATGCAGGGAGGAGCGCTGGCAGCGGCGCAGGCCTCAGCCCAGCTGATGTCTTCAGGCTGCACGGAGAGGTAGGCGGTGAGAGCTTCCTCAAGATCGCTGCCATCGCCGATGGCTTCACCGTCCCAGAACACCTCGAAAAACCCCATGGAACCAGGGTGGAATCAGCAGATAGGCAGCGTATGCGGGGATCAGCAAATAAAGGAGTAGACCAAGGATGACTGTGACGAGCCCATGACGCCATTGCCTAAAGCGGCCGGCAAAACCTGGTGGGAACACCAGCGCACCGGGCTATCGAAGTTGGTAGCAGTAGTGGCTTTCATCTTGTTAGCACTCACCCAGAGCCACTGGGAGCTGCAGGATGAGAATGTTGCCACGTTCCTGTTCAGCACCGGCCTTGGCCTGGCTGCCATTGGATCAACAGGTCGGATCTGGTGTTCATTTTTTATCTCCGGCCGCAAGGACGGAGAGCTGGTCACTGAAGGTCCCTACTCGATCAGTCGCAACCCTTTATATGTATTTAGCTGCATTGGTTTAGTGGGAGTGGGGCTTAGCACTGAAACACTCACCTACCCGCTGCTGTTTCTGGTGATATTTGGTCTTTATTACCCGGGGATTATGGCTAGGGAGGAAAGACGGCTAGAAGAACTATTCGGCGAATCCTTCCGCCAATACCGGCAGCGGGTGCCACGCTTCTGGCCCAATCCAAGGCTCTACAGCGAGCCCGCCAGCTGGAGCAGCAACCCGCGCCTGTTTCGCCGCCACATCCTCAGCGACATCTGGTTTGTATGGATTGCAGCAATCATTGAACTGGTGGAGGGCATGCGCAACGTTGGCTGGGTGCCCCACCTGCTGACGCTCTGGTGAAATCACCACCAGTCATCCCAGAAAGGGCCGCCAAAATCGTCGTCATAGCCAGGTTCCACGGTCCATTTAGGAGTGGGGCCACCTGCCTGGGGCGGTTTCGGCGGGCCGGAGAGAGTTTCGGCGTTGATGCCGGGAATCGGCACCACCCCACAGGGGCACTGACACAGACCATCTGGGCCGATCACGCCCTGGCTGGGTTGCTCACAGCTGCAGGGGCAGGGTTGGGCAAGCGCGGCAGGGGTAAGCCCCAAAGACAGCAGTAAAGATGCCAGTAAAAACAGGGAAAGCCGGGGAAGAAACATCAAAGTGAGGGGAAAAACAGAGTGCTGAAAAGGTCTTAGGGCAAGACAGAAGTGCTTACCGCTAATTAAGCCGCCGGTTGAGCCATCACCTCCTCGTAGCCAGCGCGGCGCTGGGAGTCGAGGTGTTCGAGATGTTTGCGTTCGTTGTAATAGAGCTCCTGAAAGCGCAGGGCGTCGCTGTTGAGTTCGCTGAAGAGGGCCTCGATGCGCGATTCCATATCGCTAAGCGGTGCCAGGCCTGAGGCCGTGGCCCGGGCCTCCTCCCTTTCCTGCTCCAGAAGCCGGGCAATACAACGCTCCAGGGTCTCAAGACGCTGACTGCTCCAGGCATCGAGCAGATGCCGACAGCGTTTGACACTCTTCTGGCGCTCCAGAGATGCCGTGGCACCGCGCAGCTGAAGCAGGGGCTGGCTGAAAGCCATGCGCTGCAGCTCATTAGGCTCAAGCAAGGGCGTCAGCCTGGAGAGCAGGGCGCTCTGCTCCACCACCAGCTGATCGCCCAGCAACCGAGGCAAATCAAGATCGGCGAGGTCTGAGCCGGGGTCGTGGCCGCGGTTGATCGCCTCGAGCCGCCCCACACCGAGGTTGACCTCCTCTAGGCCGCTAATCGCAGCCCAAAGCAGGCGGTGGTGCTTCAGGGCGAAATCGTCGAGTTCGCGCTGCCGCAACTCCACCCGGATCGCACTGCGGTAGCCGGGGCAGTGCAGATACATCCGCAACACCTCCGCTTCAGCCCGCTCCCGCAGCCCAGCCTCACCCGGCAACTCCCACTTCTGGGAACGTCCATGCCAGCGCTGGCCTTTGACCTGCTGACGCAGATCGTCTTCCAGCTGGATCGCCAGACGAGCCTGACCACCGCTGAGGCGCTCGGCCACCCGCTGCAAGTAGTGGCTGCGCACTGCGCTCTGGGGCAGCTTGCCAAGCAGGGCAACAAGGGCAGTCACCGCAAGCTGGAACTGGTCGGGACGGGCTAGATCTCGACCCTCGAGCACCTGCTCGATCTGCCAGTCGAGCCAGAGCGGCGCCTGATCAAGCAGGGCCCGGTAATCGCCGGCACCCTGGCTCTTGAGGAACTCATCGGGATCCTTGCCGGAGGGCAGTTGCAGCACCCGCAACTCCAGCTGGCCTTGCAGGGCCAGCTGCTCCACTTCGCCGATGGCCCGTTGGGCAGCGCGCACACCGGCGCCATCGCTATCGAAGTTGAGCACCATCCGCCGCCCCTCGCAGCAGCGGCAGAGCTGGGTGATCTGCTGGCTACTTAGGGCAGTGCCAAGGGACGCCACCGCATTTGTGATACCTGCGGCGTGCAGGGCGATCACGTCGAAGTAGCCCTCCACCACCACGGCTCGGTCGTCCTTACGGATCGCGGCCGCGGCTTTGTCGAGACCAAAGAGATGCTTGCCCTTCTCGAACACCTCAGTCTCCGGAGAGTTGAGGTACTTGGGCTCGCCGCCATCGAGGCTGCGGCCACCGAAACCGATCACCCGCCCCTGGCGGTCCTTGATCGGCACCATTACCCGGCCGCGAAAGCGGTCGTAGAAACCGCGGCCGTCCTGGGTACTGGCGCCCTTGCGTGGCACCACCAAGCCAGCTTCCTCCAGCAGCTCCGGCCCCAGCCCCTCAACCTGCTGCAGGTGGCTGAGCAGGCCATCCCAACGGTCGGGAGCAAAGCCGAGCTCGAAGGCTTCCAGGGTGGCTTCACTCAGGCCGCGACTTTCGCGCAAATAGGTGAGAGCGGCGACTCCCTCAGGGGCGCGCAATTGGCTGCGGAACCAACCAGCCGCCAGGGTGAGTACCCGGTGCAGCTGTTCGCGGCGGGAGAGCTGCTTGCGCAGCCGCTCCTGCTGGGGGCCATCGAGGGTCTCAATCGGCAGCTGGTATTTGCGCGCAAGCTCCAGCACCACATCGCTGAAACTCTGACGCTGGTGCTCCATCAAAAACTTGATGGCATTGCCGCCGGCACCACAGGAGAAGCAGTAGTAGAACTGCTTTGCCGGGGACACCGTCATCGACGGCGATTTGTCGTCGTGGAAGGGACAGATGCCTACGTACTCACGCCCCTTCTTTTTGAGCACCACGTGCTCGCCCACCACATCAACGATGTCAGCCCGCTCCTTGACGGCCTCAATCGTGCGGGGGTGGAGACGCGGCAGGCTCAAGGAAGGGGCTACTTGCGGTGGGCGCTGAAGCGAAGCCTGATTCTGACCGGGGGAGGCAAGCCATGCTCGGCATGGTTGCCAGTGCCCTGAGCTTTTCGCTGATGGGCGTCTGCGTCAAGCAGGTGGGCGGACGCATTCCCGCTGCCGAGGTGGTGTTCGCCCGGGCGATCGTGAGCGTGGCCCTGAGCTGGTGGCTGCTGCACCGAGCCGGAATTCCAGCTTGGGGCAATAGGCGCTGGCTACTGATCTGGCGCGGAGCGATCGGCACGGCCGCCCTGCTGTGTGTTTATGCCGCCCTAGCGGCCTTGCCCCTGGCAGCGGCCACGGTGCTGCAGTACCTCTACCCGCCGTTCACGGCCCTGCTGGCCTGGCTGATGCTCGGTGAGCCAATCGGCAAGCGGGTGCTGGCGGCCATGGCCCTGGGCTGGCTGGGGGTGTTGCTCGTCGCCCAACCGGCCGGACTGGTGCAGGGCGGCGCGACCCTGGCGCTTTTTCCCGTACTGATCGCCGTTGCCGGTGCCCTATTCACCGCCCTTGCCTACGTAAGCGTGCGCTCCCTGGGCAAGAGCGAGCACCCACTGGTAATCGTCTTCTATTTCCCCTTGGTAGCCCTGCCCTTGAGCCTGCCGCTGGTGGCCCTCAATCCCGTGCTTCCCACACCAGCGGAACTGCTTTGGCTGGTCGGGGTTGGGGTCTTCACCCAGCTTGGTCAGGTGTATTTGACCCGCAGCCTCACTGCCCTGCCGGCGGCGCGAGCAACGGCGATCAGCTACGTGCAGGTGCTGTTTGCCGGTGGCTGGGGCTGGTTGCTATTTGGTGAGTCAATCGACAACTGGACCATCGCCGGGGCTGGCCTCGTTCTGGCAGCCACCCTGGTGAGCCTTAGCCACAGTCGGCAACAGAAGCGGTCTTAGCCTCGTGATGGGCGAGAACCCTGCGGCAAAACTCCACCAACTCCTCCGGCGTCATGTCGTGTTTGGCGTCATTGGTTCGCCAGGCGCAGATAACGAAATTTGGCTCGGGAAGATTTGAATGGTGATCGATTGTGGGAAGTAGGGCGTACAGCTTCTTGTGTGCGCCGCTTCCAGCTTCAGCTTCCCGGTTGTCGTAGGTGCCAATCAGATGCCAGTCGAGCTGCTCGCCGGTCCAGTGATCCAGGCCGCGCGATGCAACCACGGCGTTGTGAATGGCGATGCGGTATTCCTGCACCTTGCTACTGCCGCCACGTTTCTGATCCCGCTTGCACAGGGTGACAGCCTTGCGCTGCACCCAACCGGGGTAGATGCGGGCGGCTGTCTCAGGCAGCCAGGCAGGTGGGCTCGTATCCATCATTCAAGTGTTGCTGATCAGCCCCTTGGCTTGAGTGGTAACGGGTCGGTGATCCAGGTCTGCTGGCCGTCAGCCCCGGCCCCGCCAACGGGGCGGGCCAAACGCCAGCTTTGGCCGCGCTCGCCCCGCTGCAGAAAGAGCTCAAAGGGACTGTCCACCCGAATCGGATCGCCAGCGAGGCGCCAGTCGAACTGGCCCTCCAGCCGCAGCCCCTTGGCCTCACCGATCCCGATCGGCTGCTGCTGAGCCACCCGCACCCGACTCACCTCCGGCATGCCGCCGGCATCTAGGGCCAGGGCATCAGCGATGGCGCCCTGGGTGAGCTGAATCTGCAACTCAAGGGCCTGCAATAACACCGATCGCGGCGGCTGAGCGGTAGCACTGCAACCAGTGAGCACCATGCAGACCAACAACAGCAATGGCAGCAACCAGGCGCTCAACCGGGGAAACGGCAGGGGCTGGGCACGGCTGAACACGGCGGGCACGATGGGGAACCTATTACTGACTCCATGATCGGCTGGCTGCAAGGGCAACTCAACCATCCCTGGCAGCAGGACAAGCGCTATGGCCTGCTGCTGGTGTGTCAGGGGGTGGGTTATGAGGTTCAGGTGAGCCAGCGGCAATGGCAGCAGCTGCCGCTGGAGGGCAGTGCGCTTGGGCTGCACACCCACTTGGCCATCCGCGACGACGCCTGGATTCTCTACGGCTTTGGTGAGCGCCACGAAAGGGATCTGTTTCGGGAATTGGTTGCCGTCAGCGGCGTAGGGCCTCAAATGGGCATGGGGTTACTGGGAGTGATGGATCCCAGGGAGTTGGTGCAAGCCATCGTGCAGACCGATCTGCGCCGGCTCTGCCAGGCACCAGGGGTGGGAAAGCGCACAGCCGAGCGCTTGGCTGTTGAGCTGCGCACCAAACTGCAGCAGCGGTTTCTGGGGCAACTGGAAAACCACGGCGATCCGGATTCGCTGGCGGACGGCCCCTTGCTGCCGGCAGAAGGCCGAGATGAAGTGCAGCTAACCCTGGCTGCTCTGGGCTACGAAGCCCTTGAAATCCATCGCGCCCTGCGCGCGGTAGCCGCCGTCGGCATGGGGGAGTCGGCCGGGGCAGAAGATTGGATCCGAGAGTGCTTGCGCTGGCTATCCCGCCAAATGGATTGAGACGGAATACCAATGTCCGTTAGAAGGTATGGTGGGACCTTGCACCGTAGGTCCCCAAACCGGGCCCAGCCTGCGTTTTATTCCCCAGCCCATGCCGCTCACCACCACCAAAAAGCAGGAACTGATCAACGGTCACCAGACCCATGGCACAGACACCGGATCGGTGGAAGTCCAGGTGGCCATGCTCAGTGAGCGGGTCAGCCAGCTGACCGGCCATCTGCAGAAAAACAAGCACGATTTTTCTTCGCGCCAAGGCCTGCTCAAGATGATCGGACGCCGTAAGCGCCTGCTTGGTTACCTAAATGGCATCAGCAAGGAGCGTTACAGCGCTTTGATCGCCAAGCTCGGCATCCGGGGCTGATCGAGGCAGCCATGGGCGGAAAGGGAATGCAGGGTCGCGCCCAATCGGGCAAAGGCAACCCAAAACCGCCCCGGCGTTCCGGCCCCAGCCAGCAGGTAATCCCTGATGCGGTTGCCAATCGCATGGCGCGCCGAATTGCAATCGGCACTGGCATTCCCACTGTCATGGGCATGGGCGTATTTGTTGGTAGCTACCTGTTAGTCAGCCGCCAAATTTTTGACGTTCCCCCCAGTGCCACCTTGGCGGCATCGGGGGGATGTTTTTTTCTAGGGCTGTTGGGCCTGAGCTTTGGTGTGCTGTCCGCAAGCTGGGAAGAGAAGCCAGGCAGCTTGCTTGGCAGCGAGCAGATTGGACTCAATATCAGCCGCTTGCGCAGCTCGATTAAGTCGATGCGCAATGGTGCAGGTAATCAGCCAACCAGCTCAGGCCGCCAAGAGCGGTGAGCTGATTCGGGCCTGAAAATCGGCAGCGGTGAGGGTATCAAGGGCTGCGGCCACATCGCCTACGCAAAATTGGGGGCCAAGCCGCACGAAGCGGGTCTGGCCCGCCTGACGAACCAGGGCCACCACAGGCACTCGCAGGCCAGCCTCGTCCTGGGGTGGCTTGTGGCGATGGAGGCACTCGCGCAGGCGGTGCTGAATGGCTATGTCGGCGGCCTGATCGGCAGGCAAATCGACCATCAACAACTGCAGATCGTCAATGGAGCGGCAGTCTTCGACAATTAATTGGACTCGATCATCACGGCGATCTACCGAGGCCCATACCAGCAAGCGCGCATCCACCATTAGGTGGTCGGCTAAACGGGCATAGCTTTTAGGAAATACGACCGCCTCACAGCTGCCGGTTAGGTCCTCAAGCTGAAGCACGGCCATGCGGTCGCCCTTGCGGGTGTTCACCTGGCGCAGCTCAGGCACCATCACAATTGCGCTCACCTTGGCCTTGTCGGCCATCTCGTCGAGATTGCCCAGAGCAACCGGCGATAGCAACTTCACCTGCTGGGCCAGCTGCTTCAGGGGGTGATCTGATAGGTAGAAGCCCACCAACTCCTTTTCCAGGCGGAGTTTTTCGGTTGGGGGATAGTCGCGCACAGGAGCCGCCTTGGGGGCGGTGCTGATGTCGCCCAGGCCGGTGGCATCGGAACCCCCAGCAGAGTCGGCTGCGGCCGTGGCGCCAAACAAATCAAAGAGGTTTCCCTGACCGCTGGCCCGATCCTTGGCACGGGAGCTGGCCCAGTCGATCACCAGATCCAGATCCGCCATCAATTGGGCGCGATTGCCGAGAGGCTCGAGGGCATCAAGTGCTCCTGAATGGATCAGGGCCTCCAAGGCACGGCGGTTGAGCTGCTGACCAGGAATGCGATCGCATAGCTCAGCTAGGGAGTTGAAACAACCATCGCCAGAGCGGGCCTCAATCAACTGTCGAATCGCCCCATCACCCAGATTGCGAACGGCCGAAAGACCAAAAAGAATCCGATCACCAACGGGTGTGAAATCGATGCCGGAAGCGTTTACATCAGGGGGCATCACCTCGACACCCATTGCATTGCAGTTGGCGATATATCGCTGCACCTTGGCCGAGTCTCCGGCATTGACTGTGAGCAGCGCCGCCATGTAGGCAACTGGGTAGTGGGCCTTTAGGTAAGCCGTCTGATAAGTCACCGCGCCGTAGGCGGTGGAATGGCTCTTGTTGAAACAGTATTCAGCAAACAAAACCATCTGCTCAAAAAGTGCCTCCGCTATTCGCGGTTCGACGCCACGTTCCGTGGCGCCACTAACAAAAAGTCCCTGGTGTTTCTCCATCTCACTCTTTTTCTTCTTACCCATAGCCCGCCGCAGCAGGTCTGCTTCGCCAAGGGAGTAACCAGCCAATTCCTGAGCGATCTTCATGATCTGCTCTTGGTAAACCATGATCCCATAAGTCTCCTTAAGGATCGGCTCAAGCTTCTCGTGGGCTACATCAATTACCTCCCTACCGTGCTTGCGATTAATGAATTTAGGAATCAGACCTGCATCAAGCGGACCGGGCCGGTATAGGGCCAAAATAGAAGAGATGTCCTCAAGCGATGAAGGCTTGAGATCGCGCACAATCTGGCGCATGCCACTGGATTCAAGCTGGAAGATGCCCTCCAGATCACCACGAGCAAGCAGGGCATAGGTACCTGCGTCGTTAAGAGGCAGATCATCAGGATCAACCTTGATGCCGCTGTATTGCTGCACAAGATCGACAGTTTTATCGATCATTGTCAGGTTTTTGAGGCCGAGAAAGTCCATTTTCAATAGACCCATTGACTCCACATCTTCCATGAAGTATTGAGTAATCACCTGGCCATCGTTGTTGCGCTGCAGGGGGACCAATTCATCAAGGGGCTCCGCTGCAATCACCACACCAGCCGCGTGTACGCCAAAGGTCTTGTTTGTGCCCTCAATACGCATTGCCATATCAACCCAGCGCTGCACCACTGGGTCCTTTTCATATTTCTCGCGAAATTCTGGAGCCGGTGATTCGGTTCCAATCATTTCCTTGAGCTTGGCAGGCTTGCCCCGCACCACAGGGATCAACTTGGCCAGGCGATCTGCATCGCCATAGGGAATGTCAAGTACGCGGGCCACATCCTTGAGCACCGCTTTTGATGTCATGCGGTTAAAGGTGATGATCTGGGCCACCTTTTCTTCGCCATAGCGCTTAGTTACATAGTCGATAACTTCGCCACGCCGCTCGATACAGAAGTCCGTATCAATATCCGGCATCGACTTGCGCTCAGGGTTCAAGAACCGCTCAAAAAGCAAGCCATTGGTAACCGGGTCAATATTTGTGATCCCCAGGGCGTAGGCCACCAAGGAACCTGCAGCTGAACCACGACCCGGCCCTACAGGTATGCCGTTGTCCCGGGCGAAGCGGATGTAGTCCCACACCACCAAGAAGTAGGTGGGAAAACCCATCTGCTCCATTACCTGGAGCTCAAAGGCGAGGCGATCGCCATATTGGGGCTCGAAGCTAACGTCATCAGTCAGGCGTAGGCGCTGCCGGAGGCCCTGCTCGGCCACCTCAGTGAGATAGCTCACCGCTGTGTGCCCAGTCGGGATCGGGAAGCGGGGCATCTGATAGCGGCCGAGGATGTCGTAGGCCTCCACCTTTTCAGCCACCTTGGCTGTGTTCGCAACAGCCCGTTCAATCAGCTCGGCAGGAAGGTGGTCATTGAACAGGGAGAGCATCTCGGACTCCCCCTTGATGTATTCCGTACCCGTGTAGCGCAGACGCTTCACGTCGCTGATCAACTTGCCCGTAAGTACGCAAAGCAGCGCGTCGTGGGCTTCTACGTCGTTGGCACTGAGGTAATGGGCATCATTGGTGGCGATAAGTTCAATGCCCAGCTCGGCACCGATGCGGGCAATCCCGGTGTTAACGATGCGGTCTTCGATGCCGCCATGGTCCTGGATCTCGAGGTAGAAGTCGTCGCCAAAAGTGCGTTGATACCAGCTGGCAACCTCTCGCGCCGCATCTGGCCGGCCATGCAAAATCGCCTGAGGAATTTCGCCTCCCAAGCAGGCAGTAGCCACGATCAAACCTTCGCTGTACTGGCTCAACAATTGCTTGTCGATACAGGCACGGGCAAAGATGCCCCGGCCGCGCATGCCGCGTAGGTGGCTGATGCTGGTGAGCTTGACCAAGTTGCGATAGCCGACCGCATTTTTGGCCAGCACCACCAAGTGGTATCGGCGCTCCTTTTTCTGCTGAGGGTCATCAATGGAGCCATTGATGACATACATCTCATTGCCGATGATCGGCTTGATCCCGGCTTTAGCGCAAAGCTTGAGCAGCTCTATGGCGCCATACATGACGCCGTGATCGGTGAGTGCAAGGGCTGGCATGCCCAGCTCCACAGCCCGATCCACCATCGCCGGCAACTGGCTCGCCCCGTCTAGGAGGCTGTAGTCGCTGTGGTTGTGGAGCGGAACGAAGGCCAAGGGCAGGTCTAGCCGGAAGGCATCGGAAGCCTCCCCAAGCTAGGCGACCACGCAAGATCCAGTGTCATTTGCGCGCCAGACCGGCGCAAAACCACTAGATATGGGGCCAGTCCCTAGGGCACCAATGGGGCCACTGGCCGAGCCTGCATCACCTGGGCGGCCTGTTCGTAGTGGTGGGCCACCTGAAGCAGGCGCGGCTCTTCAAGCACTCCCGTGATCAGCTGCAGACCAATCGGCAGGCCCTCGAGATCAAAGCCGCAGGGCACATTGATGGCAGGCAGGCCTGCCATGTTCGCCGGGATGGTGAGCAGGTCGGCGAGGTACATGGCCAAGGGGTCGTCGCTGTGGGCGCCAAAGCCAAAGGCCGTGGTGGGCGAGGTGGGGGTGAGCAGCACATCCACTGCCTCAAAGGCCAGGTCAAAGTCGCGCCGAATCAAGGTGCGCACCTGCTGGGCTTTCTTGTAGTAGGCGTCCACATATCCGGCCGAGAGGGCGTAGGTGCCGATCAGGATGCGGCGCTGCACCTCGTCGCCAAAGCCCTCAGCCCGGCTGCGGGCCGTCATCTCGGCAAGGCTGGTGGCATCTGGGGCCCGGTAGCCGTATTTGACACCGTCGTAGCGGGCCAGGTTTGCAGAGGCCTCTGATGGCGCGATTACGTAATAGGTGGCGATGCCGTCGTTGAAGCGGGGGCAGCTCACATCCACCAGCTCGCAGCCCAGGGCCTCCAACTGGGCGGCAGCGGCCAGCACCGCAGCCTTCACCTGTGGATCAAGGCCCTCAGCTTCGAAGCACTCGCGCACCATGCCTACCCTCAAACCTGCAACAGGTTGGTCAAGGGCGGTGACGTAATCGGGCACGGGGGCCTGCAGGCAGGTGGCATCGCGCGGATCCGCACCGGCGATCACCTGCAGCAGCTCGGCCGCATCCGCCACCGAGTTGGTGAACGGGCCCACCTGGTCGAGGGAGCTGGCAAAAGCGACCAGGCCGTAGCGGCTGACGCGGCCATAGGTGGGCTTCAATCCCACCACCCCGCAGAAGGAGGCGGGCTGGCGAATCGATCCGCCGGTATCGGAGCCAAGGGCGGCGATGCACTCGCCTGCAGCCACAGCGGCGGCGCTGCCACCGGAGCTACCACCAGGCACCCTCTCTGGATTCCAAGGGTTGCGGCTGGGGCCGAAGGCTGAGGTCTCGGTGGAGCTGCCCATGGCGAACTCATCGAGGTTTGTCTTGCCAAGCAAGACAGCTCCCGCCTGCCAGAGGCGGTCGGTAACAGTGCTCTCGTAGGGGGGAACGAAGTGCTCCAGCATGCGGCTGGAGCAAGTGGTAGTAACCCCCTTAGTGCAGAGGTTGTCCTTGATCGCCAGAGGAATACCTGCCAGGGGTGGCAAAGCTTCTCCAGCAGCGCGGCGGGCGTCGATCCGATCCGCATCTGCCCTGGCCCGCTCGGCAGTTATCTCCAGATAGGCGTGAACGGTGGGATCAACCGCCTGGATGCGGGCCAGATGGTGATCGGTGAGTTCACGGGCTGAAACCTCACCATTGCGCAGCTGCTGACGCCATTGAGCAATCCCCTGTTCGAGTGAATCAGCGATCCCCATCAACCCTGTTGCCTGTTGGATTGGACGCTATCAGCCAGCGGCAACGGCCACTAGCCCTCAGTCGAGCTCGGTGAGCGGTTCGCCCCGCCGGGTGCGCAGTAACTGGTGATCCAGAGAACCCGGAGATTCAGCCCGGAGGTCGTTCAAGAAAGCCGGCAGATGTCTTTCCAGGGTGCCGCGACGCACGAAGGGACCAAACCAATAAACAGCATTGGGAGAGTGGGTTTCTACCCGTGCCCACCAGGCCAGGCCCAGACCATTAGCGCAGCTGCGCACTGGCCACAGCAGGGGATTCATGAGGCAGGAGCGGCTTGTGATCCATTCTGCCCGGCGTCGGTACCGTGGCTTGAGGGTTGAGTCACAGTTGAATATCCCCAAGGAAACCAGATTTGGCGGCTGGCTCCATACCCAGGTCAATGACCGGTTCCTGGTTGACCGGTTCCTGGTTGGCAAGTTCCTGGTTGAGCGTGATCGCTGCAGCAATCTGGTGCTCTGCCGATAGCTCTGACTGATCCTCTGGCTCGATTTCCGGCATTACCTCTTGCTCCAGCTCGGGCTCCTGATCGTGAAGAAGCTCAGGGGATCTATCCGGCTGGCCAGCGGGCAGTTGCTGCGCTGCTGCAGAACTCGCTTCGGGTGCCGTGGGCTCTTCCTCAGGCTCGGGGCTAGCGGCTGGAGCCGGCAGCTGGGGGCGCACCAAGCGGGGCGCGGGCTGGGAACCGCTCAACCCCTTCATCCAGCCACGCCGTGCCACCTCATAGAGCAGCAGGGCGGTAGCCACAGAGGCGTTAAGGCTTGGTGTGGCGCCACGCAGAGGGATGCGCACCAGCTGGTCGCAGTTGCGGCGGGTCAGCATGGAGAGACCATCACCCTCAGAGCCGGTGACAATGACCAAAGGCCCAGCTAGATCGGCCTCCTCCAGGCTGACGGTGCCCTCGGCTGCCAGACCCACTACCCGATAACCCTCCTGCTTAAGGGTGTCGAGGGCGCGGTTGAGGTTAACCACCCTTGCCACGGGCAAGTGCTCAAGAGCACCTGCCGCAACCTTGGCCACCGAGCCCGTAAGTCCAGCGCTGCGGCGCTGGGGTAAAACCAGGCCATGGGCACCCAGGGCTTCGGCACTACGCACAATTGCGCCGAGGTTCTGGGGATCAGTAAGACCGTCGACCGCCATCAGCAAGGCCGGCTCACCAATGGTTGCGCAGCCCTCCATCAGGGTCTGTAGATCAAGGGTCTCAGCTGCCGCTGTTTGCAGGGTGATGCCCTGGTGCACGGCACCTCCGGTGAGCTGACCCAGGCGCGCCCAGGTGACCTCCTCAACCAGTACTCCCGATGCCTTGGCTTCTCGCAGCAGCTGCAGAAACTTGGGGCTGAAGCGCATTTCTGGAGTGCACCAGACGCGATGAATCGGTCGACCGCTCTCAAGTGCCGCCTGGGCTGGATGCCGGCCCCAGATCAAATCGGCGCTGGGATCGACGCTGTGGCGCTCCGCATCACCGCTGGGGGGAAGGGTATCGGCGTCGACGATCAGCGGCTTGCCAGCAAACCTGCCAGGCGCTGGGCGGCTCCCCGTGTCAAAACGTCGGCCAACAGGGCGACCATCAGGGCGACCGGCCCCTTCAAAGCGACCCCCACCCTCATAACGACGGCTATCTGGGCGGCCAGAGTCGGGACGGCGGCCCTGGGGACGACCTTCAAAGCGGCCGCCGGGTCGCCGCTCGTAGGGCTTGCTGTCTGAGCCGGAGCGATCGCTGGAAAAACGGGGAGCAGGCGGACGCTCGAAAGAAGGTCGCTCGCTGTCACCACGCCGTTCAAATGGGCGGCGCTCGCCGCGACTACTGGGGCGGTCGGCTGGCCCATCGCGGCGGGGCTGGAAGCGGGACACACCCCGGGGAGCGGGTCGTGCACCGGTCTCTCGCCGGGGATCCCGATCTCTTGGCCCTTCACGGCCTTCACGGCCCTCACGGCCTTCTCTTCCCTCACGCACCTCACGGCCTTCACCGGCTCCATCACGGCGCCATTCAGGCTTGGGACCGCTGAAGCGGGGCGGACGGCCAGCCCCGCGGGCGCCGCCCCCCGTCCGCTTCTCGGGACGGCGTTCAAATCGTGGGCTCATGGCGTTGTCTGCAGGTTATGGATCGATCTCCTGCAAGTGATCTAGCAGCTCGGCTAACCGGGCAGGCTCGTGGAGAAACAACCAACCAAGCAGGGCCTCAAGGCCCGTTGCCTGGCCGTAGGCCGCCGCATCCCCCCGCCGGGGGCCCCTGCCAGCCCGATTGCGGCCCCGGCGCACAAGGTCTCGCTCCGCATCAGTGAGCTGTTGATCAAGCTTCTCCAGTGCCAGAGCCTGGGCGTCGGCACGCACTGCCTGCACAACCTCCTGGTGCAGGGTGTGGGAGCGGCCTGGACGCTGACAGCGCTGCAGGCGGTGATGAAGCTCCCAGACCGCATCACCCAGCCAGGCCAGCTGTAGCGGGCCTAATTCGGCTTGGGGAGGATGGGGGGCAAGGCCAGCTAGCCAGCTCGAAGCGGGCCGCAGCTCAGCCTTTCCCTGCTCAAGCGGCGAGGTTGCCAAGGGCTGTTTCGAGGTCGGGCTGAAGGTGCAGAAATTCTTCTAGGCGCACCAGCTTCACGGTTTGAACAACCCGGGCATTACCCACCACCAAAAATTTCTGCTTATCGCCGTTGCACTGCTTAGCAAGCTGGACCAATGCGCCAAGACCGGACGAGTCGAGGAAGTCGATGTGGCTTAGGTCGATCACCAAAGGCTGACCATTGCCGCGGTGAGAGGCCACAAATTCGCCGAACTGTTTGTCGGAGTAGGCATCCAGCTGGCCAGTAAAGCTGAACAGCTGGCAGTGGGCCTGCTGCTCGAAGCCTCCTCGCAGGGAGACAGTCAATCGCTGCAGGTCGTTGATGGCTCCAGTCCTCGATCCGTTCTGGGGCGAAGTGTAGGGAGCAATTTTGCCGCTGCAGAAGACGCAACAAAAATGCGTTAGCGGCGGCTGGCCATCAGGGCGGCGAAGCGAGCGAAATGATGGTCGGCGTCGTGGGGACCGGGACTGGCCTCCGGGTGGTACTGAACGCCAAACACCGGTGCCTCCAGCAGCTCCAGAGCAGCCACGGTTTGGTCGTTGAGGTTGTGGTGGGTTACCCGCACTCGGTCGGCGGGCAGGGATTCGGGTACGAGGGCAAAACCATGGTTTTGGCTGGTGATCTCCACCTGCCCTGGGCTGCCGCAAGGGTGATTTAAACCGCGATGGCCGTAGCCCAGTTTAAATGTGGTGCCTCCAAGGGCCAGCCCCAGGATCTGGTGGCCAAGGCAGATGCCAAACAGGGGGAGATTGGGCAGGGCGATAAGACTTTTGGCGAGCTCAATAGCGGAGCTAACGGCGGCCGGATCGCCGGGCCCATTGGACAGGAACACTCCCTCGGGCTTGTAACTGAGGACCTGCTCCAAGCTGGCATCGGCTGGAAGCACGGTCACCTCGCAGCCGTGGGCCGCAAGACGCTCGAGGATCGCCCGTTTGATGCCGAAATCAATTGCCACCACACGGTAAGGGCGATCAGGCTGGGATTGCATACGGGCATCAAAAGCGACCCCACAGGTTTGATCCCAGTGATAAGGATTAGGAGTAGTAACTGATGCCGCCAGGTTTAGGCCCTGCATCGAAGGGGCCGAGCGGACTTGATCAAGCAGGGCCGAAGCCGAGGTGCCATCACTGCAAATTGCGCCGTTGATCGCGCCACCATCACGTAAATGACGCACGAGAGCTCGCGTATCAATTGCTCGAATTCCAACTACTCCATGGAGTAGAAGCCAGCCATCTAGGTCACCCTCTGAGCGCCAGCTACTGGTACAAGGTGAAAGCTGGCGGGCAATCACCCCACGCACGTGGGGGCGATCCGCCTCCTGATCGGCTTCATTGATCCCGGTATTGCCCAGTTCGGGGTAGGTAAAGGTGACCAACTGCCCGGAGTAACTCGGGTCGGTCATGACCTCCTGATAGCCGGTCATGCCGGTGTTGAACACCACTTCTCCGATGGCCGTGCCCCGGGCCCCGAAGGCCTCACCCCTCAGCACGGTGCCGTCGGCCAACACCAGCAAGGCAGTGGCAGCGGGCTCGCTCACGGGTTCAGGGCAGTTGCTTTGATCATCCTGCAACGGGGGCTGGCAGGGCGGCGCGTAGCCGCTCTAGGGCTTGCCAGCCAGCTCCATCGGCAATGGCCTGCTGGGCCAGGCTCAAACCAGCGGCGACTGAGTCCGTCAAACCAGCGGCCCACAGCACCAGCGCTGCGTTGAGGGCCACCACATCAGCCTGGGCGCGGCTAGCTCGGCCCTGGAGCACGGCTTCGAGGATGGCTTGGTTGGTGGCGAGATCTCCACCTGCAAGATCGGCGATCGGAGCAAGCTGCAAGCCCAAGGCCTCAGGGTCGAGCTGGTCGTTGCTCACAACTCCAGATTTCACCAGTCGCAGCGAATTAACTCCAGCAAGGGAGGCCTCATCAAGGCCGCCATGACCATGCACAACCACAGCTCTGCGCAGCCCCAGCCGGGCCAGGGCCTCAGCCATCGGATCGAGCAGATCAGGCCGGGCCACCCCGAGCACCTGGGCCTCGGGCCGCAGGGGATTTACCAATGGGCCCAGCAGATTGAAAACAGTCCGTACCCCCAGGCTGCGGCGCAGGGGGGCCAGCCCCACCAGCGCCGGATGCCAACCAGGGGCGAACAAAAAAGTCACCCCCGCACTTGGTAAGGCACCAATCACCTGCTCCTGGGGGGCCTGCAAATGAATGCCCACTGCCTCCAGCACATCGGCTGATCCCACCCGACCACTGGCACTGCGGTTGCCGTGCTTGGCCACGTGGGCGCCACAGGCGGCAGCCACAAACGCCACAGCCGTTGAAATATTGAAGCTGTCGGCCCCATCGCCACCGGTGCCACAGGTATCGACGAGCGCCAGGGAAGGGCGGGAAGCCGGCAGCGGACAAGCTTCTCGCAAGACCTCAGCCATTGCCGCCAGCTCCTCGCCATTAACTCCCTTGGCTCGCATGGCGGCCAGCAACCCTCCGGTAAGCACTGGATCGATCTGTTCGCTCAGCCAGCCCTGCATCAGCTCGGTGGCCTGTTGGGCCGACAGCGACTCGCCATTGAGCAGCTGGTCCAACAGGGCAGGCCAGGACTGAACAGTGGGCATAGCTAGTAAAAAGCCCGGGTGCAAAGCACTCCGGGCCGGGTGATGGGGACCTATCCACTATCACCCGAAGAAGGGGTAAATGGCGATGACTGCCTTGGCAAAACGTCAGGTCTGCTCCTGGTCAGCGGTGTCAAAGCTAGAGCCCACCGCCTCACTCGCCGCTGGTGCGGGCCGAAAACCTTTTGCCCAGATTGCCTGGGTGCGGCTGTGCAGATCTTCACGGCTAAGACCCCACAAGCGCAGGGTCTTGGCCAAATCTGAGCTGAGATCACGGGCACCGGGAAAGGCCTCGTAGCGCATCAACAAACGGGCAGCATCAACCAGGTGGTGGTCGGCTGGCACCTCAGCGGCAAGCAGCCGATCCACCACCTCGCGATCCGTGGCGTAAAGCGGATGGCTTTGATCATTGCTGCCGGATTGGGAAGGAGCGGAAGCCATGGCGCAGCTGTTGCTGAGGCCAGCCTGCCGGAAAAGCAGCTGCCTAGGTTGGTGGACCTGTGAAAACGGCCCCTGATGGGAGCCATACGGCTGGATCTGATCCGTCGCTACCTGCGGCCCCATCGCAAGGTGGTGTTAATCGGCGTCGCCGCCCTTGTGGTGGTGAACCTGCTGAGCGTCTCCATTCCCCTTTTGGTGCGGCGGGTAATCGACGACCTGCAGGATGGTTTCGCTCTTCAAGACGTGCTGGCTCAGGCGGCGCTGATCGTCGCCCTGGCAACGGTGATGGGGGCGGTGCGGCTCTACTCACGCATGCTGGTGTTCGGGGTAGGCCGGCAGGTGGAGGCCGAGCTCAAACAACAGATTTTTGATCACCTGCTCAAGCAGGAACCCGGCTGGGTGCAGACCACAGGCAGCGGCGAGGTGATCAGCCGAGCCACCTCCGACGTCGAAAACGTGCGCAGGCTCCTGGGCTTCGCCGTGCTGAGCCTCACCAACACGGTGCTGGCCTACGCGCTCACCTTGCCAGCAATGCTCTCCATCGACGGCTGGTTGACCGTGGCGGCGGTGGGGCTCTACCCCCTGATGTTGATGGTGGTGCGCCTGTTTGGCGGTCGCATGATGCGCCAGCAACGCCGCCAGCAAGAGGCATTGGCCTCCTTAAGCGACCTGATCCAGGAGGACCTCTCCGGCATCAGCGCCATCAAGATCTACGGCCAGGAGAGCACCGAGCAGACCGCCTTCGCCGGTCGCAACCGCATCTACCGGGATGCTGCCCTGAATCTGGCCCGCACCCGCAGCACCCTCTTTCCTCTGCTGGAGGGCATCTCGTCCATCAGCCTGCTCCTGCTACTCGCCTTGGGCAGTGGCCAACTTGAAAGTGGCCGCCTCAGCATCGGCGACCTGGTCGCCCTGATTCTGTTTGTGGAGCGGCTGGTGTTCCCCACTGCCCTGCTTGGGTTCACCCTCAACACCTTCCAAACCGGCCAGGTGAGCCTGGAGCGGGTAGAGGAGCTGCTGCGACGGCGGCCCTTGATCGTTTCTTCAGCTTCACCAACTCCCCCAGCCAAGCCCGCTCGGGGGGCTGTGGAGGCCCGCGGCCTCACCGTGCGGTATCCCAACGCGCCTCGACCAGCCCTGGTGGACGTCAGTTTTGAGCTCCACCCCGGCGAGCTTGTGGCAGTGGTGGGGCCCGTGGGCTGCGGCAAAACCACCCTGGCCCGTGCCCTGGGGCGCATGGTCGAGGTCGATCCCGGTCAACTTTGGCTCGATGGGGTCGACATCACCGCTCTGGATTTGGCTGAACTGCGGGGCCAGGTGGGCTTAGTCCCCCAAGAGGGCTATCTGTTTACCGCGAGCCTGGCCGACAACCTGCGTTATGGCGAGCCGGATGCGCCGTTTGAGCGGGTCGAGGCAGCAGCTCGCCAGGCCAGGCTTGAGGGCGACATCAAGGGATTTCCCGACGGCTACCAGACCCTGGTGGGGGAGAGAGGCATCACCCTTAGCGGCGGCCAGCGACAACGCACAGCCCTGGGGCGGGCCCTACTGGTTCGCACCCCCCTATTGGTGCTTGATGACGCCCTAGCCAGCGTCGATAACACCACCGCTGCCGAGATCCTGCGCACGATTCGCAGTGAGCAGGCCAATGCCCAGTCAAATGACCAAGGTCTGGGTCGCACCGTATTGATGATCAGCCATCAGTTGTCGGCGGCTGCCGCCTGTGATCGAGTGCTGGTGCTCGAAGATGGCCGGCTAGTGCAGCAGGGCCACCACAGCGAGCTCGTGGCTGAGCGCGGCACCTACCGTCGCCTTTGGGATAGGGAGCAGGCAACGGAACAGCTGAGGTCGGCCGGCTGATCTCAATACTTGTTGAGCTGTTCAGCCAAGTGACCTAGATGGGGCTTAGGTGGATGGTGTCGCCTTTTGCGTTCCACGCCTAGGAGGATCCATGGAGCCAGTTGCCCCGATTACCGGCTTGCCCTACCGGCTGCGCTGCACCCTGACCTTTGGCGACATCTACGGGCAGATTTTGATCTGGATGCTGGTGATCTTCGCCAGCCTGGCGGCTGGCTTGGCCTTGATGGGGGCCAGCAAGCCGATCTTTGCCCTTGTGGGTGTGGGCCTGATCCTGGTGCTTTCCCTGCCGTTCCTGTTGTTCGCCTTCACCACCACTCTCCTTAATCACATTGCCTTTGAGCCCGACGCGGCAACTAAAGGGACTCTCTAGGCTCCGATTTCATTGCAATTAGCTGCGTGTTCGGCCTGTTTCAGGGCACCCCTCAGGCCCAAGCTCCCCACGTTGTTCTGGGCACCCCAATTGATGCGGCCATAAAGGGCGGCCAGTCAGAGGCGGTTTTCGGTTGCGGCTGCTTTTGGGGAGCCGAAAAGGGCTTTTGGCGCCTGCCTGGCGTGGTTACAACAGCCGTGGGCTACGCCGGTGGCTCAATCCAGCAACCCAGCTACGACCAGGTCTGCTCTGGACGCACGGGCCACAGCGAGGTTGTGCGAGTGGTCTGGGATACGGCCCTGATCGATTTCAGCGATTTGCTGAAGCTGTTCTGGGAATGCCACGACCCCACCCAGGGGAATCGCCAGGGCAATGATCGGGGCAGCCAGTACCGCTCGGTGATTTATGCGGATGATCCTGGTCTGGTGGCCCTAGCAGAGGCCAGCCGCGACGCCTACCAGACCCTGTTGAGCAGCGCTGGCTTTGGGGAGATCACCACTGAGCTTCGCAGCAACCAAACCCTTTGGTACGCGGAGCCATATCACCAGCAATATCTAGCCAAACCCGGCAGCCGGCCTTACTGCTCGGCCCAGCCAAGCGGCCAAAGGCTCGGGGAATTTGCGGGCTCGGCCTACAAGCTCGATCCACGGGTGTGGTCTTCCTATGACTGGACGGTGGCCCACTGCGTGTTGCGGGGGGAGAATGCCCCAATTCAGCTGGCCTGAGCATGTCCATGCCGCTGCTTGCCCTCGCCTTGCTCTCAATGGGGTCGCCCTGGTGGGAGGACTACGGCATCACCGAACAATTCATCTGCCCCGATCAGAGCCGGGTCACCCTGGAGCGCAATGACGCCCAAGCCTCCCTGCTCACCGGACGCTTCCGCTCCACCATGTTTCGCGAGGCCTCAGACCTACCAGGCATCCGTTATCGCAACGAGCAACTGACCTTGGTACTCAGAGGCGATGTGCTGACTATGGAGCAGCAATTCAGAAGGTTGGAGTGCCTGCGCACGGACCAGGTATGAGCAGGAAAGCGCTGTGAACCCCTTACCGGATCGCCTGGTGATTCTTGGGTTACTCATCACCCTGGGGCTCTGCTTTGCCCTGATCTTCTGGAGCGTCAAACTGAACCCGAGGCCCGAACCCCAGCTGCAATGGCGCGATAGGCCCTCCGGTCAGCCGACCGGTCAGCCGTCCGGCTGGTTGAACGACCCCAAGGCCCCCCTGCTGTGAGAAAGCTCGAGCCCAGGCCACGCAACCGCCCCCTGCATCCTCTGCCTAAGGGGCTTGTGGAGCTCTATGGGTTGCTGGCCGTGTTGTTTGTGCTGGTGCCTGAGTGGATGGCTGGCGGCGCCCTGCTGAGCTTCTCAGCCAATCGCAAAGGTTCGGACCTGCCTGCGGCCTCAGCCGTATGGAGCCGCTTGCCCGAATTGCGGCTGGCAGGCCTGGGGGTCGGTGAACTGCGGCAACTAGCCCGTCGCCTGCGGGTTCCTGGGTATGCAGTTTTGGGACGGGAGCGACTCACAGAACGGCTGATACGCCGGCTGAAACAGCGCAAAGCGCTGTGGTAACTTCGATCTGCCGGGGCGTAGCGCAGCTTGGTAGCGCACCACTTTGGGGTAGTGGGGGTCGCAGGTTCAAATCCTGTCGCTCCGATTTCGACAATTCACCGATTACCAAGGTGACCTTCTTCCATGCCGGCTTCCCCAGCCGGTTTTTTTATGCTCCGCCGCCGCTTGCCAATGAGGGCATGCAGGCAATCAGGGCAACCTGGTGCTCACATTCAGGCGTTCCAACCAGAGATTGACGCGACGTCGCAGCCGGGGCGGCACCTCCTGCAGCAGCTGACCCAGCTCATGGGCGCCGACCCTGCGCAGATCGCGCACATCGACCCGCCAAAGCCCCTCGGCTTCGCGGATCAGCCGTGCCCAAGTGCGCACGGCCTGCCAGCTGAGCAGCCGCTGCCGCGGCATCCGACCAGCCATGGATCCATGGCAACTACCAACTCAGCCTGTGGCGGCCACGGCCAAATGGCGATAGAGCACCGTTCGGCTTCGGAGATTGGAAGAAAAACCATGACTAATGGGTACCAGTTCCGGGCGTTCAGGCCACTTGTGAATCGGCCTCCACCCTCTGGACCTCAAAAGCCAGGGCTAGGGCCTGGCGCTCGCTTAGTCGACGACTCCAGGCACCTCGCACCGGTTCATTCCAGCGAAAGCCTGCCTGTTTGGCCTTATGCCGTTCGGCATAGGGAAGATTGGCCCGATAGAGCAGCTTCGGCTCCATAGCTGCAGCCAGTAGGCCTTCGAGGTTGTCGCAGCGCTCCAACACCTGAACGAGATAGGTGCAATCGGTAAGGGCCCGATGGGCAGCCCACACCGGCACCCCGTAGGCCAAGGCCAGATCGCGCACCGAAGGGGCCGTCCTCAGGTGTCGCTCAGGCGGCCACTCGATATCGTCCATCGAGCAGATCCATGGCTTGTCAATAGCCGGCAGCGGTCCCAGCCCAAACCACTTGGCATCAAAGGCTGCGTTGTGGGCGAGCACCGCATCGGCCCCGGCGAGCAGGGCAAGGAAATGCTGGAGGCCCGCCTGCCAGGGCTGGGAGAGTCTGGTCACTTCAGCAGCAATGCCATTGACATGCTCCGCAGGGTTGGCAGCAGCTGGCAAAAGAAAGGAAACCTGGCTCAATACCGACCTACTGGGTACATGAAACAGAACTGCTCCGACCTCGATGCACTGGGCTGAAACCGGCTCCAGACCCGTGGTCTCCGTGTCCAGGATCAGCAGGTTGATAAGTGCTGATCGGGATTGTGGATCGCAGTTGGAAGGGCTGGGTTCACGAGCCACAACCTGCTTGGGCTGGGGCGCTGGGCTCAAGGCCGGGGTTGCACTCACCAGGCTCAGCAGGTCGCTCTGCTGCCAGAGGCTTGGCTGTTCCTCGATAGGGCCAGTCACATCTGCCTGCGTCGCTCAACCCATCGTCCCAGCCCACCGCTAGAAAAACAGCTACGACTTGAACAACGACTACGGCAACCAGGACAGCTGCCTAGGGTGAAAACGATTGCCCAATTTGATTTAGATGGCACTTGCCGCCGGAGATCGAGCCCCCCTAGTTGCCCTTAATGATCAAAATGGTGAGGAGCACCGCAGCGATCAGCTAGCCGGCAAGGCATTGGTGCTGTTCTTCTATCCAAAGGACGACACCCCAGGCTGCACCGCTGAAGCCTGTGCCTTCCGTGACAGCTACGCCGACCTTCAGTCCCTGGGAGCTGAGGTGTGGGGTGTCAGCGGCGACGACCAGGCCAGCCACCAGCGCTTTGCCAGTCGTCACAACCTGCCCTTCCCGCTTCTGGTGGACCAAGGCAACGCCCTACGCAAAGCCTTCGGAGTGCCAAATGTGCTTGGGTTGCTGCCAGGCCGGGCCACCTACGTGATCGACGGCGAAGGCGTAATCCGCCATGTGTTTAACAACCTTCTTGATGGCGCAGCCCATCGCAACGAAGCGCGGGCGGCCTTGCAACGCCTCGCCCTCTGACCATGACTGGCTGGCGGCAGCGCGGCGATATCTGGCAACTGGAGGCCAAGCGACCCAACCGCGGCACGCTCGAATTCATCGGTGGCAGTTACCTGGCGGCGACCCCCCAACTCAGCTACCGCCGGCTTCTGGAGGCACTGGCGGCTAGGGGCTGGCGGATTAGGGCCTGGACCTATGTGCCTGGCTTCGACCACCAGGATCAGGCCAATAACGCCTGGCGCCGGTTCCGTCAGCTGCGTGATGCGGATGGAGAAGAGGGCGACTCCAGCAGGTTGATGTTGCGACTTGGCCACAGCCTGGGCTGCAAGCTGCACCTGCTGGCACCCGATGGGGGGCGGGGGGGCGCCGGCCTAGTGGCCTTGAGCTTCAACAACTTCTCAGCCGAGCGCTCGATACCACTGCTGGCGGAGCTCGGTCAGCAGTTCAACTTTCGCAGCGAGTTCAGCCCCTCACCGGAGGAAACCCTGCAGCAGGTGGCTCGCACCTATCTCCAACCCCGCAACTTATTGGTGCGATTCAATCGAGACCAAATCGACCAAAGCCAACGGCTGCTGGGGGTGCTGCAAGGTCGTACTGGAGATGCCAGCCTGCTGAAGGAATACCCGGGCGATCATCTCGCCCCCGCTAGCGCGGGGCTGCGACAGAGCCTGCTGGGCCAGTGGGCCGACGATCCCGCTAAAAAAAGATCCCTGGATGGCATCGCAGCGGCTGTTGATGCTTGGGCCAGCGGGTCCTAGATGCTGAGCCGTCCCTACGGGGGTAGACAATTGTGAGTAACAGTCGGGGGCATACTCCGACGCATGAGCCAGCCTCAATGGTCACGCCGATGGTTGCTGAAAGCTGGGTCAAGGTAGGCGCCTCTTCGTTAAACGACACCGGCCAGGCCCTTGAGCAGGCACTGCAGGCTCTGCAGTGCCCCCAGGATCCCAAGCTGATCGTGACCCTGCTTGCGCCAAATTTTGATCTGGCGGCGATAGCCGAGCAGCTCTATGGGACCTTTCCCCATACGCAGGTGATTGGTTGCACAACATCTGGCGAAATCACCCCAGGCGGTGCGGTGGCCAATGCGCTGGTGCTGTGGGCCCTGGGAGGCTCGGCAATTGAGATAAGTACGGGTTCTGGTCAGGGTGATGCGCAAGGCCTGCGCCAGGCTGCAACCGAGGCAGCCCACTGCCTGGACCATCTTGAGCAACGGGCCAATACGGTCTTGATCGTGCTCTCCGATGGCCTTTGCGGTGATCAAATGGATGTGGTACGCGGCGCCTACGACGTAGCTGGAATCGACGTTCCCCTGGTGGGAGGCTGCGCCGGCGACTATCTAGCGATGAGCCGAACCCGGCAGATCCATGGCCGTAGGGTTATGACTCAGGCAGTGGTGGCAGCAGCAGTTAGTTCCGACCGCCCCTTAGGCATCGGCGTAAGCCACGGCTGGACCCCAGCAAGTGACCCTATGTTGGTCACTGGGAGCAAGGGAAACATTCTGTCGACTTTGGAAGATAAGCCAGCACTTGATGTATACCTCGATTTCTTCAATCCAGAAGATATTGTTCGGACCGACCCTGCCGCATTCGCCAATTTTGCTGCGACTCACCCCATTGGAATACGCCGGCGCGATAAAATCGAGATGCGTCACGTCACCGGCTTCAACCTCGATAGGCGAGAACTGATCTTGGTGGCAGAGGTTCCCCAGGGAGCATTGGCCTTCCTCACTGAAGGCAATTTCGATTCTGTTCTTAATGCGGCAGCCCAGTCCTGCATTTCGGCTGTCGAGGCCCTAAACGGGTTTCCGCCGGCTGGCTTACTGCTATTCGACTGCGTCTCACGAAGGGCAGTATTTACAGAAGAGCGCGTACATGAAGAAACTGATTTAATCACCAGCAGTTGCGGAGCCGTACCGATGGCAGGGTTCTACACCTATGGAGAAATTGCTCGCACCAAAGGCGCAGGAGGCTTTCATAACCAAACCCTCGTAACACTGGCGATCGGCTAATGGAGACCTCCTGGTCCCTGCATATGCTTTCGGAGATTCTCTCAGCTTTCTCCACGGAGGATCCAGACAATCTCCGCAATGTGCTCAACCGGGTGGCTGAATCAGTTGATGCCGAGGTGGCAGCAATCATCTGCGATCAATCAATTGACTGGTGCATAGGGCTATCAGACGAGGATCAGCAACTGCTTCTGGGGGAGTTAAACAACCAACCAGGCGATATGACCATTCGTTCAGGCATCCTCCGCACCTGTTGGGCTCCTATGGGTCCAATGGACATGCTGTTTGTGGGCCGCCTCGGTGAACGTTTTGACTTGGAGGAACGGTCCCTGCTGCGAGCTATGGGCCGCAGTATCGAACTAAGTATAAAAATATTAAGGGCTGTTACATCGGAAAGACAGGCACGTAAGGACGCCCTTCTTCAAGCAACTCATGACGCCCTTACTGGTCTGCCCAATCGGCGCATGGTGCTGGATCGCCTGCAGGCAGCGATTGATCATCTTTCAGCAGATAACTCCCTTTTTACAGCGGTGCTTTTTATCGATATAGATCGCTTCAAGTGGATCAACGATGCCCATGGACACAGCGCCGGCGACCAACTACTAATTCATGTCAGTCGTGTCCTAAGACACGTAGTTCGCCATGACGATCTAGTCGGTCGTCTATCGGGAGATGAATTTATCGTTATCACCCGTACAAGCCACCGAGATGATGCCAGTCAATTGGCCAGCCGGATTATCGAGGAAATCCGTCAGCCCCTAAAGGTTGCTGGCTCAGAACTCAGCCACACCGTGTCGATCGGCATCAGCTTTGTCCAGCCAGGAGATAGCCCATCAACTCTGCTGGAAAATGCGGACATGGCTATGTATCAGGCAAAGGCCTTAGGCCGTGGTCGCCACTCAACCTTTCATTCGACCATGCGTCTGCAAGCCCAACAACGTCTCTCGCTAGAGGAGTCCATCGGCAATGCGGTGCAAAGCGGGGAAATCAAACCCTATTTACAACCCATCTTCCGCCTCGTTGACGATACCCTCACTGGCTTTGAAGCCCTGGCTCGCTGGGAACATCCCCAACTAGGACTGCTGATGCCCGCCGCCTTTCTGGAACAAGCCGAAGACAGTGGCCTGATCCAGGAGATCGACATGTGTGTGTTTGCGAGCGCCTGCGCTGTTATCGCCAGGTGGCAGCAGATTCACAGCCTAGGCAATCTGAGGTTGTCTTCAAACCTGTCTGCCCGCAGTCTTGCCGACCCACGGGTGAAGGTACGAATCAAAGAAATACTAGAATCAACAGGAATCAATCCGGCTAGTGTTTACCTAGAGATTACAGAAACAACCCTTGTTGATGATATTGAATCGACAATGGCCACTATCAACGTACTGCGAGATCTTGGCCTACGACTGGCAATTGATGATTTCGGCACGGGGTATTCATCACTGCTATACCTAAAGCGCTTCCCGGTAGGGGTTCTTAAAATTGATCGCTCATTTGTGAGCGGATTGGGAAAGAATCCAGAAGATGAGGTGATTGCAACCACAATTCTCACTCTCGCCAAGGCTCTCGAACTGGAGGTAGTGGCTGAAGGAGTGGAAAGTGAGGCCCAGATGAATCGGATGCGCGAATTGGGTTGTGCTTACGGCCAGGGATACTGGTTTGGACGTCCGATCACCATTGAGTCAACGGACGTCGCCTTCATCGAACCGCTTCGCCTGGCCCCCTTAACCCCCTAAACCCTTAGGGCATCGAGTACTGAACGGTCCTCCAAGGTGGAGGTGTCACCAGTCACTTCCTGGCCAGAGGCCAGGGCCCGCAGGATGCGGCGCATGATTTTGCCGCTACGGGTTTTGGGCAGGGAATCGGTGAAACGAATTTCATCGGGCTTGGCGATCGGTCCGATCTCTTTGCCCACATGGGCCCGCAAATCGGCAATCAGGGCGTCGTCGCCGCTGCGACCCGCCTCCAAGGTCACAAAGGCCACGATCCCCTCACCCTTGAGCTCATCGGGCCGGCCCACCACCGCCGCCTCAGCCACCGTGGGATGGCTCACAAGAGCACTCTCAATTTCCATCGTGCCGAGTCGGTGACCACTCACGTTGATCACGTCATCAACCCGGCCCATTACCCAGAAATAGCCGTCGGCGTCACGCCGGGCGCCATCACCGGCGAAATACAAGTAGGAGCCATCTGCGGGTCGGATCTCCTCCCAGTAGCTCTTGCGGAAGCGATCCGGATCGCCATGCACGGTGCGCATCATCCCTGGCCAAGGCCTACGCACCGCCAGGTAGCCACCAGCATCAGCCGGCTGGGAAACGCCGTCCATGTCAACGATGTCGGCCGCGATTCCCGGCAGGGGCAGGGTGCAGGAGCCCGGTTTGGTGGGGGTGGCGCCGGGCAGGGGGCTGATCATCACGCCGCCGGTCTCGGTCTGCCACCAGGTGTCCACCACCGGGCAGCGGTTATGGCCGATCACGTCGCGATACCACATCCAGGCCTCGGGATTGATCGGCTCACCAACGCTGCCGAGGATTCGCAGCGAGCTCATGTCGTATTGATCGGGCACAGCGCGGCCGCTCTTCATGAAGGCCCTGATCGCCGTGGGGGCGGTGTAGAAGATCGTGCAGCGATGCTTCTGAATCACCTCCCAGAAGGCGCCGGGTTTGGAGGGCCGCGGTGCACCCTCATACATCACCGTGGTGGCGCCATTGGAGAGTGGGCCATACACGATGTAGCTATGGCCGGTGATCCAGCCCACATCGGCGGTGCACCAGTGGATGTCGTCGTCACGGATGTCGAAGATCCACTGGAAGGTGAGGTGGGCCCAGAGGTTGTAGCCGGCAGTGGTGTGCACCACCCCCTTGGGCTTGCCGGTAGAGCCGGAGGTGTAGAGCACAAATAGGCGGTCCTCGCTGGCCATGGGCTCGGCGGGGCACTCGGCGCTCTGCCCATCCACCAGCTCGTGCCACCAGTGGTCCCGGCCGGTAGCCATGGTGCAGTCGCCCTTGATCCGCTGCACCACCAGCACATGCTCAACGCTTGGTGCACCGCCATTTGCCGCGAGTGCCTCATCCACCGCGGGCTTAAGGGGCACGGGCTTGTCCTTACGGAAGCCGCCATCGGCGGTGATCACCGCCTTCACTTGGCCATCGATCAGCCGATCCCGCAGGGCATCGGCTGAGAAGCCGCCAAACACCACCGAGTGGGGGGCACCAATGCGGGCACAGGCCAGCATGGCAATGGCTGCCTCAGGGACCATCGGCATGTAGAGGGCAACTAGGTCCCCCTTGCCGATGCCAAGTGCCTTGAGGGCATTACTCGCCTTACACACCTCGGCATGCAGTTGGCGGTAGGTAAAGCTGAGGCTGTCGCCGGGCTCCCCTTCCCAAATCAGGGCGGTCTTATCGGCCCGAGGGCCATCGAGATGGCGATCGAGGCAATTGAAACTCAGGTTGGTGGTGCCCCCTGCAAACCACTTGGCGAAAGGGGGATCACTCCAATCGAGCACCGAGTCGAAAGGCTCAAACCAGTGCAGCTCACTACGGGCCAGGTCGCCCCAGAAGGCATCGGGATCACGCTCAGCCTTGCTGCATAGGGCCCGGTATGCATCCAGAGAGCCAATGCGGGCCGAGGCGGACAGCTCAGCTGGAGGCCCAAATAACCGTTGCTCCTGAAGCACCGATTCGATCGTCGGGCCCGTTGTGGCATCAGGCATAGGTGGCAGAAGGGCGGTTGCTAACGGGCGGTTGCTGACGGGCGGTCTCTAACGGGCGGTTGCCATAGAAAAATTAAACCAGCTGGCGCCGCAGTCCCAGGCTCCTTGCACCGGCATGTAATGGGCCGTCGTGATGCAGGATAGATATATGGGTCCTGCCGCCTGCCTGTTCGATCTCGACGGCCTGCTTCTAGACACCGAACCACTGCAGGCCAGGGCTTGGCATAAAGCAGCCGCCCACTTTGGTTGCCAGCTCGGTGCTGAACAGTTGCTCAGGCTGCGGGGCCAGCGCCGGTTGGATTGTGCTGCCTTGGTATGCCGCTGGATCGAAGCTTCAGGCTCCAATCCCCCGAGTTGTGAGGCTTTGCTGGCCGTGCGCCAACCCCTGGCCGATGCCTTGGTGCCCACCGCTGCCGCAATGGACGGCGCCGCCGAACTGGTGCAGATGTGCAGGGATCACCAGGTCCCCATGGCCCTCGTCACCAGCAGCACCCAGGACGCGGTGCGGCGTAAGGCTGCACCCCACCGATGGCTGGAGCTGATCCAGGTAAGGGTTTATGGTGATGATCCAGCCCTGGCGGCGGGCAAACCGGCGCCGGACCCATTTCTGCTGGCAGCTAAACGCCTAGGCCGCAATCCCAGCGACTGCTGGGCCTTCGAAGATTCAGCCGCCGGCATCGAGGCCGCAGTGGCCGCCGGTTGCCAGGTGTATGCGCTTCTCCCAAGCGACGCAGATGCCCAAGCCACACCTGCCGGAGTGATCCGCCTCAATTCCCTCAGAGATGTGCGCTGGTAGCTGTCTGAACAGCGTCAGTAGAGGCGACTAAGGACGAAATCAGGCAGGGCCCGCAAGGCGCTGCGCGGTTCGGAGGGGGCTAGCCATTCCAAGGATTCAGCTGCTTCCCGGGCGAAGCCTTCAGCCAAGGCCCGGGTGCGGGGAATGGCCTCGCAACCCCTCACCAGTTCAAGAGCTTGCTCGAGATCACCTTCCTCACAAAATTCGCGTTCAATCAAGCAGGCCAGGGCAGGGCGCTCCTGGAGTGCATAAAGGGCCGGAGCGGTGAGATATCCGGAGGCCAGATCGCTTGCAGCTGGCTTGCCGAGCTGCTGATCACTGCCAGTGAAATCGAGAATGTCGTCTACGACCTGGAAGGCCAAACCCAACTGGCGGCCGAAACGATAAAGATCATCGAGCTGGGCCCCTGGCAAACCCGTAAGTACGCCAGCTGCCCTAGCGCTATTTGCAATTAGCGAGGCTGTTTTGCAGTAGCTCTTTTCGAGGTAAGTCTCGAAGCTCTGGCCGGTGTCGTAGCGGAAAAGGCCCTGTTTCACCTCGCCGTCTGCCAAATCCATGATCACCCGGCTGAGCAGCTTCACCACCTCGAGATCATCGAGATTGGCCAAATGCCAGCTGGCCTGGGCAAAAAGGAAATCCCCAGCAAGCACCGCCACTCGATGATTGAAACGGCTGTGCACCGTATCAACTCCGCGGCGGGTTGCAGCCTCATCGACAACGTCGTCGTGGACGAGCGAAGCCGTGTGGATCATTTCAGTGATCTCCGCCAGGCGGCGGTGGCGGGGGCCCAGCTCACCATCCGGTGCTACTGCCCGCGATAGCAAGAGCACAATGCCGGGTCGCAGCCGCTTACCACCTGCAGCAAACAGATGCTCTGCTGCAGCCTGCAAAATCGGATGGCCAGCTCCTATAAGGCTGCGCAAGTCGGCCAGCAGGGCATCTAAGTCAGCCTCTACGGGCTGGAGCAGCTCTGCAACCGTTGCCACAACACCTCCGCCGTGGCGTGATCCTAGAAGGCTTGCCCCATCGACCGCAGGTCCACCCGCTCAACGGCAGGCCGGTAACCCAACCAGCGGCTCGCCCCGTCGGCAAAGGCTTCCGCAGATCCACTGACGCAGACCCGGGTGCGCTCGGCTGGGGTCACCACCTCCACCGCTGCGAGTTCGCCCTCCGGCATGCCGCCCATGCTTGCCAAAAGGGGCCCTAGTCGCCGTACTGCCGATTCAGCTGGGTCAACAAGGCGCACATGGGGAGGCAGCAGGGCCGTGAGCAAGGGGCGCAGCATCGGGTAGTGGGTGCAGCCCAGCACCACCGTGTCGACACCGGCTGCGAGTAGGGGCTCAAGGTATGCCTTGGCATCCAGTATCAGGTCTGGAGACTGGAGATCACCGGCCTCGATCAAGGGCACGAAGGTGGGACAGCCCACCTCGAGCACAGAGGTGTGGGGCCGGCAGGCATGGATTGCCCGCCTATAGGCACCGCTTGCGGCTGTGGCGGGAGTAGCCAACACCCCCACGCACTCGCTGTTCAGGTCGGCAGCAACACTGTCGATCAGCCCCACCACGGGAACGCCGGCCTCCGCCACGGCCACATCAAGAGCGAGGGCATTGGAGGTGTTGCAGGCCATCACCAGAACTCCGACCTGTTGGTTGCGCAGCCAGCCCACCACCTCAGCGGCAATGGAGCGAATATCGGCGACGCTGCGCTGGCCGTAGGGAACTCGGGCCGTATCCCCGAGATAAAGACAGGAGGAATGGGGATAGCGCTCCTGAAGTCTCCGCAGCACCGTGAGGCCCCCCAAGCCGCTGTCAAATAGCCCCACCAAAGCGCTCATGGCTGACCCTGCAGGGCGTTAAGAATTCCAGCGCTCAGGGCTAAAGCCATGCGACGACGAAAATTGGCATCGGCGAGGCGCCGGGAATCGAGTTCACCGGTGACAAAGCCCATCTCAACAAGGGCGGAGGGCATCACAGTGCGGCGGATCACGAAAAAGCGTCCGCTACGCACGCCGCGATCAGGACTGCCAGGGGAAATGGCCACCATTTGCTCCTGCAAGGCCGAAGCCAGTCGACGGGAGGGCGATCCCGCACCCTCAAAGAAAAAGGTCTCGATGCCATTCACATCGGGACGGGCCATGCTCAAGGCGTTGGCGTGCACGCTCACAAACAGATCGGCACCGCTGCTGTTGGCCAGGGCCACCCGGGGAGGCAGGTCAACGTCCACCTCAGAGGTGCGTGTCATCAACACCTGGACGCCGCGGGCCTGCAATAGCCGGGCGATTTGCAGACAAACATCAAGCACTACGTCGGTTTCCCGTAGGCCACCAATGCCGACGGCACCTGGATCGGGGCCCCCATGGCCAGGGTCGATCACCACCTTGAAGCGGCCCCGGGGCACAACCGGCAAGCCATCGGCGGAGAGGGGCGTAGCTGCGGTGGGGAAGAAGGTCTGCTGATCGGCGCCAAAGCTGGCGACAGCATCGAGGTCTCCCTCGCCGAGGCCAAGCCCAGCTTGGTTGCCAAGTCCCGGCAACTCCATGCGCCAGCGGTCGCGGGAGGTGCCCACCAGGCGCAGGCCAGAGGGATCGAGCTGGGTACCTGGCGCAAATTCCAGCACCAGGCGGGTTGTGAAGCCATCTGGACGACCAATCCGTACCTCACGCAAGGCACCACTGCCTCGCACAGTGCGTGTGCGCGATGGGGCACCGGGCAGGTCTACCCAGACCCGGGGGCCCCTAAAGCCAGTACCAGCCTCAAAAAAGGCCTGGGGGCGTACATCGATACTGGTACGCAACTCCAGCTGACCGCTGCGGGAAACGCGCCAGGCCGCGAGGGAAGAAGCCCAGGCCGGTAGATCGGCCATCAGCAAAGCAACCGCTGCCAGAGCAGCACTCCAGCGGAATCTGACGGACCAGGGCATCGGGACAGTCAGAACAGGGCCGGCCGGCGGTGCCTCAGGCTGGGCATCTGGGCCCTCACCCTCTGGGCATGGCCCGGATCGATCGGGGCAATGGCAGCGCTGACACTTACGCCGGCATCTGCCAGCACCGTGCCCCAAGGGTCGATTACCAAGGCATGGCCGTGGCTCTGCCTGCGTCCGTAGTGCTGGCCCGTTTGGGCGGGGGCGACCACGTAGGCAGTGTTTTCAATCGCCCGGGCCTGCAGCAGCACCTGCCAGTGGTCCTTGCCGGTAAAAGCGGTAAAGGCTGCGGGCACAAACAAAACATCAGCCCCTGACTGGGCTAGGTGGCGATAAAGCTCAGGGAAGCGAACGTCGTAGCAGATCGACAGGCCAATCCTGCCAAGACCGGGCACATCAACTACAGGGGGCAGTTGGTCTCCGGGCTGCACCGTGGCCGATTCCCGATAGGTGTTGCCGTCGGGTAAGTCGACATCGAAGAGGTGGATTTTGTCGTAGCGAGCCAGCAGCTGGCCCTCCGTTCCTACTAACTCAGCTCGGTTGAAGGTCTGCCCCGGTCCAGCTGGGACGGGGAAGCCCCCACCTAACAAGGTCACTTGATAGCGGCGCGCCATCGTGACCAGGAAACTGCTGCAGCGCTCAGCCAAAGATGGGGCCAGCTCAAGTCGCTGCTCGTCCTCCCCCATGAAAGCGAAGTTTTCGGGGAGCCCGACCAACTCAGCGCCGCGACGGGCAGCCAGCTCAATCTGCTCTTCCGCTGAAGCGAAATTCCCATCCGGATCCGGGGTGCTTGTGAGTTGCACAGCTGCCGCCAGAAAACTGCTCACTCACTGCCCCAACCAATCCGACTGACTTTAAGGGAAGTGCCAAGAGGCGTTCCGCACGGCTGCTACGAGCCGGCTTTAAGCACCCCGGGTTCGGCCTGGAAGGGCACGATCTTCAGGCTGTCAACAGAGGCACAGCATGCGAAGTCGGCGTCGTGGTTGCCAATGCCCATCAAACGCTGGCCATGGCTGGCGGCGCGCAGGCACCCTTCGGTGTCCTGGCCCCACTGGTGCCAAACCGCCAGGGCAACATACATTTCATCGTTGGCGATGCGGGCCGGCCTCTGGCTGGCAGTCCCAATGGCAAGCAAGGCATCAGCCACGGCCCCGGCAGCAAGGCTGTCTTCCAGGGAGTAATCCCCCTCCCAACCACTTCCAACGATCCAGACCGTCTCACACTGCTTTTCCCAAAGGCTTGTTGCCACTGCGGTGCGATTCGGAAGGCAAGCGGTGAGAAGCAATGGCACAGCTTTGACCGCTGCCAAGGAGCGGGTGCCATTGGTTGTGCTCATGAAAATTCGCTTGCCTGAAACCAGCTCCGGAGTGATCGCAACCGGTGAATTACCTAGGTCATAGCCATCGATGCGTTTCCCCCCGCGCTCCCCTGCCCGCAAACGGGACTCCACAGGCCAGGCACTAGCCGCTGCTTCGAGTTTGGAGAGATCCGCAAAAGCCTCGACGGCCTCCGCACCTCTCTCCAGGGAAAAGGCAATCGTGGTTGTGGCCCGCAGCACGTCGATCACGACGGCGGCATCGGGGCCTCCCTCGCTAGGAGGAACCACCTCGGGAACCGTTTCTGAAGTCGCGAAATAAGAGATCTGCACCGGCACAGCCAAGGGAGGGTGCGCCACAGTAGGCAGTACTGGTCAAACTTGATGGCAGCTACGGCGTCCCCCCAGCGCAGCCGCCGTGATCTTCGCGGCTTTATTGCGCTCTTGGAATCACGCGGCGCCCTGCGCCGGATCACCGCGCCGGTGGATCCAGACCTGGAGTTGGCAGCGATTGCCGACCGGGTGCTGGCAGCTGGCGGCCCGGCCCTGTTGTTTGAAAATGTGATCGGCTCCACCATGCCGGTCGCCGTGAACCTGCTGGGCACCCAGGAGCGGGTGCTGTGGAGCATGGGCATGGAACAACCAGAGGAGCTGGAACGGCTCGGCGAGCGCCTAGCCCTGTTGCAGCAACCTCGCCCCCCCAAGGGGGTCCGGGAGGCGGTGCGCTTTGGTTCTGTGCTACTGGATGTGCTCAAGGCCAGGCCCGATCTCGACCTCACCCCCCCCTGCCACCAGCAGGTGTTTAAGGGCGAGGCAGTGAACCTTGATGCCCTGCCCCTGCTGCGGCCCTGGCCCGGCGACGGCGGCCGGATCATCACCCTGGGCCTGGTGATCACCAAGGACCCAGAAACTGGCACACCCAATGTGGGCGTGTACCGGCTGCAACAACAGTCGGCGAACTCAATGACCGTGCACTGGCTGAGCGTGCGCGGTGGCGCTCGCCACCTGCGCAAGGCGGCGGCGATGGGCAAAAAGCTTGAAATCGCCATTGCCATCGGCGTGCATCCGCTGCTGGTGATGGCGGCCGCCACGCCGATCCCTGTGCAGTTGAGCGAGTGGCTGTTTGCTGGCATCTACGCCGGCGAGGGCGTGCGGCTCGCTAGGTGCAAAACAGTAAATTTGGAGGTGCCGAGCCACAGTGAAGTGGTGCTGGAAGGCACGATCACCCCTGGCTCTGAGCTGGCTGACGGACCATTTGGCGACCACATGGGCTTCTACGGCGGCGTCGAAGATTCGCCCCTCGTCCAGATCCAGTGCGTCACCCAGCGACGTGATCCGGTGTACTTCACCACCTTCAGTGGCCGGCCCCCCAAGGAAGACGCCATGTTGGCGATCGCCCTAAACCGCATCTACACGCCGATCCTGCGCCAGCAGATCCCTGAAATCGTCGATTTCTTTCTGCCGATGGAGGGGCTCAGCTACAAACTGGCTGTGATTGCCATCGATAAGGCCTATCCAGGCCAAGCCAAGCGGGCCGCGATGGCCTTCTGGAGCGCCTTGCCCCAGTTCACCTACACCAAATTTGTGGTGGTGGTGGATAAAAGCATCAACATCCGCGACCCGCGCCAAGTGATCTGGGCGATCAGTGCCCAAGTAGATCCGCAGCGGGATTTGTTTGTGCTCGAAGACACCCCCTTTGACAGCCTCGATTTCGCCAGCGAGCGCCTGGGCTTGGGCGGCAGGCTGGCGATAGATGCCACCACCAAGATCGGTCCAGAGAAGCGCCACCCCTGGGGCGAACCGCTTAGCCGTCCCGCCGAGCTGGAGTCCAGGCTCGATGCCCGTTGGGCCGAGCTTGGCTTGGCAGATATCGGTAAGGACGAGCCAGATCCAGCCCTGTTCGGTTACACCCTGGAGCACGTGCTGGAGCGGCTGGCGGGGCGGGCAACGGCTGAGGCGTGATGCTTTCTCGCCAGGCCAGCCATGCTCTTAAGGCCCTGTTGGAGCTGGCAGCAAGGCCCTTGGAGTGGCAGTCAACCCACGCGCTGGCCACGACCCATGATCTACCCGAACCCATGCTGGAACAGCTGCTCCTGCGCCTACGCCGAGCCGGGCTGCTCGATGCGAGGCGGGGTCGGGTGGGCGGCTACCGACTCACCAGGCCTGCGCGGGACATTTCAATGGAGCAGATTTTTGCAGGGCTTGGCGAAGCTTTGATAGTCGGCGAAGCTTTGAGTGTTGGCGAGGCATTGAAAGAAAGTGCGAATCGGTCCGCACCGTCGGAGCCGGCCAGCTCTCCAGCCGATCAAGTGACCAATGCATTGCAGCTACGGCTAGAGCGGGTCCGGCAAAAGGCGCTGGCGGATCTCAGTCTCGAAGACCTGCTGTTCGACCTCCGCAGCGCCGTGGCCGGATCCGATGGCGAGGGTGGGGTGATGCTTGGTTAAGCCATGGGCCTCCCCACCGTTCATTGCTGGAGCAAGCCGATAACTCCCGCCATCGCTATGACAATCGGCGGCAGTGATTCCAGCGGCGGCGCCGGCATCCAGGCCGACCTCAAGACCTTCACGAGCATGAAGGTGTACGGCTGCTCGGCCATCAGCTGCGTCACTGCCCAGAACAGCACAGGTGTCAGCCGCGTGGACGCTCTGTCGCCAGAGGCCCTGAGCGCCCAAATCACCGCGGTGCTAACAGATCTGCCGGTAGCGGCCCTTAAAACCGGCATGTTGCTCAACGTCGGCCTAATCGAGGCCACTGCTGCCGCCCTGGCGCCGCTGACGATCCCGAAGTTGATCGATCCGGTGATGGTGTCGCGGGCTGGTTCAGTGCTGCTTGAACCCAGCGCCATCGCTGCCTACCTGCTGCTGCTGCCCCAAGCCGAGCTGCTCACCCCCAACCTGCATGAAGCCCAGCTGCTCAGCGGCGTGACGATCGAGTCGGCTACCGATCTGGAGCGGGCGGTTGAGCAAGCGGCGCAGAGGCTGCTGGAGCTGGGGTCAGCAGCAGTGCTGGTCAAGGGCGGCGGCCGGCCGGAGCTGAGAGGCCGCGACTACCTGCTGCAGCGCCATGCCCCTGGCCAGTGGCTCAGCCACGCGCCAATCAGCACCACCCACACCCACGGCAGTGGCTGCACACTGGGGGCAGCGATCACCGCCCAGCGGGCCCTCGGGCTATCCCTTCAGGAGGCCGTGATCGAGGCCAAGGGCTACGTGGAAGGCGGCTTGCGTTCCGCCCTCGCCATTGGCGCTGGTCACGGTCCTCTATGCCACTGGCACGCCTATGGATCAGTCGGGCAGCGGCGCGCTCCATAGGATCGGCCAACTGCCGTCACTGCTTCGTGGCCCATTCCGCCGCTAATTCCGCCCCGCTCAGCCTGCCTGGCGGCGGCACTCTGGTGGGAACCGTGCAAGTACCCGGGGATAAATCAATCTCCCACCGGGCCCTTTTGTTTGGGGCAATCGCCGAAGGAGAAACCCGCATCGAGGGCTTGCTCCCAGCGGAGGACCCGCTCAGTACGGCCGCCTGCCTGCGGAGCATGGGCGTGGAGGTATCGCCGATTCAGGCCGGACAGCCAGTGACCGTGCAAGGCGCTGGCCTTGATGGCTTCCAAGAACCTGGCGATGTGCTCGATTGCGGCAACTCGGGTACCACCATGCGGCTGATGCTGGGGCTGCTGGCAGGCCGGGTTGGCCGCCACTTCGTGCTCACTGGTGATGGCTCCCTAAGAGGCAGGCCGATGCGGCGGGTCGGGGCCCCCCTGGCCCAAATGGGTGCCCAGATCGGTGGCCGCGGGGACGGCAACTTCGCACCGTTAGCGGTGCAGGGCCAGCCATTGCGTGGCACAACGATTCACACCCCGGTGGCCTCCGCCCAGGTGAAGAGCGCCATCCTGCTTGCCGCCCTCACCGCTGACGGGCCCACCACCGTGATTGAGCCGGCCCAGAGCCGCGATCACAGCGAGCGAATGCTGCGGTCCTTCGGCGCCGAGTTGTCTGTGGGCGGTGCGGGCAACACGGTGGTGACCCTGATCCCGGGGCAAACGCTCAAAGGTCAAGCGGTGGTGGTGCCAGGTGACATCAGCTCCGCCGCCTTCTGGCTGGTGGCCGGTGCCATCACCCCAGGCGCTGAGATCACAGTGCAGAACGTGGGGCTCAACCCCAGCCGAACCGGCATCCTCGAGGTGCTGGAGCAGATGGGCGCCCAAATAAGCGTGCTCAACCGCCGGGATGTGGCCGGAGAGCCGGTGGGAGACCTGCGGGTTTGCCACGGCCCGCTGCAAGCCTTTGATATTGGTGGCGAACTGATCCCCCGGCTCGTGGATGAAATCCCAGTGCTGGCGGTTGCCGCCTGCTGCGCCGAGGGCATCAGCCGTATTCGTGACGCCGAAGAGCTGCGGGTCAAGGAAACAGACCGCCTCGCGGTCATGGCAAGGCAGCTCGGTGCGATGGGCGGCCGCATCGAGGAATTCGCAGACGGCATGACTATCAATGGCTACACCGAACTGCACGGCGCAGAGGTTGACAGTGAGACCGACCACCGGGTTGCCATGAGTCTGGCGGTAGCTGCCGGCATCGCCCGGGGTGACACCCTGCTGCACCGGCCGGAAGCGGCAGCCGTCTCCTATCCGGGCTTCTGGGACGACCTAGCCCGCCTCAAGCAGCAGGCAAGCTGACAGGTAGTCCACGTAGATTCCCGGCCAGTAGTTACCGCCTGACCATGCTCGCCGTCGCCGTATTGGCCGCAGGGAAGGGCACCCGCATGAAGAGCGCCCTGCCCAAAGTGCTCCAGCCCTTAGCCGGGGCCACCCTGGTGGAGCGGGTACTGGCCAGCTGCGAGCAGCTTCAGCCCGAGAGGCGCCTGCTGATCGTTGGCCACCAGGCCGAGCGGGTGGAGCAGCAGCTGCAGGGCATAAGCGGCCTGGAATTCGTGCTGCAGCAGCCCCAGAACGGCACTGGCCACGCCGTGCAGCAACTGCTCGAACCGCTAAATAACTTCAGCGGCGATCTGTTGGTGCTCAATGGCGACGTGCCGTTGCTACGCCCTGAAACTCTTGCGGCCCTGCTGGAGCAACACCGCAGTAGTGGCGCTGCCGTGACTCTGCTCACGGCCAGGATGGACGATCCCAGTGGCTACGGACGAGTATTTGCCGATGCCAACGGCTCCGTTAGCGCGATCGTGGAGCACCGCGACTGCAATGACCAACAGCGTCTCAACCACCTAACCAACGCAGGTATCTACTGCTTCAACTGGGCCAAGTTGGCCGAGGTGCTGCCCAAGCTCACCACCGACAACGACCAAGGCGAGCTCTACCTCACCGACACGGTGGGCCTGCTCCAGCCGGCCATGCACCGAGAGGTCGCTGATGCTGACGAAATCGCCGGTATCAACGACCGGCTTCAGCTCAGCCAATGCGAGACGGCTCTGCAGGAGCGGCTAAAGCGCCACTGGATGGCTGAGGGTGTGAGCTTTGTGGATCCAGCTAGCTGCACCCTCAGCGAAGACTGCCGCTTTGGTAAGGATGTTGTTGTTGAACCCCAGTGCCACTTCCGTGGCAGCAGCTCCATCGGCGATGGCTGCCGCATCGGGCCCGGCTGCTTGATCGAAGACAGCAGCTTGGGAGCATGTGTGACCGTGCTCTATTCAGTGCTGCGCCAAGTGCAGGTGGCTGATCACTGCGCCATTGGCCCCTTCGCCCAGCTACGCCCCGGCACCTCATTGGCAGAGCACTGTCACATCGGCAATTTTGTGGAGGTGAAAAACAGCAGTCTTGCCAATGGCGTGAAAGTAAACCATCTCAGCTATATCGGCGACGCAGATCTGGGCGCTGGCGTTAACGTGGGAGCAGGCACAATCACCGCCAATTACGACGGCGTGCGCAAGCACCGCACCGTGGTGGGCGCCGGCAGCAAAACCGGGGCAAATTCCGTGCTTGTAGCACCATTGACCCTGGGCGAAAACGTGACCGTTGGTGCCGGCTCGACGATCACTAAAGACGTGCCGGCCGGCTCGCTCGCCTTGGGCCGTGCTCGCCAGCTCGTCAAGGAAAACTGGTCCACCCAGTTAAATCAGCCGGGCCCTCCAGCCCCATAGGCTGCGCCAATCTTCCCCAGCTTTTATGAATCGCGACAAGCGTCCTGCGGCTTCACCAGATGCAGCGTCACCAGATAAAGAGGGCTTTCTCTACGAGCCGGTGGAACGGTTTGGCGAGAGCATGACCAGTCCCAAACCCTGGAACAAGGCTGCCCTTGCCGGGGTGGAATTATTAAACGGTCGGGTGGCCATGCTTGGCTTTGCCGCAGCAATCGCCGGCGAGCTTCTCACCGGCAAGGGCATGGTGGGCCAGCTGGCTGCCATGTTGCATTGGTATTTGGGCTGAAAGCAGAAAGGCCCCGAGTGAACCACCACCCAGGACCTTCGCCCGAAGGCACAACATCGTGAAATGCTGCTCCGCTGCCATCATGGCCGATGGCGCCCAACATGGCGTGCCCTATTAGAGAAGCGGAATCAAGCGCTCCAAAGCAACACCCCTGCTGGCCTTGAGCAAAAGAACATCGCCAGGCTGCAGCCATTGTTGCAATGGCTCGGCCGCATCTTCCGGGCAATCAACCTGCCTTAAACGCGATAGGCCAGTGGCAGCCTCAACCATGGCCGCCCCTTCCTCGCCCTGGTCCACGATCACCAGCCCATCAAGGTCTAGTTGCCTTGCCCGCTCGGCCACGCTGCGGTGCAGAGCCAGGCTCTGCTCGCCCAACTCGAGCATCGTGCCGAGCACCGCGAAGCGGCGGCCAGGCTGCTGGGCCAGTAGCTCCAAGGCGGCAAGCACCGCCTCCGGTGAGGCGTTGTAGGTCTCGTCAAGTACCAGCACGCCATTTTGCTGCAAACGGCGGCTGCGTCCTCCGGGCAGATTCACCTGCAGGGGCCGCCAACGCTCAGGTTCAAGGCCGAGCTCCCGAGCTACCGCCATTGCAAGCATCAGGTTGCGGGCGTGATGCACTCCCTCTAGCGGCACGGGCAGGGCCACTCCGGCCAACTCCAGAATCTCCCCCTGGCAATCAAACGTGCCCACCAGATCTGCGGCCGCTTCATGGCCTTCTCCCTGCAGGGCAACCCGCACTACCCGGCCAGACCACACCCTGGCCAGGGCACGGTCCAGCAGGGGATCACCAGCTGGGATCACCACCAAGCCATCGGGCCTTAAACCAGCCACGATTTCGCACTTAGCCGTTGCGATTGCCTCGCGACTGCCAAGCCGGCCGATGTGGGCTGTGCCGATGTTGGTGATCACTGCCACATCGGGGCTGGCGCAACGACTCAGCCGTTCGATCTCACCGAGGCCGCGCATGCCCATTTCCACAACCAAGGCCGCCTGATCAGGGGCTGCGCCCAGCAAGGTCAGGGGAACGCCTACGTCGTTGTTTTCGTTGCCGCTGGAGGCCCAGATCGGCCCAAGCGGAGCCAGGGCACTGCGGATAAGTTCCCGCGTGGTGGTCTTGCCGGCAGAACCGGTCACCGCCACCACTGGCGCTGCAAGCTGCAGGCGCCAGAGACCCGCCAGGTCCTGGTAAGCCTGCAGGGTGTCCGGCACCAGCCAGAGGGGAACGTGAGCTGCGGCAGCAGCAGCCAACACAGTGGCCTGGGAGGCTGGCGCAAGGTGGCCCGCCTGGGCTAACAGGGCGGCGGCACCTGCCTCGAGGGCACCGGCAAGGAAGCCATGGCCATCGAAGCGCTCGCCAATCAGCGGCAGAAAAAGGTCGCCGCCGCGCAGCTGGCGGCTATCGGTGCAGATGGCCTGGGGGGCAAGCTTCAGCTCCGCCCGATCCAGCGCAAGTGGGCCGGTGGCGGTTGGACCCCAAAGCTCCTGCAACTGGGCTAAACGCAGACTCATCGTCGGCAGTCGGGGGCGATGCGGAGGATCATGCCTGAGGAATTGTCTCCGCCTCCCACAGCACCATGCCGCTACCCACCCGGGCGGCCTGAGCCAGCAGATTGCCGCCAGGGGCTACCAGGCGTAGACGCTCATAACCCAACTCACGGCTGCGCTGCAGCCAGAGATCGGCTTGCTGTTGGCGTCGCTGCAATGGCAAGCCTGCCCAGGTACTCACCAGCTCCAGATCGAGCAGCCCCTGCTCAGGGTGGGGGAGCGCAGAAGAAATGCTGCCATCGGGGTCATCGTTTGAGAGCAGGGCCAGCAGGGGGTCTAGCTCAAGGCGCACGGCAGGAGCAGGCTCTGCAAGCTCAGGAGGCTCAGGGGAGCTTGGCGCTGGACCAACAGAGCGAGCAGCTGGCTGGCCTAGGGCCTGGGCAAGCGGCAGGTCAGAACGGGGGGCAAGTCGTTCAGCAAGTTGTTCAACAACTGGTTGAGAGGCTGAACTATCCGCGATATCAAAAGTGGTTGGGCTGGGGGTGGGGCTAGAGAAGAGAGTTTTTATCAGCAGCGTCAGCAAAAACGCCAATACAGCCAGGCCCAGGGCTAGCAGCACCGGCCAAAAAAAGGCCGCAAGCCCTTGGGGCCAAAAGCCAGGCACGGATAAATCTCCCTCCCGGTTTCGGCGCACCAGCTCCCGCAGCTTGAGCACCGTGCTGGCCAAGGCGGCACGCAGGTCGAATGCAAGACGGCCCCAAGGTTCTACGTAAGGGGCCGGATAGGGAGCTGGTGGCTCCGAACGGCCCGACCTATCGGGGGCGGAAGTGGGTGGCGTCACCAAAAGGTGTTCAACGACGCTTCAGCAGGGAAGCCAGACCCCTCCGGCTGGGGTCCGCATCTTGACCCTGGGAGAAACGCTCAACGGCGGCAGCCTCGGGGGTTGGCTCCTTTACCCCGCAAACGTCGCGGTACATGGCGTCGTATTCGAGCGCCGAGCGGGCCCAGCTGAAGTCCACGCCCATGCCCCGGCGCTGGAGTTCCTGCCAACTGGCCTGATTGCGGTAGGCCTCCCAGGAGCGCACGATCGCCGTGTAGAAGTCGATTGGTTCATAACGGTCGAAGCCATAGCCGTTGCCGCTGCCAGCCAGGGGGTCGTTGGGGGGCACGGTGTCCACCAGACCGCCCACCATCCGCACCACCGGAATCGATCCGTAGCGCATCGCCAGCATCTGGCTGATACCGCAGGGCTCAAAGCGGCTCGGCATCAAGAAGGCGTCGCTGCCGGCATAGATCAGCCGAGAGAGAGCGTCGTCGTAGGTGAGGAAAACGGCGAAGCGGCCGGGATGGCGTGCTGCCATCTGCCATAGCCCCGACTCATAGGTGCGATCCCCCGTGCCCAGAACAACAACCTGGCTGTCGGTGTAGGCCAACACCCGATCAGCAACCTGCAGCAGCAGGTCGACACCTTTTTGATCGACTAGCCGGCTCACCATTCCCATTAGGTAGGAGCGGGGATTCACAGCCAGGCCAAAGCGCTCCTGCAGGGCCTGCTTATTAATGGCACGGGGAGCTAAATCTGCAGACGAAAACTGGGCTGGCAGGCTGGCATCAGTGGCTGGATTCCAGTCTTCGGTATCAATGCCGTTGAGAATGCCGCGCAACTTGCCACTGATGAAATTAAGCAAGCCATCTAGATGCTCGCCGTATTGGGGCGTGCGGATCTCCATCGCATAGGTGGGAGACACCGCATTGACCCGATCTGCATACAGTAAGGCCGCCGCCATCGTGTGGTCCCCTTGCATATACCAGGGACACCAGGTAATGCGATCAAGCTTCCAGCGCCAAGGGCCCTGATACTTGAGATTGTGGATTGTGAAGACCGTGCTGATCTCCGGGTCTTGGTGCATCCACACCGGCAACATCCCGGTGTGCCAGTCGTGGCAGTGCAGCACCTGAGGTTTCCAGTGATGCCAGCAGAATTCCGCAGTCGCGCTGGCAAAGAAAGTGAAGCGCCAATCCTCGTCTTCACCGCCGTAGATGCGCTCCGGATCGAAAACTGGATGGCCCACTAAATAGAGAATTAGGCCGTTGGTGGGATGGCGGGCCTCAAAGACAGCGAAGTCATTCCCCATCGTGTGGCCACGCCAGATGGGCTCGGGCGAAACCTTCAACTTCGACCACAACTTGCCGTAACCCGGCAGGATTATGCGTACGTCGTGGCCTAAGGCAGCTAAAGCAGGGGGCAAAGAGCCCACCACATCACCCATGCCCCCGACCTTGATCATCGGCGCGCATTCGGCCGCCGCAAACAAGACCCGCATCCCAGAGTTACCGGAGGTGAGCGCAACTCTACGGTTGTCGCTAGGGCAGCACCGTCACGGGCGTGCCCATCTCCACCAGATCAAACAGTTCCCGCACATGCTCATCCAGTAGGCGCACGCAGCCGTGCGATACGGCCTGGCCAACGCTGTGCCGCTGGGGTGTGCCGTGGAAGCCAGAACTGACGCAACCCTTCACCACAAGGTGCTCGCTGCCGTTAAAGCCGGCACGGCCCTTGCAGTCGCGGTGAAAGCCAATCCAACGGCTGCCGAGGGGGTTGGCAGGTCCAGGCGGGATGCGTTGGCCGGTGGCTGGGTGCTCCCAGGTGGGGTCTACCGCTAGCTCGATAACCGAAAACTGACCCACCGGGGTCTCCCAGCCCGGCCGGCCGACACCCACCGGGAAGCGTTTGCGCTCCTGGTTGCCCTCTAGTACCAACAACTGGCGCTGGCGCCGGTCAAGTACGAGCCGACGCTGCTGCGATGGCTCCACAGCTGCAACGGCAAGGGGTGGCGCACTTAGGACGGCTCCCACAAGCAGGAGCGGAAGCAATCGCAGCAGCCCCAACCAACCCACTGCCCTGAGATGAAATCTGTTTGTTTTCAAGGTAGCCAGGGTGCATCGGAGAAGTCCGGCGGTCGCTTCTCAAGGAAGGCATTGCGGCCCTCCTGGCCCTCCGCTGTTCGATAAAACAGATGGGTGGCCTGGCCGGCCAGTTCCTGAATTCCTGCCATGCCGTCGGTTTCAGCGTTGAAGGCAGCCTTTAGGCAGCGGATTGCCGTGGGGCTGTGCTGCAGCACCTCGCGCGCCCAGCTGATCCCCTCCGTCTCCAACTGATCTAGGGGCACAACCCCATTCACCAAGCCCATGGCCAAAGCCTGGTCGGCCCCGTATTGACGGCAGAGAAACCAGATCTCCCGTGCCTTGCGCTGGCCCACCAGCCGGGCAAGGTAGCCGGCGCCAAAGCCGCCATCAAAACTGCCTACCCGCGGTCCCGTCTGGCCAAATACGGCGTTCTCAGCCGCCAGGCTCAGATCGCACAGCAGGTGCAGCACCTGGCCACCACCGATCGCGTAACCGGCCACCAAGGCAATCACCACCTTCGGCAAGCTGCGGATCAGGCGCTGCAGATCCAGCACATTGAGACGGGGCAAACCCGACTCGTCGAGATAGCCGCCATCGCCGCGCACGCTTTGATCGCCGCCAGCGCAAAAGGCCCAGCCACCATCAGCCGCTGGGCCGGCTCCGGTAAACAACACCACCCCAACCCGAGGGTTGTCGCGAACTCGCGAAAAGGCGTCGCAAAGCTCCTGCACGGTGTGGGGCCGGAAGGCGTTGCGCTTGTGGGGTCGGTTGATCGTGATGCGGGCGATCCCCTCCTCGCACAGGTCAAAAAGAATGTCCTCGTAGGAGCCGGCGGGCTGCCACTGCACCGCTGACGGGGTCGGGGAGGAAGGGCTCAAGACTGCATCAGGGCTTGGGCGGCCATTCTGCGCAAGGTCTGGCGCCTGAGTGCATCGGCGCGGCGATCGCTCACCAGCTCAAGCAGTGCCAGCGGCTGATTCAGCGCCCAGTCCAGCTGGGATGGCAAGTCAGCGAGCTGCTCCACCCTGCGCCCCGGCACGCCATGGGCTGCAGCCAAAGCCAAGTGATCAAGCTGCTGGGGCATGGCAAACAGCCTCTCGAAATCCAGGGCCTGCTCAGGCGTGGTGCGAATTGGCAGCTGCTCAAAGATGCCGCCACCGCCGTTGTTGATCAGGATCACGGTGAGTCGCCCCTTTAGTTGGCGCTGCCAGAGCCAGCCATGGCTGTCATGCAGCAGGGCCAGATCACCGGTGAGCAGCACCGCCTGGCCATGGGCCTCTGCGACCCCGCAGGCGATCGACAGGGTGCCATCGATACCGGATGCCCCTCGAAACCCAAAAACCGGTCGCCAGGGGGCTGCGGGGTTGGCGAAGCTTTCCCAATCGCGCACTGGGCTGCTGTTGGCAAGCACCAGCGGCAAGCCGGCAGGCAGCAGGAGCCCCAGTTGGCGCGCCAAACAAAGCTCGTTAACACCGATTTCAGCCCCATCACCGCTGGCCAGCTGCTGATCTAGCCAGAGTTGTAATTGCAGCTCCTGCTGGCGCCAGCGAGACCCAAACTGCAGGGCCTCGGCGCTGGGGCCGCCGGCCCAAAAAGATGGAGGCAAGCTGGCGCTCCAGCCAGCCAAACCGGCAGCGCTCTGCTGGCATCCGCTGCCGTGCAATCCGCTGCCAAGCGGATCAAGACATCTCGGCTCGCCCTCACTGACAAGCCACTGGAGAGCGTTCTGGTCGGCCAGCCAGCGCTGCAGGCGGCGGCTGGCGGGCAAGGGGCCAAGGCGCAGCACCTGGGCTGAACGCAGCATGGGTTGAGGAGCCTCGAGCAGTAGGTCGTAGCTGCTGATCAAATCGAGGTCAGCCAACCCCCGCAGCCCGCTGAGTCCATCTGCCAGCACGGGCCAGCCCGTGCGCCGCTGCCAGCGCAGCAAAGCTTCCACGTAACCAGGCCAGTGCTGGGGCAGGCCGCGCCAGGGACCAGCCACAACCATGCCTGGCTGGCCTGGATCGGGAGCGGGGCTGAAGGGCGTTGCCTGTATCCCTGATCCAGCAGCCCCTAGGGCGAGCTCGGCCAATGAAGGTGATCTTGACGAAAGGGAAGTTGTCTCAAGGGAACCGTGGGCGATTGCCTCAAGCAGCGCCGGCCCGTCCGCATGTAGAGGTTCGGCAAAGGGAAGGTTGAGGTGCACTGGCCCCGGGGCCAGGCCAGGGGGCCGGGTGGCAGACCATGCCTGGAGAGCCAGGGCGGCGATGGCAGCGTCCGTCATGGCAGCCAGTCCAGTGCCATCGCCCTGGCCAAACCAGCGCACACTGGCGGCCAGAAAGCTTTCCTGGTTCACGGTCTGGTTTGCCCCACAGCCCTTGAGCCGGGTGGGGCGATCAGCACTGATCAGCAATAGGGGGATGGCGCCATAGTCCGCTTCCACCGCGGCGGGCAGCAGATTTGCCACAGCGGTTCCCGAGGTGGTGACAACCGCAACCGCTTTTCCAGTCGCCCTGGCCAATCCCAGGGCAAAAAAAGCGGCAGAGCGCTCATCAATGGCGGTGTACAGCTCCAGCCCGCGCGGCTCGAGCACGCCCAAGGCCAGGGCAAGGGCACCGGAGCGACTGCCCGGACACAACACAGCCTGGCTGAGCCCCTCACCCATCAGGGCCTTCAGCAGCAGCAGCGCCGCCTCGAGATTGCGACGGGCCAACTCCACGCCAGGGCGGTTCAGGATGGATTGAACCAGTCTCCCCTGCACCCTTGTCGTCCTCACCCCGCAGCAGCACTTCCAGCCTGGTCGAAACCCTGCGCCGCCAGGTGGTGCCAGTGCTGGCCTGGGTGTTGCTGGCCCTGGTGCTGCGCTGGGCGGTGCTGGAACCCCGCTGGATTCCCTCGGGATCAATGCTCCCGGCCCTGCAACTGCAGGATCGGGTGCTGGTGGAGAAGCTGCGCGCCCGGCTGCATCGCCCCCTACCGATCGGCACCGTGGTGGTCTTCCATCCCCCCACAGCCCTAATAGCCGCTGGCTACGACCCCAAGGCGGCCCTGATCAAGCGGGTGGTGGCGCAAGCGGGTGATGAAGTGGAGGTGCGCGATGGTGTGCTTTGGCGCAACGGCAGCAAGGCGGCGATCGATTGGTCAGCTGAACCGATGGACTACCAGCTGGAACCCCTCACGGTGCCCCCAGACCATCTGCTGGTTTTGGGTGACAACCGTAATGCCAGCTTGGATTCCCACCTCTGGGGGCCCCTGCCTCAAAAGGCCTTGATCGGCACGGCGGTGCTTCGCTACTGGCCCCTCAATCGGTTTGGCTGGTTACGGATCTCCGCCATGGGCCACCCCCCTGGTACGACGAATGAGCTGGGGTAGGGTGCAATATGGATGCAGCGCACGCCGGCGATGTTCAACCCGGAGTTCCTGACCACCGATAACGAAGCAATCAGCGGTAACTCGTTGATTCAGTACCTGCAGGAGCAGTCTCCTGATGTGCTGCAAAGGGTTGCTCGCTCAGCCAGTGGCGACATCCAGGACATCATTCGCCACAACGTCCAAGGGCTGTTGGGGATGCTCCCCGGCGAGCAGTTCGAGGTCAAGATTCAGACCAACAGAGAAAACCTGGCTGGCCTGCTCGCTTCTGCGATGATGACCGGTTACTTCCTGCGCCAGATGGAACAGCGCATGGAACTGGACACGAGCCTGCTGGGCTGCGGAGATCTGGACAGCGACCTCGATGCCGACCCTGGCGAGCTCAGGCTCTGAGTTAGCTCAAACTCAGAAATCCCCGAGTCCAGAATCCCCTAATCCAAAAACCCTGGTCCAGGCTCCGCGGGCTGCTCTGGCACAACTCCAAAGCGCAGGAGGGTTTTGTCAATGCCGCTCAGGTAGGCCCAGCTGCCCCTATCTGGTGCCCAATCTCGCCCTTCAAGGCATTCTGCAAGCTCCCCTAGTTGCTGAGGGCTGCAGGCCACCGGAGCTTCGTAATGGGCCGGCACCAGCCAGCGGATCTCGGATTGGCCAGCCAAGGTGCGGATCCAAGTCACCAGGGCGGCCCGGCAGCGGGGAAAGACCAGCCGCTCCAACACAGGCGCCACCAGCAGTGCGGCCTCAGGGCCGGGCACCAAACTCCGAAATTCAGCCTGCCAGCCCTCCTGCCAGCGGAAGGGATATAGGCCGAAATAGGCCCGCGGGGAGCGCACCCCCGCGGCCAGCAGGCCGGCAAGCAACTCCCTGATGCCAGGTACCTGCAAATGATCTGGGCGGAGATAGGAGGCAAACAACACCAGTCGCTGCCAGCCCCGTCTGCGGCAATCAGGGGTGTCGAGCAGGGGCGCATCACCGCGATCCCTGGCATGGAAAAGCAGCGGCGTTGGATCGGCATCAAATAGCTCTGGGGGCTGCTCACTGATGGCCACTAGGGCATCGGTGAGCAACAGGCAACCGCTAGCGCGGTGCAGGCAGGCCGCCTCCATGAAGGTGCCCAGGCCTAGGTCTAGGGGCCCGAGCGGTAGCCAGTGCAGCTCATCGGCATGGGGAAGCCCCTGCTCAAACAGCACCCGGGTGCGCTGGGCCGGGAACCCCAGCCAAGCCAGCGGCAGCGGCAAGGGGAAGCTCCACTGCCGTGGTGTCACCCACACCTGAGCAGCGGGAAACGCCCTTGCCATCGCCGGCACCGGCAGCTTGTGCTCAAGGCCAGAGCTGGTGGGCAGCACGATCGTGCAAACGGGCCCGTAGCGGTGTTCCAGCTCGGCAAGAGCTGCCCGCACCTCTCCAGTGGGGGGCACGGGGGCATAGAGCAACAGACCACCCCGCACACGCACCACCGTCATCCGGATCGGCACTGCCACGTAAAACACCCCCTGGAGCTGCTCGAAACTCCAGACCTGGCCTGGGATCAATTCGCGCACCAAGGTGCGGCGGCGTCCGTAGGGGTAGAGCGGCAACAGCGGCCACCAGGGCCAGCTCTGATCTGCGCCCGGCGCAGCTTGATCTCGGCTGGAGAGCTGGTTCACCTCAGGCCAGCAGCACCAAGCTGACACTCATCACCACCATTCCTGCCGTGAGGCCAGCAATCATCACGTGGTGATGGGCCCCGGTGCGCTGGGCGGCAGGCAGCAATTCGTCGAAGCAGATGTAAACCATCAATCCGGCAACGCTGGCAAAAACCAAGCCCATCACCGTGTCGCTGAGGAATGTTCTTAAAAAGACGTAGCCCACCACTGCACCGATGGGCTCGGCAAGCCCTGAGGCGAAAGACACCCAAAAAGCAGTGCGGCGGCTCCCAGTGGCGTAATACACCGGAGCTGAAATCGCCAGGCCTTCGGGAATGTTGTGGATCGCGATGGCAATGGCGATGCTGATGCCAAGCTTGGGACTTGAGAGGGCACCAACAAAGGTGGCTAAACCCTCTGGAAAATTGTGGATTCCAATCGCCAGGGCCGAAAACAAACCTGTGCGCAGCAAGGCCTGCGACTGGGCCCTGGGCAAGTTGGCCTCAGGGAGGGTCAGATCATGGCTGGGTAGGGCGTTGTCGATCAAGGCAATCACCACCATGCCAGCAAAAAACGCCAGCACGGTGACCGCATAGCCCGTAGTGGCTCCAAGCCCAAGGGCCAGCGCCTGCCTGGCCTTAGGAAATATCTCCACAAAGGAGACAAAAATCATCACGCCAGCCGAAAAGCTCAACGACAAACTGAGCAACTTGGGGCTAAATCGCCTCGACACCAGGCCAAGCAAACTACCGAGCCCGGTGCAAAGGCCGGCTGCCAGGGTGAGTAGAAAGGCAAATAGCACCCGCTGATCGAGGGCAATCAAGGGGTTGGCTCCGCTGCCATCAGATCTGAGCCGTCCATGCCGGCAGGGGGCAGGTTGCGAAGCCATTGCCGGCCCTGCTCGAGAAAGGCCGGCCAGTCGAGTTTTTCAGCCGCCGCTGCCTTGGCCACCAACAGGGGTGCCTGGCGTTTGATCTCGGCGAGATCCGGCTCGCTCACCCCCGCCGAGAGGGCCAACATGTCAGCCATGGACCTGGCCACAACCCGGGTGAGATAGGCAGCGCTGAGCGCCTGCAACGCCCCCCCCACCAGCCAGGTGGCGCCATGCAATTTGACTAGGCCAGTAAGAAGCTGGCTGCTCCACTCCACCACCCCCTGGGCGAGGGCTGCCTTGGCGAGCTCGCTAGCGGCGGCCTGCAGTTGCTCGAAAGTCCAGGGGCAATCCCATAGGCGAGCCATCTCGCGCAGCATCAAGCCGTTAGCCACCGCCAGCACCAGCAGGTCGAGGCTGGGCAGGGGCGCCGCCACCACACCAGCCGCCACCAGCCATTGGGTGCGCCGTTGCAGCGGCAGGAAGTGCTGCCTCCGCAGCTGCTCAAGCTCGCACTGCCAAAGGCCATGCAATTGCTCAAGACGACGCAGCTGGCGGCCGCTGCGCAGCTCCGCTCCGCCACTGGCGAGGTGCCGGGCTAGGGGCGAAATGCTGGCTGCAAGAGTCGTGGGCTGGCCATTCCAAAAGAGCAGACGCTGGGAAAGATCCTGTCCAAGCTGGGAGCGCAATTCAGCGGCCAGAGCTTCGAGAGTCTGGTCACCTCTGCTGAATTCCACCAGCAGCCAGGCGGGCTGAGCGGCGGGTAGGGCCTCGAGCCAGCGCAGATCAGCAGCTGAGAGAGGAGTGCGCAGATGGTGGATCAGCAGGTCGCAGGCAGCAAATGCTTCAGGCCAAGACCAATTCTTACTCCAGGCCGGCAAGGGGTGGGCCCAGTGCAGCTGCAGGGTCTCGGGACCACGCAGGGCCTCAATCAGATCTGGTTGCAGAGCCAGAGCCGGAGGACAGGTACCCACTAAGGCCACCTGCAAGCCCCGCCGATCCAGCTCCTGGCGCAGGGCTGCCAGTTGGTCCTTGCGCATCCGGCTATCAAGCTCAGCCTTGGCTGGGGCTGGCTCCGCTGCCAACCGTAAAAACTGGCCCTCAAGCTGCTCCAGGCGCCCCAGCCAGCCGGGCACATCCGTAGGGGCTGGCCCCCGGGGTTGGCGGCGGCGCAGCAGCGAAGCACCCAGGCCCAGGCCAGCCAAGGTGAGGCCAGAGGCGATGGGCAGGTGACTCAACCGCAGCAGCCCATCGAGGGCAAACCAGCCCATGACCCCGGTGCCGATAGCCGGCAGCCAAGGTTTGAGGGTCGTGGGCATGGCCTGGCGAACCATGGCTAACCCGGCGAGCTGGGGGAGGGTCACCGGCGGCGTCAACGGCGCTGGACAAGCTGATGCATCTTTAGCTCAGCTTGAGACGCTGCGCAGGCGGCAAATGCCAATAGCTTGGGCGCGAGTCGGGGGTCTGCCTTGCCAACTCCAGGAGTAAGGGACAACCCAATGGAGGTTCGCCAGGACACCCGAGAACAAGTGAAGCGAGTGCTGCTGGTGGCCCTAGCCGTCAACATCAGCATGACGCTGTTGAAATTGCTGCTGGGGCTATTGAGTGGCTCACTAGCCGTGCTGGCGGATGCCATGCACAGTGCCACTGACGGATTCTCAAGTCTGTTGGGACTGGTGACCAATGGACTTTCGGATCCCGAACCAGACCGGGACCATCCCTACGGGCACCACAAGTACGAAGCGGTCGGTGCCATGGCTATTGCAGCCTTCATCCTGTTCACTGCCTTCGAGATCCTGCAGGCCGCCCTCGAACGTCTTCGCAACGGACTACAGCCGTTGCGAATGGACAGCCGGGAGCTACTGGTACTACTGCTCGTGCTCGGCATCAACATTCTGTTAGCTAGTTACGAGCGGGCCGAGGGGCGAAGGCTAGGCAGTCCCCTCCTCAAGGCCGATGCGGCCCACACCAGCAGCGACATCTGGACAACGGCGGTGGTGCTGGTGGGCCTGGCAGGAGCGCTGTGGCTCAACCTCAGTTGGCTCGATGTCGCCCTAGCAATTCCGCTGTGCTTGCTGCTGGTGCGGGTGTGCTGGTCGGTGCTGCGGACCAACCTGCCCCAGTTGGTTGATCAGATCGCCATTGCTCCGGAGGCCATTCACCAGGTCGCGATGGAAGTTGCGGGGGTGCTCAACTGCCACGACATCGCAAGCCGCGGGGTGCTCGGCCAGCAGGTGTTCATCGACATGCACATGGTGGTGGACGCCAATGACCTGCCAACGGCGCACCGGATCACCGAATTGGTGGAGGAGCACCTAGAGGCCCGTTTTGGTCGGGTGCGCTGCACGATCCACCTCGAACCCCGCGAATACGCAAGCGCCGCCATCACCTTTAAGGGCACCCATGGCTGAGCAGCTGCCGCAATTGACACTCCCGCAATTGACCCTTAGGCAGCAGGCCCAGCTGCTGGATTGGGCAGTGGAGCTTCAGGCTGCTCCCATTTGGGTTGGCAGCCTGCCGGTGGCCCTGCTTGAGCGCTGCTGGCTGAGGCTGCGCCGCATATCACTAGAGCAGCTTGCCCTGGTGCTGCCTCCAGATGCCAGCGCTGAAGCCCCGGAGCTGGTGCGCTATCGGGCCTGGATCGCCGCCGGACAGCCGGCCTGGTCAGCCCAGCTGCGCTGCTGGCAAGAATTCGGTCAACCGGCCTGCCAGGAGGCGCTGCGCCACTTTTGGGGTCACCAGGAGCGAGGCAACCACGGCTGGACATTTACTGCCTATCTGGAGCTGCTGGAGACCTATAGAAACCAGTTTCAACCAGGAACCGTGCGGGCCTTGCCCCTGATAGTGCTAGCTCGCAGCGGGCAGCGGGAGCCCCATCGGCTGCACTGGCTCACCCCCCCTTTGGCCAGCCGATGCGGCACACTTGCCCCTGACTGCACAGGCTGAGGCGATGGCCGACGAAACCACCCCCTCTCAATCTCGCGATGACCAGGGAGGCCGCGCCGGTGGCCGCCCGCCAGGCAACCGCGAACCCGGCGGATTCCGCATCCGGCTCAGCGACAACGAGATGCGTGCCGCCAGAGCCATTCAGGAGGGCTTCGCGCTGCGCTCCACGGTGGCTGCCCTCGGCTTCGCCATTCGCACGGTGGCCCAGCTACTCGAGGATGGAAAACTCGACGAACTGGTCGCTCAACAAAGGGCCCAGGCCGGTCCTCGGGGTGATGCCCCACGTGCAGAGCGCCGGCCGGGGGGTGGCGAGAGCCGGGTGATCCGCCAGGAGCGGGCACCTCGCATCGATCCCTTTGCTCGCCCCAGCAAGCCTCCTGCTCCCGTGGCAGAGCCCATCGAGACCAACTCTGAAGAGGATGCTGCTGACGAGCAGATCGAAGCTGCCGCCGACGATCTTGCCGCTGAAGATCTGGCCCCTGAGAGCACTGAGAGCCCCGAAAACTCGGAGAGCACCGAAAACCCTGAGAGCACCGCGAGCTGAGTCCCATGACACGGCCGAGGGTTCTGTCTGGGGTGCAACCCACTGGGGCTCTGCACCTCGGCAACTGGCTGGGCGCAATCCGCAATTGGGTTGATCTCCAGAGCAGCCACGACACCTTTTTTTGTGTGGTGGATCTTCATGCGATCACAGTTCCCCATCAGCCAGCCCAGCTCGCCGAGGACACGCTCTCAACAGCAGCTCTCTATCTCGCCTGCGGCATAGATCCCGATCGCTCAACCGTGTTCGTGCAGAGCCATGTGAGCGCCCACTGCGAACTTGCCTGGCTGCTCAACTGCGTCACCCCGCTCAATTGGCTGGAGCGGATGATCCAGTTCAAGGAAAAGGCAATCAAACAGGGAGACCAGGTGTCTGTGGGCCTGTTGGATTACCCGGTATTGATGGCTGCCGACATCCTGCTCTACGACGCTGATCTGGTGCCAGTGGGGGAGGACCAAAAGCAGCACCTTGAACTCGCCCGCGACATTGCTCAACAGCGCATCAACGCCCGTTTTGGCAAGCGCAATCCAGACGGTGAGGTAATTCCAGTGCTCAAGGTGCCAGAGCCCTTGATCCTGCGCGAAGGGGCCCGGGTGATGAGTCTCACTGATGGCAGCTCAAAGATGAGCAAAAGCGACCCCAACGAGGGCTCGCGGATCAGCTTGCTGGATCCACCGGAACTGGTGGTTAAAAAAATCAAACGGGCCAAAACCGACCCCACCATGGGGCTGGAATTCGGTAATCCCGAGCGCCCGGAAGCGGACAACCTTCTGGGGCTCTACGCCCTGCTGGCCGGCAAAAGCCGCTCGCAGGCAGCCGAGCAGTGCGGCGCCATGGGCTGGGGCACTTTTAAGCCCCTGCTGGCAGAAGCTGCCGTAGAGGCCTTAAGGCCCGTGCAGCAGCGTTATCAGGAGTGGCGTCAGCAGCCAGGCGCGGTGGCAGAGGTGCTGCGCAATGGCCAACACAAGGCTGCGGCCGTGGCCGATGAGACCCTCAAACGGGTGCGGGAAACTCTGGGTTTCTTGCCACCCGCCTAGGAACTTCCTCGGCAGTTCAGGCCGGCAAAGGCTGGCCCTGGCTCCAGCCCCAAAGCCGCAGCAGCCAGTAGCCAAATGCCAGCAGCGCAGCGGCACAGGCCAACTGCAGCAGCTGCCGAGACGCCAGGCGGCCACCTAAGAGAGTCCAGAGCCCCAGGGCCAGCGCTAGCCCCACCAGCACCGGGCCAAATGCATGCCACTCCAGGGCCTGGGCGAGGTCGCCATGCAGGGTCGCCAGCACGGAGCGCGTTAAGTAGCAGGTGGGGCAGGGTATGCCCGTGAGCTGACGCAGGGGGCAACTCCACAACCCCATGGGCAGAGAGGCTCCAGCCGCCAGCCCCAGCAACAGCAAAAAACGTCGCTGTCTCAAGGCTCCTTGTAGATCACCCGGCCCCGATCGTCATTGCCGACATCCAGCAGCTCAGCATGGAGCAACCTTTGGATCTCATCACGCACCTGGCGACTCTCCACCCCAGCCGGCAACTCCATCTCGACGAGGGCGTCATTGAGGGTGAAGCCCAGCTCACCTCTGCGCCTAGCCAGATGAACTAGCTGCCGCTCAACCGAGAGGGTCGAGCCTGATAACACCAAAGGCCGGTTCGCCTGGTCAACCAGTTCGGGCATCAACCAGAGATCAACCAACTGGCCCACGAAGCAGAGGCCAAAAGTGAGCAACCAGAGAGTGCCGCTGAGGGGCTTGCGGTTGTAAAAGCGATGCACGCCACACACTCCCACCAGGCCTAGGGCCCAGAGGACGTAGCTCAAAGCCAGGTTGCGGCGATCGCCCATCACGGCAGGGTCACCCCATGCCGGCGCAGGGCCGCCGAAAGATTCCACACCGACAACATCAGTTGATGCCAGGGAGCCAGGGTCTCCATCTCGAGGGCCATTGGTATCGGAGCCGCCTGGCGCAAGCTGGTGGCAGCGCAGAGTTCCTTGCGGGCCTCCACCAGGTGATCGCGCAGGATCAGCTGCTGGTCTTGGGGCATCACGGTTTCCGGACAATGATCTAGCAGCAACAAACCCCGTTCAAAACAGGAACTGAAGTCGTCGAGCAAGGACCCAAGCAGCTGATCAAGCAGGACGCCGGGGGATTCATGCTCGGGTGTTGGAGGAGAAAGACCCATAGATCCAGCTTAGGAGCGCTGCGTAAGATCGAGATTCGCCTTAGTTAGCCGCGCGATCAGTGCCCGTGAACCCAAGCAGCTCCGAGCCCGCACCGATCGCCCTGCCCAAAACCAGCGAAAGCAACCAGCTGCTGCGCATCCGTCACTCGATGAGCCATGTGCTGGCCATGGCGGTGCAGAAGCTCTTTCCCCAGGCCCAAGTCACCATTGGCCCTTGGACCGAGAGCGGCTTTTATTACGACTTCGACAATCCCGATCCCTTCACCGAGGCCGATCTCAAGGCAATAAAAAAGGAGATGGGCAAGATCATTGGCCGGCGTCTGCCGCTTGAGCGGATCGAAGTAAGCCGCACTGATGCCGAGGCAAGGATCAAAGCCCAAAACGAGCCTTACAAACTGGAGATCCTGGCGGGGATCAGCGAGCCCATCAGTCTCTACACCCTGGGCGAGGAGTGGTGGGACCTCTGCGCCGGGCCCCACGTAGCCAACACCAGCGAGCTCAACCCCAAGGCCTTCGAGCTTGAGAGCGTCGCCGGCGCCTATTGGCGTGGCGATGAAACCAAAGCCCAGCTGCAGCGCATCTACGGCACCGCCTGGGAAACCCCCGAGCAGCTGGCGGAACACAAGCGGCGCAAGGAAGAGGCCAAACGTCGGGACCACAGGCGTTTGGGCACCGACCTGAATCTGTTCTCGATCGAGGATGAGGCCGGGGCTGGGCTGGTGTTCTGGCATCCCCGCGGGGCGCGGATGCGCCTTTTGATCGAGGATTTTTGGCGTCAGGCCCATTTCGCAGCTGGATACGAACTGCTGTACACACCACACGTGGCCGATATCAGCCTGTGGAAGACCTCCGGCCACCTCGACTTCTATGCCGAGAGCATGTTTGGCCCCATGCAAGTAGATGAGCGGCAATACCAGCTCAAGCCCATGAACTGCCCCTTTCACGTGCTCACTTACGCAAGCACCCTGCGGAGTTACCGGGAGCTGCCAATTCGCTGGGCCGAGTTGGGAACCGTTTATCGCTACGAGCGGCCGGGCGTGATGCACGGCCTGATGCGGGTGCGCGGCTTCACCCAGGATGACGCCCACGTTTTTTGCCTTCCAGAGCAGATAAGCGATGAGATCCTGCGCATCCTCGATCTCACAGAGGAGATCCTTTCCACCTTCGATTTCAAGACCTACGAAATCAATCTCTCCACCCGGCCAGAGAAATCGATCGGCGAAGACGCCGTGTGGGAACTGGCAACCCAAGGACTGATCGAGGCCCTCGATCGCAAGGGATGGGCCTACAAGATCGATGAAGGCGGCGGCGCCTTCTACGGCCCCAAGATCGACCTAAAAATCGAAGATGCCATCGGGCGAATGTGGCAGTGCTCCACCATCCAGCTCGATTTCAACCTGCCAGAACGATTCGAACTGGAGTACGTAGCCGCTGATGGCTCAAGAATGCGCCCGATCATGATTCACCGGGCCATCTTCGGTTCGCTGGAGCGGTTTTTCGGGATCATGACCGAGAACTACGCCGGCGATTTCCCCTTCTGGCTGGCACCCGAGCAGATCCGGCTGCTGCCCGTTACCGATGAGGTGATGCCCTACGCCGAGCAGCTACTTGAGCAGCTCAAGGCCGCTGGCATCCGCGCCACCCTGGACCATTCCGGCGAGCGCCTCGGCAAGCTGATTCGCAACGGCGAGCAGATGAAAATCCCCCTGCTGGGGGTGATCGGCGCCAAGGAAGCTGAAACAAATGCCGTGAGCCTGCGCAGCAGGCGCGAAGGCGAGCTCGGCAGCGTGGCAGTGGCCAACCTGCTGGCTGCAGCAGTGACGGCAAATGCCGAGCGGGCAGCCGGCCTAGGCCTGCCGGCGGTCCCAACACCCGGCCAGTGACCACCCTCCTAGCTGGGGACATCGGCGGCACCAAGACCCTTCTCGCCCTGTATCAGCTGCAGGCTGGGGGTGAATTGGAGCTGCTGCGCAGTGAGCGCTACCTATCCGCCGACTGGGACGACCTAGCCCCAATGCTTGAAACCTTTCTGGGTGTTGGCCAGCCCACCCCAGCTGCCGCCTGCCTGGCGGTGGCTGGGCCGGTGGTGGCGGGTCAGGCCCAACTAACCAACCTCCACTGGCAGCTCGATGGCAGCCAGCTGGCTGCGGCCACAGGTATTGGGCGGTTTGAGCTGGTCAATGATTTCGCCGTATTGATCTACGGGCTGCCCCACCTCACCTCAGAGCAACAGGCGCTAATACGCCCGGGGGTGGCGAGGCCTGAGGCGCCCCTGCTGGTGCTAGGTGCGGGAACGGGTCTGGGAGTGGCCTACGGGGTACCAACCCCAGCTGGGCTGGTAGCGGTAGCTAGCGAGGCCGCCCACGGTGAATTCGCCCCGCGCAGCCAGCAGGAATGGGAGCTCAAACAGTGGCTCGCCCAAGAGCGGGGCCTGGAGCGAGTCTCGATCGAGCGGGTGGTTAGCGGCACGGGCCTGGGCGAAGTGGCGCGCTGGCTGCTTCACATCCGCCACCCCGGCGGAGACCATCCCCTTTTCCCGCTAGCCGAGGGGTCGGAACTGCCCGCTGCCGTGGCAGCCAGCGCTGCCCTAGGGGAAAGCCTGGCCTGCGAAGCCTTGGAGATCTGGATCGGCTGCTACGGCAGTGTGTGTGGCGATCTGGCCCTGGCTGGTCTGAGCCGGGGAGGGCTGTGGTTGGCCGGCGGCACCGCAGGAAAACTGCTCGAAACCCTGCGCTCGCCCACCTTTAACCGGGCATTCCTTAATAAGGGTCGGCTAGAGCCGGTTCTGGCAAGCATGCCGATCACGGCCGTGGTCGATCCGGCCATTGGCCAATTCAGTGCGGCCTGCCGGGCCCGCATGCTGCTGGCCTGAGACACTGGGCGCAGCAGAAGTTGTCCCATGGTGCGCCCCCGGGTCGGACAAGGGGTTGAAGTTCACGTTCCCGCCACCACCGCCAATGTGGGCCCCGGCTTTGACTGTCTGGGGGCTGCCCTGGATCTCGACAATGTCTTCCAGATGCGCTGCATCGAGGGAGGCAGCGAGCGCTTTGATCTGATTATTGAAGGCAGCGAAGGAGCTCACCTACGCGGTGGGCCCGACAACCTGGTGTATCGCTCGGCCCAACGGGTGTGGAAAGAAGCTGGCGAGGAGCCGGTGGCCCTTGAGGCAAGAGTGCGGCTGGCGGTGCCGCCGGCCCGAGGTCTAGGTAGCAGCGCCACTGCGATCGTGGCTGGCCTGATCGGCGCCAATGCGCTGGTGGGCGAGCCCCTCAGCCGCGAGAAGCTGCTGGAGTTGGCCATCGATATTGAAGGCCATCCCGACAACGTGGTGCCATCACTGGTGGGGGGATTGTGCATGACAGCCAAAGCGGCCTCTCACCGCTGGCGGGTGGTGCGCTGTGAGTGGTCGCCCCTGGTTCAGGCCGTGGTGGCAATCCCCGCTATCAGGCTCACCACCAGCGAAGCAAGGCGGGCCATGCCCAAATCAATTCCGGTGGGGGATGCGGTGATCAACCTGGGCTCCCTAACCTTGCTGCTGCAGGGGCTGCGCACCGGCAATGGCGACCTGATCACCGATGGCATGCACGACCGCCTGCATGAGCCCTACCGCTGGGGCCTGATCCACGGTGGCAAGGCCGTGAGGGAGGCGGCCCTGGCAGCGGGAGCCTGGGGTTGCGTAATCAGTGGCGCCGGTCCAAGCCTGCTTGCCCTTTGCCCCAAACCAGCGGCCGAGAACGTCAGCAGAGCGATGGTGAGGGCCTGGCACCAGGCCGGTGTTGAGTCCCGCTCCGAGGTGCTGGCCATCCAGCAACTGGGCAGCCGCTGGGAGCACTTGCCAGACCAGAAGCTAGGCGACAGTGAGTAAATCTACTCAGTCGAGAGACTGGGGCTGATAGGTTGGTTGCCGATTTGAACAGTGCCTGACCTCGGCTTTGTTCAGCGAATCACCAGATCTGCAATCGGGCCGTGATGGACGTCAACATGCCCCTGCTAGCCGCGTCCAGCCTGGTCGCTCCAGCAGCGGAATCGGCATTTCCCTGGCTTAGCCTGATCGTGCTGCTGCCAGCAGCAGTCGCCCTGGTAATGCCGCTGCTGCCGGGAGATGGCAGCGACCCCAAGTGGCCCCGCACCCTGGCCCTCGCCACCCTGGCGATTGACCTTGGCCTGATGGTGTTCTGCTTTAGCAGGCACTTCGATGGCTCCAGCAGTGATTTGCAACTGGTGGAAAGGGTCAGTTGGGTGCCGGCCATGGGCCTGGAGTGGTCCCTGGCAGCTGATGGCCTTTCCACGCCGCTGGTGCTGCTCTCAGGCCTGGTAACCCTGCTTTCGGTGGCAGCCAGCTGGAACATCAAGACCAAAACCCGCCTCTATTTCGCCCTGATGCTGGTTCAGGCCTCAGCCCAGGGCCTGGTTTTTCTCTCACAAGACTTTCTGCTTTTCTTCCTTGCCTGGGAGCTTGAGCTGGTTCCGGTATATCTATTAATCGCAATATGGGGTGGCAAGCAGCGTCAATATGCGGCCACTAAGTTTATTTTATATACCGCCACAGCCTCCCTATTGATCCTGCTGAGCGGCCTTGCTCTTGCCTTCTCAGGCGACAGCTTCAGCTTCAACCTCTCAGAGCTAGCCAGCCGTTCCCCCGGTGGCACCTTTGGCCTGCTCTGTTACCTGGGCTTCCTGGTGGGCTTCGGTGTGAAATTGCCAATGTTCCCCCTCCACACCTGGTTGCCCGACGCCCACGGTGAAGCAAATGCGCCCGTATCGATGCTGCTGGCAGGGGTGCTGCTGAAGATGGGTGGCTACGCCCTGCTGCGCTTCAACGTGCAGATGCTTCCGGAGGTGCATCTGAGGTTGGCACCAGCCCTAATTGTGCTCGGCATTGTCAACATCGTCTATGGCGCCCTGAATGCTTTTGCCCAGGACAATGTCAAACGTCGAATTGCCTGCAGCTCCGTGAGCCACATGGGTTTTGTGCTGCTCGGTATTGGTGCAGTAGATGCCCTCGGCATTAGCGGCGCCATGTTGCAGATGATCAGTCATGGCCTGATCGCAGCTGCCATGTTCTTTGTTACCGGGGTGTTTTACGAGCGAACCAAAACCCTTTCAATCCCCAACATGGGCGGCCTCGCCAAAGCCCTGCCGATCACATTCGCCTTTTTCCTGGCCAGCTCTCTTGCTTCCCTTGCCCTGCCCGGCATGAGTGGCTTTGTGAGCGAGATCACGGTGTTTCTCGGTATCACCGCGAACGACGACTTCACCATCGGCTTCCGGGTGATCGCCATCGTGCTGGCAGCGATCGGATTAGTGCTTACTCCTGTTTATCTGCTCAGCCTCTGCCGCCGGGTGTTCTTCGGTCCCAGAATTCCGGCCCTAGCAGTGGTGGGCGACATGCGTCCAAGGGAGCTTTTTATTGGTCTCACCCTGCTGATACCGACGCTGGCGATTGGCTTTTGGCCGCGGCTGGCAATCGATGTCTATGAGGCCTCAACCAACGCCCTTGCCCAGCAATTGAGTGCAACTGCCCTGGTTGCCATGGGCCGGGTCACCGCCCTGGGCTAATTCACAAAAGCTTGCTGGATCGGCTGGAATGGATGCACCAAATCCCCCATCCATGACCCTGAGCGCACCCCTGCCCTTGCTGGTTGGTCAGGGTCTTCCGCCCTTCGATGTGATCACGCCGGAGCAGGTAGAGCAGGCGATCCCTGCCTTACTAGGCGAGCTAAACGAATCGCTTTCCGCCCTAGAAGCCAGTCTTGAGATGCGCTTAGGCGAATCCGAGTCGCTCAGCTGGGAGGAGGTTATGGAGCCTCTACACCAGCTTGGCGAGCGGTTGCGCTGGAGCTGGGGGGTGGTGAGCCATCTCAATGGCGTCTGCAACACACCAGCCCTGCGGGAGGCCCACCAACAGCAGCAGGGGGCCGTGGTGCAATTCGGCAACCGCGCTGGGCAATCGCGTCCTATATATCGGGCTCTCGAGACACTGCAAGCCAATCCCAGCCAGCTCGATGCCACCCAGAGCCGCATCCTGGCGGCGGAGCTACGGGACATGCAATTGCGGGGCGTGGGTCTGGAGGGGCAGGAGCAGCAAGCCTTCAACGCCGCCTGTGAGCGGCTCGCGGAACTCGCCACCGCCTTCGGCAACCACGTGCTCGATGCCACCAACGGCTGGAGCCTCACTCTCAACAGCGAAGACGAACTGGCCGGCCTACCAGGCAGCCTGCGGCAGCTGCTTGCCCAAGCTGCGACAGATGCCGGTGAAAGCGGCTGGCGCCTGGGCCTAGACATGCCCAGGGTGCTGCCCTTTCTAAAATTCAGTGAGCGCCGGGACCTGCGCGAAAAGGTCTACCGCGCCCAGGTGGGCAGAGCCGCCAGCGGCGAACTGGATAACAATCCCCTGATTGCCCAAATCCTGGAGCTGAAGTTGAAACAAGCCCAGCTGCTGGGATATGCCAACTGGGCCGAGGTAAGCCTGGCCTCCAAAATGGCAGGCTCGGTGCAAGAGGTGGAAGACCTACTTGAAGACCTGCGCGCTGCAGCATTCCCAGTGGCCCAGCAGGAGCTCGCCGCCCTTGCTGCCTGCGCCAGCCGCCACGGGGCACCAGAGGCAGCTGAGCTCAAGCCCTGGGACGTGAGCTACTGGGCAGAGGTGCTGCGTCAGGAAAGCTTCGAGCTCAACAGCGAGGCCCTCAGACCCTGGTTTTCCCTGGAGAAGGTACTGCAGGGGCTGTTTGTTCTTTGCCAGCGCCTGTTCGACATACAAATAGTGGCCGCAGATGGGGAAGCACCGATCTGGCATAGCGATGTGCGCTATTTCCGAGTGCTTGAAGCCCGTAACGGCGAGCCCCTAGCCGGTTTTTACCTTGATCCCTATAGCCGCCCTGGCAGCAAGCGAGGTGGTGCCTGGATGGATGAATGCCTCGGCCGCTCCCGCAGCGCCACCGGCGAGCCCGTGTTGCCGGTGGCCTACTTGATCTGCAACCAGAGCCCACCGGTTGGGGACACCCCCAGCCTGATGACCTTCGACGAGGTCGAAACCCTCTTCCACGAATTTGGTCACGGCCTCCAGCACATGCTCACCACGGTGGAGCGGCCCCAGGCAGCCGGTATCAACAACGTGGAGTGGGACGCGGTAGAGCTACCCAGCCAATTCATGGAGAACTGGTGCTACGACCGTGCCACCTTGATGGGCATGGCTCGCCACTGGCAGAGCGGCGAACCGCTACCGGAGGCCGAATACCAAAAGCTGCTGGCAGCTCGCACCTTCATGGCTGGCGGCGCCACCCTGCGCCAGGTGCACTTCGCCCTCACCGATCTACGCCTGCACAGCCAGTGGACCCCCGACAGCGGGGATAGTCCCGATCAACTGCGCCGCCATATCGCTGCCACCACAACGGTGCTTGAGCCCATAGCCGAGGACGCCTTCCTCTGCGCATTCAGCCATATTTTTGCCGGCGGCTATGCGGCCGGCTACTACTCCTACAAGTGGGCTGAGGTGCTCAGCGCCGATGCCTTCAGCGCTTTCGAGGAGGTGGGCCTAGAGCAGGAGGAGGAGATAGTGGCCACCGGCCGCCGTTTCCGCGACACCGTGCTCAGCCTCGGTGGCAGCCGCTCTCCAGCTGAGGTGTTCGAAGCCTTCCGAGGGCGTCAGCCAAGCAGCGAGGCTCTGATCCGCCATTCCGGGCTGGTGGCCGCCTGATGGCCACTCCTGAACCGGAGCTGGTGGCGGTCGCCGAGGCCTTCGCCCTCCCCGGACCTGTCACAACGATTGCGCCCCTTGGTAACGGCAACGTAAACGACACCTATTTATTGGAGTTGCACTCGGGGGGGGCAACAGCACGCCGCTACGTGTTGCAAAGGCTCAATACCCGGGTGTTTCCCCAGCCGGAGCTGGTGATGCAAAACATGGAGGCGCTCAGCGAACATGCCGAGCAGCACCCTCTGATCGGACAACGATGGGAAGTGCCGCGGCTAATCGCAAACCGCCATACCGGCCGACCCTGGCTATGGGCAGAGGGCCAATTTTGGCGTCTACAGAGCTTCATCGAAGAGGCCGTGACGGTTGAGGCGATCACGGACCGGGAGCAGGCCCGGCAGGTAGGTCGCGGCCTGGGGCTATTCCACTTGCTGATCAGCGACCTGCCCGCAGAGCAACTAGCCGACACCCTGCCGGGTTTCCACGTCACACCGACCTACCTGGCGGCCTACGACCAAGCTTTGCTATGCAGCCCAATAGGTCATGACGATCGGGAGCAATGGTGTGCGGCATTCGTGGAGAAACGCCGCGAACTGGCACCGGTCCTTGAGGACGCCAATAAAGCGGGCCTTCTGCAGCTGCGGCCTATTCACGGCGACCCCAAAATCAACAATGTGATGCTCTGCGCCCACACGGGAACTGCCGTGAGCATGGTGGATCTAGACACAGTTAAGCCAGGCCTGGTGCACTACGACATTGGTGATTGCTTGCGTTCAGCCTGCAATCCTGCGGGGGAAGAAGCCTGTGAACCTGATAGCGTCAAATTTGATCTCGATCTCTGCGAGACCCTCCTAGAGGGCTACCTCGACGCGGCAAGAGCATCCCTAAGTGATACAGACCTGGATTACATCTACGTGTCGGCAAGGCTGATCAGCTTCGAGCTAGGCCTGCGCTTCTTAAGCGACCATCTAGCTGGCAATGTCTACTTTCGTACAACCCATTCAAACCACAACCTCGATAGGGCTTTGGCCCAATTTCGTCTGACCGAAAGTATTGAGGCCCAGGAAGAACAAATCCAGCAGATTGTGGCAAAACTGCGATGAACAGCACCAGCTTCAAATTAATTCCTTTTGCTACCGAAATGCAGGGGGAACTTACCCTCTACTCACTCCATGGCCAACTCAGCGTGACTGAGAATACTCTGCAGATCACATTCCAGCTTGAGGGCGAACTAGCCAAGTTGAGGATTGCTAATAGCAGCGGCCCACCACTGCGACAAGACCTTCTTTGGCAAGCAACCTGCCTGGAATTCTTTCTTGCCGCGGCAGGTAACAGCGACTACTGGGAGTACAACCTCTCGCCCGCTGGTGACTGGAACGTCTATCACCTAGAGGGCTACCGGCAGGGGCTAGCTGAGGAACCTGCCTACAAGCAACTCCCCTTCAGCGTGATTGGCGATGACAAACAATTGAGCTTGAGCCTTACTTGCGCGCTGCCACCAGCGCTGGCCACCCAGCGGGCAGCTGCGGGGCTCGAAGTTGGGGTGTCCGCCGTGCTCAAAAGCTCCAGCGGAGAGCTGGCCTACTGGGCCCTGGCCCATCCCGGCAGCGAACCTGACTTTCACCACAGAGGCGGATTCTGCCTCAAATTTGCCTAGTGATGCCGGCTGCGCCGCACCGCCACAACCCCGCCAAAGCCTGACACCGGGGCCTGACACTTGCGCAGTTCAAGGCGAACCGGCACCGGGCCATAGAGCTCCTCGATCCGTTCGAGAATCCTCTCGCTGTAGTGCTCCAGGGTTTGACAGCGCAGGCTACGGGCCTGCTTTTGCAGGGCGGTGATCAACTGGCTGTAGTCGAGGGTGTCGGCTAGGGAATCACTGCGCCCAGCAGCACTTAGATCCGCGCCCAATTCCAGATCCAGCTCAAACCACTGGCCCTCCCTGCGCTCAAAATCGAGCACCCCCACATGGGCCCAAAGCCTCAGGCCGCGCACCTGTATCGCATCGCTCATGGCAGGAAGCTCACAAAGGCAGGGGGCGATGGATGAACTGGCGCACGCCGCTGGCGTAATCGGCGGCGATATGGCCCTCACCGCGCAGACGGTAGCGATAGGTCACCAAACCCTCCAGCCCAACGGGGCCGCGGGGGGGCATGGTTTGGGTGGAGATGCCCACCTCGGCGCCGAAGCCGTAGCGGAAGCCATCGGCGAAGCGGGTGGAGCAATTGAGGTAGACGCCGGCGCTGTTTACCGCAGCCAGGAAGCGGTCGGCCGTGGCGGCATCTCGGGTGCAGATCGCGTCGGTGTGACGGGAGCCGTAGCGGGCGATGTGGTCGAGGGCTGCCTCCAGATCGGCCACTACCTTCACGCTCAGGATCAGGTCTGAATATTCGGTACTCCAGTCGTCGTCTGAGGCGGCATGGCTCACACCCAGCGCCATGGCGGCGGCATCGCCGCGCAATTCAACCCCGGCTGCCCCGAAGGCCAGCACGGCCCTGGGCAGAAAATCGGCAGCTGTCTCCGCGTCAACAAGCAGGGTTTCGATCGCGTTGCAAGCTGCCGGGTATTGGGTCTTGGAATCCAGCGCCACCTTCAGTGCCAGATCCAGATCCGCGGCCCTATCCACAAACAAGTGGCAAATGCCATCGGCATGACCCAGCACTGGAATACGGGTGTTGTCTTGGATGAAGCGCACCAGGGCATTGGAACCTCGGGGAATAATCAAGTCCACCAGCCCATCGAGCTTGAGCAGCCCCAGGCTTTCCTCCCGGCTGGTGAGCAGCTCCAGGGCATCGGGCTGCACCGCACTAGCGGCCAGGCCACGGCGCAGCGCTGCATGAATGGCCTCACAGCTACGGCTTGCTTCGCGGCCACCCTTGAGCAGGGCGCCGTTGCCGGAGCGAATTGCCAAGGAGGCGATCTGCATCACCGCATCTGGCCGCGCCTCAAAGATCACGCCCAGCACCCCCAGGGGCACCGTTAACCGCTCCAGCACCAGCCCCTCATCTAGCTCGGTGTGGAGTTGACGGCGGCCAACCGGATCGGCAAGCTCCGCCACCTGGCGCACACCCGCGATCGCCCCTGCCAATTTGGGACCATCGAGCTTGAGCCGGGCCACCAGCGCCGGCGCCAGCTCCTCGGCGGCAGCGGCCTCAAGATCGGCCTGGTTGGCGACCAAAATGGCTTCACTGCCCTGCTCTAGGGCTTCTGCCATGGCCAGCACGGCCAGACGGCGCTGGCCATCGTCGAGTTGGCCAAGGGCCATGGCGCAGCGGCGCACCTGGGCGGCCCGGGCCAGCAGGTCTGGGGAGGGATCAGGAATCATCAAGCCATCATCCCAAGCTGGGCGCCAAACGTTGCAACGCCAGGCGAGCCGCCCCCAGCCGGCCGGCTCCGTTGCCGAGGCTGCAGCGACGAATCGTCAGACCCTCCCGGCTGGCTGCCTGCACCCGCTGCTCCACCTCCTGCCAAACCGCTGGCAAGAAGTGATCGCTGGCGCCGCTGAGGCCACCACCAATCAGCACTAGCTGCGGTGTGAGCACATAGAGCAGGGAGCTCAAACCTTGCCCCAGCAGCTGGCCGTAGGCCCGCCAAACCCCCAGAGCTTCGCCATCGCCGCCAGCGGCCCGGCGGCAGAGTTCGGCCGGATCCACGTTGGAGAGGCGATCGAAGCCACGGCGACTGCAGAAGGATTCCAGTGAGCCGTTGTTACCGCTGTTGCAGGGCGGACCAGCGGGATCTAGGCCGATCAAACCGGGCTCGGCGGCCGCCCCCCGATGACCTGTAAACAACTGGCCATCAAGCAAAACCGCTCCGCCCACGCCCGTGCCCAAGGTGAGCAGCAAGACATCGCTAACTCCGCGGGCCGCCCCGAGCCAGTGCTCACCGAGCAGGGCGCAGTTGCCATCATTTGCCAGGGTCACCGGGCGCTCCAGCAGGGGCTCGAGCCAATTGGCCAAGGGCACATCCAGCCAACCCGGCAGGTTTATGGCGATGCGCGCCACCCGGCCGGCCTGGTCGCTCGGCCCCGGATGGCCCACCCCAACCCGATCGGCCAGCCGCTGAGGATCTAGTTGCTGCACCGCCGCCACGATTGCCGTTGTCACGGCACCAGGCACCGCTGGCTGGGGCGTAGGCACCTGCAGCTCCGCCAGCAGGTCGCCGGCTTCGCTGAAGCGCCCCAACTTGATGGCGCTACCACCGAGATCCACCCCGATCAACTGGTTCATCAGAATCGCTGCATCGAAATAAACAAGCTCAGAAGCGGAAAAACAGCTGCAACTGGGTCTGCCAGGCACCCTGGGCGTCGACGGCCCCTTGCAGGTTGAGCAATTCTGAGGCCTTGAAATTCAGATTTAATTGGGGCGGTACGTCGGAGCGGTTGGGGGCAGCCAACACGGATGCATTGAAGCGTTCCGTGAGATCAAGACCTATTTCTGCTCCCAGAACCAGCTGGGGCGGCACCCGGCCTGAGCGACGTTCGGCGCCACTGGCGACACCTTGGTTCACGTAGGTGGGATAAAGGGCAAAGCTGAGTCGCTGGCCGAAGGCATCGCCGAGGGTGCCGAGCAGGGGCGAGAGCAGGGTTTGGCCTAGGGCGGTGGCAAGAGCAGTGCCGCCTGCCGATCCCGCCAGGCCGGCCAGGGTATTGCCGCCGATCAGGGCCAGTAGCCGATCCTCCGAGAGCGGTGGCGAACTGCGCAGCACCAGGTTGTCCGCAAGACGGTCCGCCGGGCCGCTCACACTCAGAAAAACACGCACCAAGTTGAGCTGGTCGAGGGAGTTGGTGGCGCCAACCGCCTGAAAGTCCTGCAATGAAAGGCTGCCGGCGGTCCCAATACCACTGGTGGTCGGCAGGTTGTCGGAGACCCTGGTACGCAGCGAGATATCTAAAAAAGGAATCAATCCCATCGAGGGTGTGAACACCGCAACGTTTGGAGAGTCGGGATCGAGTCCAAACGTGGTGGTGAACAGGTTGAGTCGCCCGTTCAGCAACCGAACCACGCCCTGCAAGCGCAGGCTCGGATCCAGCCGACCATTGAGACGCAGCGCCCCACTCGTACCAAAACTTGCCAGGTTGGGAATACCCACCCTCAGGTCGGGACCCAGCTTCAGCTTCAGGTCATCGAAACCCACAAAGCTGGCGTTAGGTACGGCGGCACGCAGGGCCTCACTGGCGTTGCTCTCCACATCGGGACCGAGCAGTACCAAGGGCTGGTCGTAATTCCAGCGGGATTCGAGCAATTCAGCAGCGCTAGCTACCGGTGCCGCCAGATTGGCTTCACTGGCCAGTCGGGCCGGCTGAACGTTGACGCTGCCCCGGGAGATAGCCAGCTCCCCGCCAATATCAAGGGCAGCAACGCTGCCTCCGATTTGAAGGGACCCGTCAGCCACGGCCTTGATCCGAGACATGGCAAAGGGCACCTTTTCGAGCTCTACCTTCAGGGTGGCGTCTTTGCCATCAGGTGTGGCCTCAGGGCGAAACAGCCCCAGGCTTCCGCTACCACGCACCACTCCCTTATCTCCCACCTTGGCGTTGAACTCCTGAAGCAGGAGCTGCTCAAAGTCGAACAGCACGGTGGCATCGACGTCACGAACCTTTTGGCCGATGAACTGCAACTGAGCACCTCGGAAACGCAAAAATCCGTTAGCGATCGGCTCTTTGACGCTGCCGCGCACAAGCAGTTGCAGGTCGCCGCTGCCCTGATTCCACTGCAGGGCAGGCTGGGCAAGCCCCGCCAGGAAACGCAAGCCGTCGTCACGACTAGCCAGGCGCAGTTCAAGACCCTGCTTGCCCGGATCTAAGGGCACAACACCCGCCAATTCGACGCTGCTTGAAGCCCCGGCCGCCCGCAAAGAAAGATCGAGGAGCAACCTGGCCTGCTCCAGCTGAATGGTGCTCCGCTCCAGCACCAAAGCCGTTTCCCTTAGGTAGCCATCAACCAGGCTGATGTTGAGGGCAAGCTCAGGTTGGGGAGTGCCGAGGCGGTAGCGCCCCTGCAGAGATAGGCGGCCACGCAATCCGGCGGGCACAGGGGTAAGCAGCGCCAACAGCTCAAGGGGCAGGTCAGCCAGGCTGAAATTGCCAGCCCCCCGGCGCAGGGGCCCGGTGAACTTCACCAGCACCGGCACAGAGGTAAGGGGCTGGTCCTGGTTTGCCTCAGGCATCCAGAGGTGGGCGCGGGCCTGGAGGTCGGCGCGGGCTTCCAGCAGGCTGGCTCCGTCAAGGCGCAGGTCTGCATCGATCTGACCTGCCAGCCGCTGCAGTCGCTCCTGGGGGCTGCTTTGCCGGTCACGCTCCAGCCGGGCAGCGCTCAGGCGAGCTCTAGCAAGCTCCAGGGCCCGCAGCTGGTCCTGAACGCTGCCGCTAAAGGTATCGATAAGCAGGGTGCCGATGTCGCTGGCCCGGCCCAGGATCGGCGAGCTCCCTCCGCGCCACTGGGGCCAGGCCCTGACCAATTGCTGCAAAAACAGCGGCGGTAATCTCTCAGCCTGGAGGCGAGCTCGGAAGGCGCCATGCCATACGCCACTCCAATCGATCGCAAGGTTGCCCCCAGCAAGGGGAGAGATAGCTCCTTGGACTGAGTAGCGACGCTTGGCGTAGCGGATATTCGCCTGGGCCGATTTCCCCCAGACGCCGAAAAAGACCGGCCTATCAAGCTGGGCGCTACCGCTGAAGGCCAGGGGTTGGAGTTCAAGCAGGCCGTTACCGCTCAGCCGGGCTTGCAGGGGTTGCCGCCTCGAATTTGGCCCCAGGGCTAGCTGCAATCCGTCGAGGGGCAACTGGGATGCCTGCCAGCGGTAGGCACGAGGGCTGCCGTTGAGTTCCAGAGTGCCGCCGGCCCGGTCAAGGCGAACTGCACGGGGGAGCCAACGGGAATCGAGGCGGGCCGTAAGCACCCCCACCGGCGCAGGAGCGAGAGCTTGCATGCGTAGGCGCCCGCCACCAGCCGGATCACCAAACCACTGGCCCTGCCAGTTTTCCCGCAAGCTGAGGGGGCCCGCACCGGGCTGGTCGATCCGGAGATCCAGGTCTGGCCTCAAGGCTTTGAGAGGGCCCCGAACCCGGCCAGTGGCCTGCAAGATTCCCTGCAATTGGGTGCCCACAAGCAAATCAAGCCGCTCGAGGGGGTAGCGCTGCAGCTCCAAGTTGAGATCGAGCTGGCCTGGCACCAGCCCCTCACCAGCCCGCAGGCCCAGGGGCAACACGCCACGGGCGGAGAGGTGGGCACTACTGAAACGCTGCAGCACTAGGCGCTTATCGCGCCAATCCAAAACCGCATCCCAGCGACCCAGCAACGGGTTACTGGGCTGACCAAAGCGGGCCTGGAGCTGGGGCAGGCGCCACGGCCCCCTGGCCGAAACTGAGCCGCTTACCTGTTGGTTCAACAGCCACTCAGGGGTGCCGGCTTGCAGGGGAAGGTCACCGGGCCGGAGCTGCCATTGCCCCGTCAGATCAAAACGCCTGGCCAAGCTCCCCTTGAGCTTTAGCCAGGAGCGGCCGCGGGCCAGCTCAAACTGGCGCAACTGAAGCTGGTTTCGCTGCCACAGCCCCTCAAGCCGCAGGGTGCCCTGCAGGCCCTTGCTGCCCGGTGCTCCCCAGCGCCAGGCAGAGCGGTCCAACTCGAGCGCCTGGCCGCTGCAGCGCAGTTGGCTGAATGGCAACTCCAGTCGGGATAAGCCAGTAGCAGGCCGCCAGCGCAATTGGCGCAGCTGGGCTCCACCTCGACAGAAGGGCTGGCGATCCCTCCAGGCCAAGGCGAACTTGCCGTCTGCGCGACCCGCAAGTTGACCAGGCAGGCCTACCAGGCGCTGCAGCGGGGCTAGCTGCAAGGCCTTTGCCCGCAGGGTTCCATCCCAGCGCTGCCTCTGCCAATTGCCTTGGAGCTCCATGGCCAGAGAGTCAGCAGCTGCATCGGCTCGCAGCCAAGCCGCCAGTTCAACCTCCCGGCGATGGGGCCGCACTGCACCACGGCCCGTGAGGCGGAGGCGCGTACCGGAGGGCTGCAGGTTGAGCAAGGCAGGATCCACCAGACGCAACCTGAGATCCAGGCGCGGTGGCTGGGTGCCTACAGCAAGGCGCCCTGGCACCCAATACTGACCTTGGGAGTTGCGCCGCAACTCAGCGCGCACACCAGCCAGGCCCACATGCACCACTGGCAACCGCTGGCGCAGGCTGGCTAGTGGATCCAAGCTCACCAAAACCGAACGCACCAAGACGGAGGAGCCATCCAGTCGCCCAGGGGCGATGCGACTGGGCCCAATGCGCAGACCACCCCAGCCCAGGCCCTGGTATTCGCCAAGCTCAACGGGATGGCCAGAAAGCTGGCTGATCGGCTGTTCAAGCCGAGGTCTCCAGTGCTCGTAGAGCTTTCTCAGTGCCTGATCCCCGCCCCAGACCAGCAGAAGCAGGGCACCGCAGCCGCCAGTAAACGCCGCCAGCAAGCGGACGCTGTCCTGGCCCTGAGGCCAGGGTGGGGGTGCAAGTGACGGCGAAGCGGGGACTGGCCCAGGGTTCTGTTCTGGCAACTCCGCCATTCCCGTGGGCTGCCACCCCTGCGACCGGCGCAATATAAAGGCACTAACCCAAACATCCAGCCCTATGGCCGCTGATCCAATCCTGCTGACAGCGGGCAAATGGCTGGGGGCCGCCAGTGGGGTCCTGGCTTTGACCACGATTGTTGGTTATTTGAGCCGCTGGGGGATTCGCTTTCGGCTGGTTGGTGTCACCAGCTTCACGGCCCTGCTCGCCGTTTCCTGCCTTGCCTTTGCGGTGAGCTATACCCCTCGCGTGCAGCTAGCTGGGGCCGTGAGCGTGCCGGTGGTGTTTGACAACGGCATCGACCTGGTGGTGGCAGCAGCGCCAGACGGCCTAGCGGATGGGGCCGCCGCACCCACAGTTCAGCAAGTCGCCCAAAACCTCAGGGGTGGCGGCCGCAGCAGCGCCGACAACCTGGTGCACGTGCGACTGCGCCGCGTCGAGACGATCGCCCCGGGGCTGAGCAAGCCAGTGGTGCTGGCAGAAGCCACCCGCAGCCTGACAAGTGGTGATGTTGAGCTACAGCCCTAGCCATGTGGCAACTGCCGATTCACTTTCAGCGTGAACAACGCCAATTGGAGCTGGCCGGCATCGATAGCTGGCCCCAACTCGCCGGACTCCAAGACCAGGACCTGCGCCGGCTCGGCCGCAGCGGCGGCGCCAGCGAGGCCCGGCTGATCAAGCTTCGGGGCCAGGCCCGGCTAGTGGTGGAAGTGGGACTCGAGCCGGCAGAAGCCGCCCTGCTGCTCTACGCCGGCATCGCTAGCAGGGCTGGATTGGCGGCCAGTGACCCGCACCAACTCTTGGTACAGATGGGCCGGCTGCAACGAAGCCTCACCGGCATGGCCTCCCCCCTGCTCGATCTGACCACCTTGAGCGAATGGATCCGGCGCGCTCAGCGCCGCCCCACGAACTGATCCAGAGCAGCCACCAGCCGCCGCCCCAGGTGGCTCAAATGGAAGTGCCTTGGGGCTGCATACGTTGTCAAATCTCCACTCCCCACCCAGTAATTCGACCTGCGGCCGTTACATCTTCGGCCTGGTGCCGCTTCTGCTGATCAGCCTGGCAGCTCTGTGGTCACCCGCCATGGCTCAATCCCAATTGCTTGAGTCCGTGAAGCAAAACCCGGCGCGGGCGAAGGCGCTTTGCAGCCAATTTCAGGGCTTGAACGCCCAGGGGCTCTCCGCTACATCCAGCTCGGCCGTGAGCCAGATCGCCCGCCAAGAAAACCTCAGTCCCATGGATTCTGAGGTTCTTATCACCTATGTAATTGGGCTTTATTGCCCCGATGTGCGCTGAGTGAGCAGCCCAGCGCCAAACCTTTTGCAGGTTCGATGGCGAGACGAGGCCATGGATTGCCGGGATGGCACCCAGCTGATCAGCCGAGTCTGGCAACCAGCAGACCAAGGATCATGGCCGGTGCTGCTGATGCGACAGCCCTACGGCCGAGCGATCGCCTCAACTATTACCTATGCCCATCCCAGCTGGTACGCAGCCCATGGCTTTCTGGTAGTTGTTCAGGATGTGCGCGGTCAAGGTGCTTCCCAAGGGACGTTCCAAGGATTCGAGCAGGAGTTATCCGATGGGGCAGACACCATCCGCTGGGTTCGCAAACTTGAAAGCAGTAACGGAAGAGTCGGTTGCTATGGATTTTCATACCAAGGCCTGACCCAACTGCTAAGCGACGATCCAGCGGCCCTGCCCGACTGCCTTGTACCGGCTATGGCTGGTTTGGACGAGCGCGGTGACTGGGCCTGCGAGGGAGGAGCCCACTGGTGGGCCCTAGGCCTGGGCTGGGGACTGCAATTGGCAGCCCTGCGCTGCAAAAAACTTGGGGACGATGCCGGCTGGCAAGCGATTCGCCGCAGCCTCGACTCGGGCGACTTTCTGGCTGAAGGCTTGGAGCTGCTCAAGCGCTATGACCCCCAAGGCATGGCCTGCCGCTGGCTGCAGCTGCCGGCAAGCGAGGCCCCTAGGTGGGTTTGCCACCAACCAGTCGCAGCTCTATTGCAGCGCCCGATGCTGCTGATCGGTGGCTGGTACGACCCCCATCTGCGCGGCATCTTGAACCTCTTTGCCCGTGCTAGCGCTGCAGGTGGCTCGCCGCTGCTGCGCATTGGCGCATACACCCACCTCAACTGGAACGGCGGCCTTGATCGATTGCAACTGGCCTTCTTTCAGCACCATCTTCAGGATCAAGCCGCTACAGAAGAACTCAGCACTGCAGTTCTTGTAGAGAAAGACCCCCTTACAAACGGCAAGAACTCAAGCCGCCATTGGCGGGCACCCAATTCAGACAGTAGCCCCCTGAGCTGGGGGCTACGCAGTAGTGGCCTGGCCACAATCGACGTGGAGGAGGGCGAATTGCTGCTTGATCGATTTGGCAGCGGCGAGGTCGCCCTGGTTCACGATCCCTGGCGACCAGTCCCAGGCCGGGGCGGCCACCTTGGCCTCGATCCAGGCCCGTGTGAACGCGGCGACCTGGACGGCCGTAGTGATGTGATCTGCTTCAGCAGTTCACCACTCAGCACGCCCCTGGAGCTGGAAGGTCGGCCCCTATTGACCATTTCTGTGCGGGCCGACCAACCCAGCTTTGACCTTTGTGCAGCTCTCTCGGCGGTTGATCCCCAGGGAAGGGTGCTCCAACTGAGCACGGGCGTGGCCAGGACCCAGCAGCTGGCAGGCAAAAAATCGTTGCTGCAAGTTCAATTGCAGCCCCTGCTAGTTGAGCTCTGCCCCGGGGAACGGTTGCGACTCTCCTTAGCGGGAGCGGCCTGGCCGCAGATTGCCGTAAACCCCGGCGACGGCCTCGAGACCTTCGGGCCTACCGGCCCGCACCATCGAGTCATCACGCTGGAGCTTGAACTGGCTGATTCCCAATTGCAGCTGCTGCCACTCTTGGGCGACAAATTTGGGGCACACTGAGCCGAGTGTTTGTTTTTGCGATGTCGCTGCGCCACCTGCGCTCTGTTCAACAGCCCCAGGCCCTCAGCCGCATGGCTCTCGGCATGCTTGCCCTGGCCACCGGCCTGAGCATCACCATGGCCGCAGTGCCAGGAACATCAGGCAGTGCGGCTTTGGCCCAGAGCCAGAGCGGTGGTGTGGATCGTCCAGCCCTCAGCGTCGAAGCCGCCCGCGCTGCCGCCAATCGCATTTTGGCAGCAGTTAAAAGCCGCGATCCCAACCTGCGCTACAGCCAATTCTCAGAGGAACTCAAGGCGGTTAGCAGCCCTTCGATGGTGGCGGAAACAATGCGCACCCAGCCGAAACTGTTGAGCTGGACCCTGCTCAGCGTGCAAGGGGGTTTGCGCAACACCACTGTTGAGGCCAGCATCACCACAAGCATGGGCAAGCGAGAGCTGTTCATCGTGCTCAACCCCGAAGGCAAACTCGCTGGTTACCACCTGGATGTAACCGATGAGGCGCCCGGCGCGGTTGCCAAGAGATTTGTCACCGCCCTAAGCAGTGGCCAGTTCATCTCAGCGCGCAGCTTTTTGAGCCTGTCACTGCAGAAGGAAATCTCCGCGAGCAGCCTGCAGGTGCGCTGGCAGCAGCTGCAACGTCAAACCGGCGAATTTGTACGGATCCGCAAGGTTGTGGTGGCCGAGGGCGGCGGCGACCAGCGTCTCGTACTCGTCAATAGCGATTTCAATCGACTTAGCGATTCACTCTTTGTGATCCTTAATGCCAACAACGAAATAATCGGCATCGACTTTCCCAGCGATCCAATCACCCCCAAGCCGGTGCGCTGAGCCCTAAGCCGCCTAAGCTCGCCTTCCGATCGCTGCTGGTACATGTCCTTGCTCACCCTTAACTGGATGGCGGAGGATTGCCAGCGGCTGGCTGAATGCCGGCACGACCACCCGTTTGCGGTGCTGGGGCCCCAGCCCCTCGAATCGGGCGGATGGGTGCTACGCGTCTGGATGCCTGAGGCAGAGCGTGTTGAGCTGCTGATCGATGGCCAATCGCTGCCGATGGCCACTCCGAATCACCCATGGATTTTCGAAGCAGCTTGGGGCAGTGATCCCGGTACCGCTTACCAAGTGCGGGTAAACCGCGGCGGCATCGAACACGTGCAGCCCGATCCCTGGTCGTTTCGCCATGAATGGATGGGCGAACTAGACCGCCTGTTGTTTGCAGAGGGCAACCACCACCACATATGGCGCCGTATGGGTGCCCACGTGGTGGAGCACAACGGCGTCAAGGGCGTTCAGTTCTGCCTCTGGGCCCCCAATGCCCGCAGCGTGGCGGTGCTGGGCAATTTCAACGGCTGGGATGGCCGCCACCATCCGATGCAGGCAAGGGTGGGTGGATCCTGGGAGCTATTCATTCCCGGGCTTCAGCCAGGTGAGATTTACAAATACGAGGTAAGAGCTCAAAACGGGCACTGCTACCAAAAAGCAGACCCCTATGGCTTCCGCCATGAGATTCGTCCCAACAATGGCTCGATCGTTGAGTCCCTTGCGGGGCACCAATGGCAAGACTCGGGCTGGATGCAGGAGCGGGATAGCCGCAACCCCCTCGACCAACCGGTGTCTGTGTATGAAATGCATCTGGGCAGCTGGATGCACGGCGCTGCGGACCAGCCCTACATCGAAGCTGACGGCACACCGCGCCCGCCGGTGCCTGCAGCCGATCTCAAACCCGGCGCTCGCCTGCTCACCTATCCGGAGCTAGCTGATCGGGTCATCCCCTACGTGAAAGCCCGCGGCTTTACCCACATCGAGCTGATGCCGATCTCGGAGCATCCCTTCGATGGTTCCTGGGGCTACCAGGTCACGGGCTGGTACGCCCCCACCAGCCGCTTTGGCACACCGGATGAATTCCGCGCCTTCGTGGATCGCTGCCACGCCGAAGGCATTGGCGTGATCCTCGACTGGGTGCCAGGCCACTTCCCCAAAGATGCCCACGGCCTGGCCTTCTTTGATGGCGCCCATCTTTATGAGCATGCCGATCCGCGCATCGGCGAGCACAAGGAGTGGGGCACCCTCATCTTCAATTACAGCCGCAACGAAGTGCGCAACTTCCTTGTGGCAAACCTAGTTTATTGGTTTGAGGAGTTCCACATCGACGGCATCCGCGTAGATGCGGTGGCCTCCATGCTTTATCGCGACTACCTGCGCCCAGATGGTGAATGGTTGCCAAATGACCATGGTGGCCGTGAAAACACAGAGGCCGTCACTTTCCTGCAACAGGCCAACCACGTGCTGTTCGAGCACTTCCCTGGAGCACTCTCGATCGCCGAGGAATCCACCACCTGGCCCATGGTTACCCAGCCCACCAATATTGGCGGCCTCGGGTTCAACCTCAAATGGAACATGGGCTGGATGCACGACATGCTCGATTACTTCGAGCTAGATCCCTGGTTCCGCCAGTTCCACCAGAACAACGTCACCTTCTCAATCTGGTACGCCTTCACCGAGAACTTCATGCTGGCGTTGAGCCACGACGAAGTGGTGCATGGCAAGAGCAACCTCTTGCACAAAATGCCTGGTGACGACTGGCAAAAATTTGCCAACGTGCGGGCACTGCTGGCATACATGTGGACCCATCCCGGCAAGAAAACCATCTTCATGGGGATGGAATTTGGCCAGAGGGCTGAGTGGAATGTATGGGGCGATCTGCAGTGGGAGCTGCTGCAGCACGACTCTCACCAGGGGCTGCAGCGTCTCGTCGACGATCTCAACGTCTTCTACAAATCGGAGCGGGCTCTCTGGGGCGACGATTTCAGCGAATTCGGCTTCCAGTGGATCGATTGCAACGACAATCGCCACTCGATCATCAGCTTCATGCGGCGTGAAAGTGCCACGGGCAAGTGGCTTGTGGTGGTGGCCAACTTCACTCCCCAGAGCCATTCCCACTACCGAGTGGGCGTGCCGCTGGAAGGCTTCTATGAGGAAGCCTTCAACACAGATTCTGAGCGCTACGGCGGCAGCAACCTGGGCAACCTGGGCGGCAAATTCACCGACCAGTGGGGGATCCATGGCTATGACCAATCCCTGGATCTCTGCCTACCACCCCTTTCAGTGCTCGTCTTCCGCCGGGACGAAATCCGCAGCCAACAGTTGGATAAAGACACCTGTGACGAAGCCAGCGGTTCCGGGGCCCTGCTCGGGTAAGTTCTCGCTTCGCTCTGCTTGCAACCATGACCGAAACCGCCCCCCTGCTGCTGCGCGCCGCCCGAGGTGAGCAGGTGGAGCGGCCCCCGGTTTGGATGATGCGCCAGGCCGGGCGCTACATGAAGGTGTATCGCGACCTACGCGACCGCCATCCCGGTTTCCGCGAGCGCTCAGAAAACCCAGATCTCTCCTACGAGATCTCCATGCAGCCCTTCCACGCCTTCAAGCCCGACGGCGTGATCCTCTTTTCAGACATCCTCACGCCCCTGCCGGGTATGGGGATCAACTTCGACATCATTGAGAGCCAGGGGCCCCTGATCCAGGACCCCATCCGCAACCTTGCCCAAGTAGAGGCTTTGCGGGCCTTGGAGCCGGCCGAGAGCATGCCATTTGTGGGTGAAGTGCTCACCCGTTTGCGCCAATCGGTGGGCAATGAAGCGGCTGTACTGGGCTTTGTGGGAGCCCCCTGGACCCTGGCCGCCTATGTGGTGGAAGGCAAGAGCAGCAAGAATTACGCCGTGATCAAGGCGATGGCCTTCCAAGAGCCGGAGCTGCTGCACAAGCTCCTAGACCACTTCGCCGAGTCAATTGCCACCTACCTGCGCTATCAGATCGATTCCGGCGCCCAGGTGGTGCAGATGTTCGATTCCTGGGCCGGCCAGCTCAGCCCCATGGATTACGACAGCTTCGCGGCGCCTTACCAGAAGAAGGTGGTGGATCTGGTTAAGCAAACCCACCCCGATACCCCCTTCATCCTCTACATATCCGGCAGCGCCGGCGTACTTGAGCGCATGGCACGCACAGGTGTAGACATCATTTCGCTCGACTGGACCGTGGACATGGCCGAGGGCCTGGCCCGCCTACCCGAGAACATTGGCGTGCAGGGCAACGTGGATCCCGGATTGCTATTCGGCACCCCAGCGGCCATCCAGGCCCGCATCGACGACACCGTGCGCAAAGCCCGCGGCCGCAAGCACATTCTCAACCTGGGCCACGGCATCCTGCCGGGCACTCCAGAAGAAAACGGCCGCGCCTTCTTTGAAGCCGGCAAGAGTGTGATGGAGCGCATCGGAGCGGCGGCTTGAGCAGCCCCGCGGGAGGATCCCGACCCCAGAGGATCCTGATCACAGGGGCTAGTGGCTGCGTTGGCCAATACATCACTGAGCGGCTTTATCGCCACAGCGATGCGGAGTTGCTGCTCCTGCTCCGTGATCCAACCAAGCTCACGGTTGTTTCAGCAGATGATCCTCGGGTCACCCTGCTGGTCGGTGACCTGCGGGAGCTAACGCCCCATGCCGGTGCAATCGCCACCGCCACTCGCATCATCCACACGGCCACCGCCTGGGGCGATCCATTAAGAGCCCAGCAGGTGAACGTGGACGCGGTCAAGCAGCTGCTGGCTTTCACCAGCCCTGTATGGCTGGAGCAGGTGATCTACTTCTCCACTGCCTCAATTCTGGATCGGCAGTTGCAGCTGCTGCCCGAGGCAGCGCAATTTGGCACTGAATACATCCAAACCAAGGCCCTCTGTCTGCAGCAACTGGAGGACCACCCCCTAGCCGCCAAAATTGTGGCCGTATTTCCCACCCTGGTATTTGGGGGTCAGGTTGGTCCTGGAGACCGCCATCCCACCAGCTACCTCACCGCCGGGATTAGGGAGGCAACCCGCTGGTTGTGGCTTGCTAAGTGGCTGCGCACCGAAGCCAGCTTCCACTTCATCCACGCCGCCGACATAGCCCTGGTGTGCGCCCATTTGGCCACCCAGCCCCATCAACCCAATCCGGAACCAAACCAGGGAGCTCTGCGGCGCCTGGTGCTCGGCCAGGCGCCGATCAGCGTCAATGACACCGTGGCCCAGCTCTGCCGTTGGCGCCGCAGCTGGCAGCCACCCTTTGGGATCGACCTGCAAGGCTGGTTAATCGAAGCCCTGATCAAACTGCTACGCATTGAAGTCAATGCCTGGGATCGCTTCTCAATTCGCCAGCGCCACTTCGTGCACGAGCCGGTGAGCCCACCAGAACGCTTTGGCCTGGTGAGCTACGCACCCACGCTCCAAGCGGTGTTCGAAACCGCTGGCCTGCCGCATAGGTGAGTAACCACAGGCTGGTCTGGCTGCTGGGCAGGCTGGTGCTGGCCTGCCTCGTGTTCACGATGCTGCTTAGCGGCGGACCAAAGACAGCCCTGGCGGCCACCGTTTCGATGGGGCTCGGCAACGACGAAGGCTTTTTGGTGTTCAAACCCGAGCAGCTGACGATCAACGCCGGCGACACAGTGAGCTTTGAAATGCGGGGGCTCGGCCCCCACAACTTGATCGTGGCAGGCCATCCCGAATGGAGCCATGAACCGCTCAGCTTCGCTTTGGGCGAAAGCTGGGAGCAAAAATTTGATATGCCCGGCCGCTACGCGATCTGGTGTGAGCCCCATCGGGCAGCAGGCATGACCGCTGAAATCAACGTCTTGGCACTCGGCTGATCCCACAGCACAGCCAACTTTGTGGCAATTGTTTCGAACCTGGTTGCCGGAGGTCACATCAGCCCCGTTCACGCCTTAATTTTGTCGAGTTGCCCATGCTTTTAAGCGCCCCCCATGCGCCGTCTCTTCTCTCTGATCGCTCTCTGCCTAGCGCTCGTGCTGGGTGCTGCTCCTAGCTTCGCTGCAGATGTGGCCCATGGCGGCCAGATCTTTTCCGCCAACTGCGCCGCTTGCCACATGGGTGGTGGCAACGTTGTTAACGCCGAGCGCACCCTTAAGCAGGATGCCCTAACCGCTTACCTGGCCAACTACAGCGAAGGCCACGAAGCTGCCATTGCTTACCAGGTAACCAACGGCAAGAACGCCATGCCTGCCTTCGGTGGCAAGCTCAGCGAAGGTGACATCGCCGATGTCGCTGCCTACGTCGAAGACATGTCTTCTAAGGGCTGGGCCTGATCTAAGGGCTGGTCTTCCGGGGCCGATGTTCCTGGGCTGGTCTTCCTGACTCAATTATCCAATTAGTCCTTCAGCTAACCCCGGCCAAGGTCGGGGTTTTTTGTTGGCCTCCGAAGCCGAGCGAAAATCCGGGAAAATTCTGCCCGGATCTCAGTCCTGGCTTCGGCGGGCAGCCAGCACGGCCAGGTAGAGCTCCTCAGGAACCTCGCGGATGTCGTATTCGCTGGGAAGTACACCGTGCACATACCGATGCACTGCCAGCCAGCAGTTGCGCTCCGGATCCCGACCCGTGCCATCAAACTCCCGCGACTCGGACGCCAGTTGCTCGATCAAGGGGTCATTCCAGGTGTCGTTCACGGCAGCGATCCCCCATGCGGGGGGCCAGAGTGGTCACAGTCTGAACTAGGCATTGGCATGGCAGCCCATACCCCCTCGCCCCAGGCCCGACTGCTGATGAGCATGGATGCCGTGGTGCTGGGACTCGCCATCGCCGGGGCTGGGCTGCTGGGAGGCTTCCAAGGCCAGGCTCAGGCTCAGGCCTTGCCTAAGCCTCCCTGTCCACTGGTGGTGCCCGCCAGCCAGAAACTGCTCCAGCCCAGGCGGATCCAAGCCAATCAAGTGCAGGCAAAGAACGCGATGGGCTGCCTATCCCCCGCCGACGCGCTGTATGGAGCGGATGGCTGTCCGCTGCGAATGTGCGGCGCCGATGCTGGTGTGATTCAGCTCCCGAAGAACTAGGCCCACCAGCTCGGGGGAGGACCGAATCAATCCGGTCGGTTCTCCTCGCTGCTGAATTGAGACAACGGACATACGTTTAATCCAGCAGCTCAAACGAGGCAAGTGGCCATGCATCCCACCGCCGAAATTTTCACCGAAAAAGCCTGGGCTTCCGTGGTGGCGGCCCAGCAGTTGGCGCAGCAGCGGCGTCAGCAGCAAATGGAAAGCGAGCACCTGCTCGCCGCCCTACTAAGCCAGCAGGGCTTGGCAGGCCGCATTCTGGAAAAGGCCGGCGTGGATGTGGGCAGCCTTAGCCAGAAGGTTGACGCCTGGATCGCCGGCCAAGCCAGCCTTAGTGCGCCCCCAGACAACGTCTATCTCGGCAAGGGGCTCAATACCGTTCTTGACCAGGCGGAGGAGCTCAAACAGTCCTACGGCGACAGCTATATCGCCATTGAGCACCTACTTCTGGCGCTAGCGATCGACGACCGCTGCGGCAAGCAATTGCTATCTCAAGCGGGCACAAACACCAACAAACTCAAAGAAGCAGTACAGGCCATCCGCGGATCCCAAAACGTGACCGATCAGAACCCCGAAGGTACCTACGAATCCCTGGAGAAATACGGCAGAGATCTCACCGCCGCAGCGCGCGAGGGCAAGCTCGATCCCGTGATTGGCCGCGATGAAGAGATCCGCCGCACGATTCAGATCCTCAGCCGCCGCACCAAGAACAACCCGGTGCTGATCGGCGAGCCCGGCGTGGGCAAAACGGCGATTGTGGAGGGCCTGGCCCAGCGCATCGTGAATGGGGATGTGCCCCAGGCGTTGCAGAACCGCCAGCTCGTGTCTCTCGATATGGGCGCCCTGATCGCCGGTGCCAAATACCGCGGTGAATTCGAAGAGCGGCTCAAGGCCGTGCTCAAGGAGGTCACCGCCTCGGAGGGGCAGATCGTGCTGTTCATCGACGAGATCCACACGGTGGTGGGGGCCGGCGCCAGCGGCGGCGCCATGGATGCCAGCAACCTGCTCAAACCGATGCTGGCCCGGGGCGAGCTGCGCTGCATTGGCGCCACCACCCTCGATGAGCACCGGCAACACATCGAGAAGGATCCGGCCCTAGAGCGCCGCTTCCAGCAGGTGTTCGTGGATCAACCCACGGTGGAAGACACCATCTCGATCCTGCGGGGTCTCAAAGAGCGCTACGAGGTGCACCATGGCGTGCGCATCGCCGACAACGCCCTGGTGGCAGCGGCCGTGCTCTCCAGCCGTTACATCGCCGATCGCTTCCTGCCAGACAAGGCCATCGATCTGATGGATGAATCGGCCGCCCGCCTAAAGATGGAGATCACCTCCAAGCCGGAGCAGATCGACGAGCTCGATCGCCGCATCCTGCAGCTGGAGATGGAAAAGCTGTCTCTGGGGCGCGAATCCGACCCTGCCAGCAAGGACCGGCTCGAGCGACTGGAGAAGGAGCTGGCCGATCTCAGCGAACAGCAGAGCACCCTCAATGCCCAATGGCAGGCAGAAAAGAGCTCAATTGATGAGCTTGGCGCGATCAAAGAGGAGATCGAGCAGGTGCAGCTGCAGGTAGAGCAGGCGAAGCGCAACTACGACCTCAACAAGGCCGCCGAGCTCGAATACGGCACCCTGGCCGAGCTGCACAAGAAGCTGGCCGCCAAAGAAGAGGCGCTTAATGCCAGCGGTCGCGATAAAACCATGCTGCGTGAAGAGGTCACCGAAGACGACATCGCCGAGGTGATCGCCAAATGGACCGGCATCCCCGTGGCCAAGTTGGTCCAAAGCGAGATGGCGAAGCTGCTGCACCTAGAGGAGGAGCTGCACACCCGGGTGATTGGTCAGGCCCAGGCGGTCACCGCAGTAGCCGATGCAATTCAGAGATCAAGGGCAGGGCTGAGCGATCCCAACCGGCCAATCGCCAGCTTCCTTTTCCTTGGCCCCACGGGTGTGGGAAAAACGGAACTCTCCAAGGCCCTGGCAGCCCAGCTGTTCGATTCCGAGGAGTCGATGGTGCGCATCGACATGAGCGAGTACATGGAGAAGCACGCCGTGAGCAGGCTGATCGGAGCACCTCCGGGATACGTGGGCTACGAAGAGGGCGGCCAACTCACCGAAGCGGTGCGGCGCCGACCCTACGCCGTGATCCTGTTCGACGAGGTGGAGAAGGCCCACCCCGATGTGTTCAACGTAATGCTGCAGATCCTCGATGACGGCCGCGTCACCGATGGCCAGGGCCGCACGGTGGACTTCACCAACACGGTGCTAATCCTCACAAGCAACATTGGCAGCGCCTCGATCCTGGATCTGGCAGGCGATCCAGCCCGCCACGGCGAAATGGAGGCCCGGGTAAATGAGGCCCTCAGAGGTCACTTCCGGCCTGAATTCCTCAATCGGCTTGATGAATCGATCATCTTCCACAGCCTCAAGCAGGAGGAATTGCGCGAGATCGTGGAGCTGCAAGTGCAGCGGCTGGCCAGGCGCCTAGACGACAAAAAACTGGGGCTGCAGCTCAATGCCGATGCCCTCGACTGGCTTGCCGGTGTGGGCTACGACCCGGTGTATGGAGCCCGGCCGCTCAAGCGGGCTATCCAAAGGGAGCTGGAAACCCCTTTAGCCAAGGGAATCCTGGCCGGGACGTTCACCAGCGGCCACACCATCACGGTGGATGTTGCAACCGAAGGCGAGGCACGCCAGCTGCGCTTCCAGCAAAGCGAGCTGGCCAAGCTACCGGTGCTGGTGTAGCTCACTGCAATAGCTGGTCCGAAAAGCTGCTGCGGGCCCGGATCACCAGGTCCGCCACATGCTCAGGCGCTGCGGGCTGCAGCTCTCCAGCTGCTACAGCTCGATAGTGATCTGCCACCAACCAGGCGCTAGTGCGGGGATCGCCAGCAAAGCGGGGAATTAGGTGGAGGTGCAAATGGGGCGCACCCTCGCCAAAAGCAATCGCATAAACCCTGTCGCAGCCGGTTTGCTCCTTGAGCAGAACGCTGGCGGAGCGCACAGCAACCCCCCAGGAGGCTGCCTCCTGGTCGTTGAAATCAGCCGGGCCCGCTACATGGCGGAGACTATCTAGGAGCAGCCAACCAACCAGGGGGGCGAGGTCGGGATGGTGGCGCAACAGCCAATGGGAACCGCGACCGATTTCATAAACTCCCCGCGCTGCGGGGTCGTCATGAATTCTGCAGATAGGACAGGGGGTGCTGCTGCTCATGGATCTAATCAAACGAATGGAGCCCTAAGAACCCAATAGGTGAAGTGTCAGCAACCGCTCGCTGCCCCTTCTGCGGTGCTCCCACAGATAAACAGCCTGCCAGGTGCCAAGTAAAAGACGGCCAGCCTCAAAAGAAAGGCTGAGCTGACTGGTGGTGAGGGCCGTACGAATGTGGGCCGGCATGTCGTCGGAGCCTTCATCAGCGTGTACGTAGGGTCGCAGTTCCCCACGGCCGCTGACCGGACGGATGCCCTCCTCGGGCACGAGGGCTCGCAGGTAGCTGGAAAGGTCGCGCAGTACGCGCGGGTCGGCGTTTTCGTTTATAGTTAGGCTGCATGAGGTGTGCAGACACACCAAGTTGAGCAGCCCTTGCTCCATGCCACTGGAGGCCAAGGCGGCGTTAAGTCGGCCAGTGAGGTCGGTAAAGCCCTCGCCTGGGGTCACCACCCGCAGGGTCTCGAGGCTTTGGCGAAGCATGCAGATGGATATGTTTCAGATCATCCATAGCATTCTGCCTAAGATAGGTTGATACCCATCCAGTGCCCCGAGAGGCTGCCATGCGCATATTACTTTCCTTGTTGATCGTTTTACCAGGCCTGGCAGTGACAGCCCCAGCGGCCCAAGCCCAGCGGCAGGTTCCGAAAATCGGCAACATCTGCCCAATGGGATACGTAGACATGCTGAATGGCAAATGCAGCACCCTGGGGCTGATGACGTACACGGTGCAACCAACCAACGGCAAGGCCTGCGCTGCAGGGTGGATGAACGTAGGCGGGAACTACTGCCGCAAAAAGTGAATTCTTCTAGCCACAAACACTTCAACGCAGCCGATTGCCCAGCTCTTACCCTTCTCTATGACGGGGGTTGCCCCCTGTGCCTGCGGGAGGTGGAGCTACTTGGCCGCAAAGACAGGCAGCGCCATGGTGAGCAGCTGAAACTCGCTTTCGTGGACATCGATCAGCCCGAATACAACCCAGATAGCTACGCCGGCATCAGCTATAGGGAAGCTATGGGGCGCATCCACGCCATTGATGCCAGTGGTGCAGTGCTGCGTGACGTCGAGGTGTTTAGGCGGGCATACGAGCTAATCGGCATGGGCTGGCTCTATGCCCCAACCCAGTGGCCCCTGCTTCGCCCCATGACGAACCTTGCCTACGGGGTCTGGGCAACTTTGCGGCTACGTATCACTGGGCGCCCCAACTTGGAGAGTCTCTGCCAAGCACGCAACGGCGCATGTCGTATCAACTAAACCAGAAGTAAATCGATCTAGTTGTCAACGGTAGCCTTGAATTGGAATGAACCAGTTACTCACCAACGGCATCACCTGCTAGATCAAGGCTGAGCTGGCCAATGGGTTCCCTACTCAACCGCCTGCCACTTGAGGAGCGCAGACCAGAACGCCGTGAACCGTGACGTTGCTGTATGGCATCAGCAGTTGCCGCAAAGCCATGCTGCTGGCGTAGGGCCCAGACTCGATCGCGAGCCAAAGCAGCAGCAGTATTCCAATCGATCAGTGGCAGCGGATAGGCGCGACCGATCTCAATGCCAAGCCGGGCCTGGGTGAGGTGGTCCATCGTCCAGGGGGTATGCAGATACACCGGTGGAACAGCCGCTAGCTCAGGCAGCCAGCGGCGGATGAAGACACCTTCTGGATCGTGGTCTAGGCCCTGCTTTAGCGGGTTGTATATACGGATTGTATTGATGCCGGTAGTGCCAGATTGCATCTGACACTGGCTCCAGTGGATACCAGGTTCGTAGTCGACGAATTGGCGAGCGAGATGTACGCCGCTCTCACGCCAAGGAATCCACAGCTGATAGCTGGCCACGGAAAGCAGCATCGCCCGCATACGGAAATTCAGCCAACCCGTAGCATTCAGGGCACGCATACAAGCATCCACAAAAGGAAGGCCCGTGTAGCCCTTTGCCCAGGCTGCCAAACGCTCAGGGTTACTTTCACGCATTCCGGCAGTGAGGGGATGGAGCTCGCTGTATTCCAAGCTGGGCTGGCATTCCAACTTCTGGATAAAATGGCAATGCCAGTGCAGTCGCTCATCAAAGCGCTGCAGGGATCTCCGCCATGGGGTAACTGAGAGAGCCTGGCGGCGTAGACGGCTTTTTTGCACTACCTCACGCATCGACAAGCTGCCCCAACTGAGATGGGGTGAAAGGCGCGAACAGTTCACAAATGCCGTATTGGGGCTAGACAAACCAGATTGGTAGGAGCGGCTGCGCTGATCCAAGAAGGAAGCGAGGGTTATCAAGCCCTGGGTTCGCCCACCCCTTTGCCGCCCAGGACAGGAATCGGGCTCCAGGCCAAGCTCTGCCGCCATAGGCAAGGGAGCAGGGTCGAGCCCTGGTAGTGGGGTGAGACGGGGCGGTGGAGCGCTTATCTCCTCGGCCATGCGCTCCTCCCAGCGCTTTGCCCAACCCGTTCGCCTGCTGAGCCGCCGGGTGACACCAAACTGGGGAATCTCACACCATTCAATGCCGTGCTGGCGAGCCCAGCCGGCGACGCGCAGGTCGCGGGCGTAGGTCCAGCCGTTGCCAGTTTCCTGGTGGCTCCACAAGCCAGCTACTCCAAACTGGCGATGGGCCCGCTCCAGCACCTGCTCGACCACACCGATACGCACCACAAGTGGTTGGCCGAGACCGGCAAGGTCCGCGCGCAGCTCTACTAGGCATTCACGGCAGAAGTCCCACTGCCGGGCGGAGCTGTCTGGTTGGCGCCACAGGTCAGGCTCCACCACATAAAGCGGCAGCACTGGTCCCCGCAGCGACGCCTCCAATAAGGGCCTGTGATCGAAGCTGCGCAGATCGCGCTTGAACCAAACGATTTGCAGCGGCCCCATGGCGTTAGAGGCGATAACCGCAGCAGAACATTAATCAATCTGGAGTCAGCCAGGCGGCCCAACCTGGTTACGGTGGCACCTTTCCCATCTCCCCCCACCTGAGCCCACGATGATCTACTTGCTGCAGCATCTGGCCGTAGTGCTGAGCCTGGCCCTGTTTCACATCGTTGGTCCGGTACCGATCGAACTGGGGATGCACGACGGCACCCTGGCCCCTTGTCCCACACCAGCGCACTGCGCGAGGGCGGACTGGCCTGTCCAGGAGAGCGGGGGCGATACTCCCCAAAGCGCCCTCGAAAGCCTGATTCCCGTGATTCAAGCGATAGGCGGCGCCGAGATTGTGGAGCGTGCTGAGGGCTATCTGCACGCAACCGCAACCAGCGCCCTGTTTGGCTTCGTCGACGATCTAGAGCTGTATGCCGACAACGAGCATGCAGTTCTTCAAGCTCGCTCCGTCTCTCGGCTTGGCGATTCAGATCTAGGCGTCAACAGCAAACGCCTAGAAATCTTGCGAAAAGCCCTCATACCAGCTCCAAAGGTATGAAATCAGCTGGCCGCCAACCTGCTCGGAGCGAACTCAGATTTTGCTCAGGAGGGAGGCGTTGATGGGTGCTTATGGGCGGGCTTTGGTGTTTCAGCGGCTGACTTCAAGCCATCAAACAACTGACCAAGCAGAGTTTTCATCTCAGGAGGCAGGGCCTCCTGGGGAGCTGCCTCAGAAGCCAGTACTAACAGGGCACAGACATCAACCAAACTGGATGCCTCTGATGCCGTAAGGGCGACCAGGTGCTCACCGTTGCACTGCGTAATTCGCATACAGCTGCGTTTCTACCAGTCAAAAGGTACTCCTTAAAGATTCTGGGTGTGACGAACCACTCCCAAATCGCCGAATCAAGGGTTCAGCAGCTCTTCAGACCAGGAGCCAGAGGCGCACCAGCGCCTGCGCTGGTGGGGTTGCCCGCCAAGTTCCAACAACTCGACTTGATGCACCTCAAAGCTCAACAGTTCAAAGTGACTGGGCATTGGTGTGGTGTCGTCAAGTTCCTGGGGAAAGGCTGCCTCCAGCTCGAGGGGGATTCCGGGCTCCGGCCAGCCCCATAGGGCCCTAGCGGAAGGTGTGAGGTTTTGCCAGTGTTGCTGACGCTGCTTGAGCAGCTCCGCAGCAGGAGACTGAGAGCGCCTTGAACGCAATCGAAACTGGCTTCGAGCCCGAGGCAAAAGCCAGCAGATTTCTGCGTCTGGCAAATTTCCCAGCTCGCGGGCTTTCTCACTGCGACCATCAGTGAACAAATCCAAAACTGCTGGAGCTGACCAGCCCCTAAATACCAAGGTGCGCACCCTGGGGGTTCCATCGCTGGCGACAGTTGCAAGTTGCAACCAGCGGCTACTTGAGGAGCTGCCCTCCCTCTGCAGGGCAGCTCGCAAAAGGGGGCGCCATGGGGGAAGACTATCCATTAGGCCTCCCCAAAACAGTCAGCAATCTCAGCGGTTTGAATTGCTGGCATTTATTTGCACGTAAGCAGGGGTCAAACCTGAAATGCGATCTGAGGGGGCAGACATTTCTGGCTTGATACGAACAGTTGGCTTAACGAGCAGACCTGGCAGCATGCCAGCATCAAATGAAAAGCGGCCTGGACCAACAAGCAACAGTGCAAGGCTGCCGCCGAGGTAGAGAACGACCAGTTCGAGCACGTAAATATTTAGACCAGCCGTAAGGATGTGTTGGTAAGCGGCAACTGTCATCGTGCCGGTGAGGGCGAGAGCTCCAACGGGCGTGAGCAAGCCGAGAATTACCAACCAACTGCCGATCAGCTCGGAAAAGCCAGCGGCATAGGCGAAAAACAAGGGGAATGGCAGGTGCAGAGATGCCACATAGGTATTGGCAAATTGCTGTGGATCGGCAAGTTTTTCATGGCCATGGTGAATCATCATCACGCCGATAGCCAAGCGAAGCAGCAGCAGGCCAAGCGACGCAACGCCGCCTGGCTTCAACACATAAGCCTCTAGAACGGAACGGATCCGTTGGGCTTGACCAGTGTTGATCCATAGAACATTTGCAGGGCTCTGGGCTGCAGCCGGTTGATCAGCAGGGCGGCTGAGGGCCACAAACCAAAGGGCCATACAGGCAGCCAGGAAGCCTCCAAACAGCTCAAGAAGTAGGGGCGTGGACATGGTGGGTTGATTGCTTCACCAATCCTGGCAAGCTTGGTGAAGAAACGTGAAGCGCCCGGCTTGGCTTGCCCAGGGCCTACCCCAAAGCAATGGCGATCATGCGGGCACTGGAGCGGTAGGCAAGTGTTTCAACTCCTAGAGCTTAAGGAGCATCGGGATGGCCGGAACCGATGCCGCGAAGCAGAGCAAGGTTCTGGAGGCCGCATTCCAAATGGCGCTGAAGTTGTCCTACCCGGGGGGCAGAGATTGAAGAGCAAGCCAATGAAGTGGCTGGTCTCAACAAAAAAGGATTGACCTGGCAGATAAATCGCCTGCTGGCCTGCCCGATCAAACCAATCCTTGCCCTCGATGCGAAAACGGGTGGATTTCACCGTGAGCCCTGTTTCCTCGGCAAAGGCATCACTGTCAAAGCGCAATTCACCAACTTCCCGGCCGAATGCCAATGCCTGAATGCCGAGCCAGTCCATTTGTTGGTGAAGCGGCGCATCGGGGGCAAGAGCAGGGACTGCCGCGGAAATACACTTTTGTAATTTATTTAAGTTGCAGGTTAAAAACGTTTCGCCAAAATTTCATCTACTTCGTATTTACTTCAAAAATCAAGGGGTTTGATGATACATCTGCTCTAAACGCTCGCGGCTGAAATCGACGTAAAGCACCTCTTCGCCGGGCTGGGGAGCCTCTGGATGAACCCTGCTGCGTTTACGAGGGGCTTGAAGAGAATCTCTCTGGTGGGAACTACGCAAGTTTTGGGACATCAGCGCGAAGGCACCGCCAGCGATGGCCGCAAAGAAAACCAAATAAATGACAACCAGTAAATCGCTCATCAGCATTCCGCTTTGCTGAATTTTAATATGAAGAAATATGAAACGTGGTTTTTCGATCTGTTGATGCGGCGCTGAGATCCCACAGCAGCCGGGCCAGTGCGTCGGAGCAGGCCTCCGCGCTGGGTTGGCTGGTCTCAAAACGCAGCCGACCCGGCCCCACAGCTCGGTTGCTCCAGTATTGAAATCCACTGGCGTGCGGTTTTGAGCCATCGGCGAGGCCGGCCAGCAGGGCGCCAGCCCTCTGGGGAGTTTCGGTGAGCCGCAGCAGGTCGCGAGCAACAAAGGCGAACAGGGCCTGGCCCACGGGGTTATGGCTGCGGCTGTAGCGGAAGAAGCCCCCCTTGCTGCGCGGGATCACCAGCCCCGGGCTCCAGGCGAGCACCGGCAGATGCGTGCCCTGCTCCCTCAGCCGCCGCTCCACCTCCCTTGCCATCAGCAGGTTGCAGAGCTTGCTGTCTTTGTAAGCCTTTTCGGCACTAAAGCTGCAGCTGCCATCCAGCATTAACGCCCCAGGGCCCTGACGCAGACCGGCAAGATCCCCGAGGCCAGCCGGGAGGCCCACTTTCCCCCCGGCGCTGGTGGGGTCGTGCACCTCCGATGCGGTGACCACCAAGCGAGGTGCATTGCTCCGGATCAACAGGGGCAAAAGTTGCTGCAGCAGGGCCTGGTGACCCAGGTGGTTGACGGCGATGGTGAGTTCAAACCCCTGGGCCGACCAGAGGGGCTCGACCATGCCGCTGTACTGCATGCCGGCGTTGAGCACCAAGGTATCGATCGGCTCGCCCTTGGCCAGCAAGGCTTCAGCACAGCGCCCGATGCTGCTCAGATCAGCCAGATCGCAGCTAGGGGTATCGATCTTGTCGCTCAGGCGCTGGCGCAGAAGCGCCGCGGTTGTCCCATCCCGGCAGGGGATGGTGAGGTGGTGACCGGCCTGGAGCAGCAGGGTTGCCGCCTCAAAACCGATCCCGGAGCTGCCACCAGTGAGCAGGATTTTGCGTGACTCTCCAGCACTGCTCTCCTCAACGGCCATAGCCCCTGTTCCAGGCAACACCCGATTCTGTTGATCCAAAAGGCGGATCGCCAGGTAGCCGGCTTGGCGCCACGATGGCTACATCAAGAGCGCAGCGATGGGGGTCGATGTTGGAGTGGGTGGGCCGTAGCGAATTAGGAGCAGTGGTGCTGCCTGGGCTGGTGGTGCAGGCGAGCAGAGCAGCAGTGAAGTATTGGGAAGAGGGTTGAATTAGCGATGCCTGGTGGGCACCACCTGCAAGCCAATCGGAGCCAGGGCAATCAACGCCAACTTGATGTGCTGCATGCCAAAGGGGATGCCGATCATTGAGTTGAGACCTGCCCCGGCCTGTTTTCTCAGTGCTGACGCTCGATCTGGAGGACTATGTCTTGGGGAGCCTGGCGCTACCTAGGGGTGTTTGGCATCTTGAGAGGGCCGAAGCAAAGTGCCATGAGCTGGTCAGAGCTGGAGCGCTTGGTGGACCAGGCCGAGGCACAGCCTTCCCTGCGGCGCTCGCTCAAGGAGTGCTGCTCGACCCCAGAGCTGATCCTGGCGGCACGGCGCCTTGGTGATCGGATCACCAGCAACGATCTCCTGGACTTTCTTGCGAAGACTTGACGCCCCTATTGGGAGTATGGGTTTAACTCAGGGCTAGGGGTGCGGCGTTGCTTAGGGGTGTGAAACCCCTTTGCAAACGCTTTCCTGCTCCGCAAGGTTCACGATGGGACAGGTTCAGAACAATATGAGCCCCTTCAACCAGGGCTTTCGACGACGCACCCGGAGTGTCAATTCGATAATCGAGCAGTGGCCGATCGTCTGTGGAACGGGGTCGTTGCTTGAGGCCCATCTGGTGGGCCGGCTGGGACTAGCTGAGGCCCTACCCGGTTTGGTTGGCTGCGGCACCAATGAGCAGGAGGTCTGGCAGCTCAGCACCACGCTCGAGCGGCAGGGGCTGGTGGTTCTTAGCGATTCGATCGCTGCCGATCGGGGGATCGCCCTGATCCAGCGTTTGCAAATGGGACACCTGGTCCATCGGGTGCTGTTGCTGGTGCAGGCAGTTCAAGCCGGCCGAATCAAGCTGCTCCTGAAGCGATGCCATAAGGCTTCGCCGCTGGCGATTTTGCATGTGGAAAGTTTCGGCTCGGGTGCGGTTATTCGAGCGCTTTTGTCCTTAAAGGCTGGTCGCAGCTATCTCGATCCCCAGCTGCGGGAAATGCTGGAGCTTGGTGCGGATTGTCAGTTGACCCGTCGGGAAACCCAAGCGCTGCAGGGTGTGGCCCGGGGCCTGAGCAACAAGCTGATCGCCGCCGAACTGGGGATTAAACCGGAGACCGCTCGCGACCATGTTTCGTCTTTGCTGAGCAAATTGACAGCTCATAACCGCACCGAAGCGTTGGCAAAGGCCTTGGAGATGGGCCTGATTGATCGCTGAACTGCTTTCAACGCACCAGCTGATTGCGCTTAAAGCGCAAATGCACCCAAAACGCACAGAAAACACCCCTATTTGCAGGGGGTTATAATGTTTGAGAGGCCGTAGACTAATTAGTAATTAAGCAAAAGTAATGCCATATTCCAGCAACATCCAGGTCGTCAACGACGCCAACGGCACCGCCCACGCCTTCCTGCTCGAGGACGGCGCCATCTGGCAGGGGGTATGGAACGCCGAGGCGGCGCGGTGGGACAAGGGCACGATCGTGCCGGGGGCGTTCGGCGGCGAGACGCTGCAGGCATTGGTGCTGCCCCGCTTCTGGACCACCGCCAACAACGGCGGCACCGCGGCCACGGCCTGGGATCCGGCGCTGGTGCTGGCCTACCGGGTGGGGCAGGGCAGTGGGGCGGAGATCCAGGCCAGCTTCGGACGCTGGGCTGCCCAGGGGCAGCTCACCTGGACGGCGCCGGTGCGGCTCACCGATGACCAGAGCGGTGATCGCCGCTTCACGCTCAGCGCCGGCGAGAACCAGACCCTCAACCTGGTGCTCGAGAAGCAGGTGGGTGCCACGCCCGCCAATGCGGTGCTCGACGCCCTGGCCAGCACCGCCGCCAGCGATCCTGCCGCCCTGCGCGATCAGCTCACGGCAACGCTGCAGAGCACCGCGCCGGACAGCGATCTCTACGTCAACCGCTACCGCATCGACAGCACCGGCACCCAGCTGGAGCAGCTGGTGTCCACCAGCGTGCCGGGCGGGCAGTGGCAGGCGATCACCAACCAGGCCAATCCGCTGGAGCCGGCGCCAATCACGGCGCGTCTGAGTCGGCCGGCGGTTTCGCTTTCGGGCAACACCCAGCTGGTGCGATCGATGCTCTATCCGCAGCAGCCGACACAGCTGCAAGCCGTTCAGGCGGCTGCCGGGCCCAGCCGCCTGGATGGTCCGGGCGCCCTGACGGCAACGGTGAATCCGACAGAAGCAAATCTGGCAGCCGCACAGCCGGCGCCTGTGCAGACGGCTTTTTCCGCATCCGCGGCGCCTAGTTTCCTGCGGCTGAATGTGAACGGCCCCTTCGGCGGCACCCTGGGTGTGGGCCTGAAGGGCCAAAGCGTGTATCGCTGGATCTATCAGACAGCCCAGAAAAGCACCCTGAGCCCCAATATCGACATTCTGGACCTGACACCGGAGCAGATCCTTGCGAGGCAGCGCCTCGGCCTCGAAAACTTCACGAATCTGGATGCTCCCTTCATCGGAGCCGCCTCAGCCCTGAACAAGGGGCTTGATGCCGCCACCCGGGAGAGGATCAACACCGACGCCATCACTCTTTTAAACGGCGGAAGCAACAAAAGACTTTTCATCTCCTCAGCCACGGGTGGTGTCAGTGCCACCCCTGTCTGGAACCTGAGGATCCAGGGTGGTTTCGGTCTGGTTCAAGGCGGCGAGAACCAGCTCAAATCCGTGAGTACCGCCAAGTTCGTGGTCGGCTACGGCAACGACACCACCCAGGTGAGACAGGGAACGGGGGCTCCTGGTTTCCAGAATGCTTACCTGGGAAATGGCAGAGACGGGACCCTGCGAGCAATCACGGCCGGGACCGAAAGGGCACGAAACATCCTCACTGGCAGGCAGCGAGACCTGAACCGACTGCTCGTCTCTAAGACCTGGAATGTCGGCCTGGGCGGATCGATCGGAACCGCCTACAGCTACAACAGCGCCAGCCCGTCGGGGCTCGAATCCCTCACCACCAGGGAATCCGTGGGCATTGATGCCCTACGCAGAGCCCGGTCGATCGATGGGCAGTGGCTGACCGAAACGATCGCCGATTTCTCCAGCGGTTTCTACTGGCAACAACTGACCAGCAATCCCGGCCGGGCTCTGCCGACTTACGCAGGCTCGGCCGGCCTGTTCAGCGGCGTGCTCGCGACCGGCCTGAACGGCCGAGTTGCCATTGCCGGGCTGCGCAGCGCCCGGGTGAATCCGTTCACGAACACCACCGGGAACGGTGTATCGCAACGCTCGATCGCCAATGAGATTGCGAAACTCACCGGCATCATCACGGCTGTCGGCGTCCCCCTGGGAGTCGGGATCGGCTCGCAGGACGTGAAAACGCGCTCATCTCAGGGCATCCAGACCCAGCTGCGCCTCTCTGCCAGCAAGCTGTACCGGGGCTTCGCCGGCTTCGATCTGAATTTCGGCGATCGTTTCTACAGCCAGGATTCAACGAACCAATTTGACAGCAACCCTTCGTTCTTCAGCAAGCTGGGGGATCAGGTCTACTTCGATGCCGGCATCCGGCTGTTCGGCGGGCTGCGGGTGCCGCTACTCAGCTACTACAACAATTTCATCATCCGCGACGAGACTTCGGCGCCGGCTCCAGCCGCTCTGCAGGCCGATTCCCAGATCGAGCCGCCGGCCAGCGGCCTCACGGTCAAGGTCGACTTCACCGCCGATGGTGCCTATCCGGCCACCTATCTGCCCGCCGACGGCAGCCCCCTGTTCGCCGGGGCGCCACTGATCAGCCCGGAGGATGCCCGCACCTTCCTGCTCGGTGATGCCCAGGTCAATGCGCTGCGACTGCTGAAGCTCGGCTCGGCGCTGGCGCCCGGCCCGACGGGTGTGGTGCAGATCCAGCTGGAGAACGCTGGCTCTGGGCTCAATGCCGGCACGTATCAGGCTGTGCGGATCCTCGGCGTGCCGCTGCTCAATGCTGGTTACGCCACGGTCGATGTCACGGTGGATGAGAGTGGGCGGATCAGCGCTCTCAGCAATCTGCAGGGGGCCGATTATCTGTCGCTGCCGGAGAAGACGCCCCTGAGCGGCGTGTTCTACCTGCCCCTCGATCTCTATCAGGTTGATCCCGAACTCAAGCGCTCGATCGCCCCACGGTTCACAGCTGGCAGCGGCACCCCCGGCTTCACGCCTCCGGTGCTGTCGATCAGCGCCTCCAGCAGCGGCAACAGCGGCCTGGGTAAGCAGCGTCTGTTCAGCTTTGATCAGGTGCAGGTGGTGGCGGGCGGCGCCGGCTACCAGCGCCTGGTAGCGAGCCGGTCGGGAGATTCCCTCAGCCCGGAGCAGCCCGCCAGCAACGACAACGCGCCTTACACCTATGCCTCCGTGCCGGTGAGCCTCTGGCTGGGAACCCAGGTGGTGCCGCTGCTCGGCCACGACGCCGGCAACCCGGCCACGGCCACGGTGCATCTGGCCGGCGGCAGCATCCGCCGCATCGATCTCGATCAGCCCTTTTACATCACGGAGGGCGACACCAGCGCCGCCGACCTCTACAGCCTGGCGCTGACCCTGCCCGCCGGGATCACGCCGTTGAGCCAGGCGAGCCTGAAGCTCTCGCCCAGCTCGGTGGAACTCAGCAACCTGGTGGAGGAAACCGATTTCTCCGCCCAGCCCGGCGCCGTGGACACCGGTGTGTACCTCGCCGCCGGTCAGGCCGATCAGCTGGCGCTCGACTCCGCCGATGGCTACCGCCGCCTGCAGAACCGGGTGGCCTACACCTCCCTCGATGCCAACGGCAAGGCGTTCACCGTCTACCTCAACAGCAGTGGCAAGAGCTTCGCCACGGCCACTGAGCTCACCAATGCGGCCATCGTCGCCGGCACGGCGCCGGAGTTCAGCTTCGCCAACCATCCCAGCTCGATCAGCATCAGCGGCCGCAAGCAGGATCTGCTCAAGGGCGACACGCTGGTGGTGTGGGTGGAAGCGGGTGATCCGCTGATTCCCTACGGCGACGCCGACGGCAACAAAAACTACCAGGCTTATCTGACTGCCGCCTATGGCAAGCAGGCGATCAACTACCGGGTGGCCATCAATGGCAGCTCCACCAACTGGCAGCAACCCGACAGCACCACCCTGTACCGGCCCAGCAATGCGATCATCTCCGATCTGCAGCTGTTCAATGTTCCCGATCCGCGCACAGGGGTGCAGCGCACGCTGCTGGTCTGGTCCGAGATTTCGATCGACGCGATCAAGGGATTGACGGAGGAGTTCGGTTCCGGACTATCGCTGCCCGCCACGATCAAGGCCACCTGGATCAACGCCGACAGCGACACGATCAACTGGCAGGACCTCAGCAAGGAAGTCGTCTCCATCCCCTGGGATCCCACCACCAGCGTCGGCCTCGGCATCGCCGATCTCAGCATCGCCTCGCAGACGATCAAGCAGGCCGATGGCACGGTGCTGCAGACGCCGCTGATCAGCTGGAGCCAGTCGGTGCGCACCCCTTATCAGGAGGCGGTGCTGAAGGATCAGCCCTCGATCTATCTGCCGATGGCCGGCCTGGCCCCCGGCGAGACCAGCCTCAACCGTGGCATCGCCAGCCCCACACTCTCGACCACCTTTGCCTCCAGCACCGGCCTGGACTTCAACGTGGCCGGCGCCCTGGCCGTGGAGCAGACGACCGCCGTCCGCAACAGCGATGGCACCGGTGTGCTCAGCACCGGGCTTGGCAATTTCAACCAGGCCGCCCTGGATCTGGTTTCACAGATTCCCGTTGCCACCCTGCCCAGCCCGATCAGCCCGGATCTCGGCGATCCACCGATCCCCTCGCTCCCCTACGCGATCGAGTGCTGGGTGCAGCTGCAGCAGGGATCCAATCCCGGCGGCGCAGGCCTGGTCGCAATGGGCCAGCCGTCGGAGTCCGCCGTCGGCGCTGCCGAACTGCCTGACGGCTGGCTGCTGCAGAGCTCCTTCCAGGTGCTGCAGCTCAGCACCAACGACGCCGCCAGCCTGGGGTTAATCGATGCCGCCTCGGTCCCTGCCGGGCAGGGCGATGCGGTCTGGGGCTGGACCTGGAGCCTGCAGGCCGATGGGGCCAACAGCACCGCCATGAACGGTACCGGCGGCAGCAATCTCTATGCCAATGCCCTGACGCTGAGCAATCTGGTCAGCGGCCAGAAAATCAGCGGTGTCGAGGACTTTCTGGCCAGCTACGGGCTGACGACGGAGCAGTTGCCAGGCCTCGATGGCACCACCGCCAACACCATGGCCCTGGCGCCGTCCACCAGCCTGGCCTTCGCGGATTACATCGATGCCGACAGCCAGCGAGCCACCTCCACGCTCAATGCCGTGGAGCTCGATCCCAGCACGACGCTGCTCAACCAGGGCTTCGTGAGTGCGGCGGATGCCGCCGCCAACGCCAGCCTCAACGCGATGCTGAACAGCCTGTGGCGCTATCAGCAGGCCACCGGCGAGGCAAAGGTGGTGTTCGGGGAGGATCCCAGGACGGCCCAGGCGCAGGGCTTCCCCGATCCGCTGAGCCCCGAGAACTACGCGGGCTACGCGCTCGGGTTCGAACTCTGGGGCGGCCCGGCCATCTCGGTCGACAGTGCCGGCAGGCTCGTCTTCGACGTCAGCAAGGACCTGGCGCTCACGGCTCCGCTGGGCAGCGATCAGCGCGACGACGCCTGGCATTACGTCGCCGTCAGCTACAGCCCCACTTACAGCGATTACAGCGTCAACGGCACCACCGTCCAGGTGCCCACCAACAGTGGCACGGCCTCGCTGTTCATTGACGGCAAGCTGGTCGCTTCCGCCTCGGTCAGCGATGCCTACCTGCCGTTCAACGTCAATGGCCAGGCCCAGCTGCTGACCCACAACGCCGGTGGCGCCATTGATCACGTGGCCTTCTACGACGCGGCGATCAATGCGCTCAACCCCAATCCGCCGGCCTCCGACCTGTGGCCCACGCTCACGGCCAAGGATGCCCTGGCCGAACTCCAGGCCCTCAGCGGCATCGCCCTGGCCGGCAGCCCTGCCCCGGGCCAGATCCCCGGGGCGGTCACCAGCCACTGGCTGGCTAGCAACGTCAACCCCCTGGGCGCCCTGCAGGCCACCTACACCAGCAGCTATCGCCGCAGCGACGACGGCAGCAGCTGGAGCTGGAGCGAGGCCAGCGGCTTCAATCCGCTGCTCGCTCCCCAGCTCACCGAGCCCAGCGCCAGCCGCAGCGGCTCGCCCAGTGATGCCTTCAGCCTGAGCGTCCAGCCCGCGGACTGGGCCTCACTGCGATCCAGCGCCAACAGCACGGCGGGCTTCAATCCCAGCGGTCAGGAGCTGCTCGGCGTCAGCGTCACCCTCACCGACAGCAGCATCGGCAGCAGCAGCACGATCCAGCTCAGCGCCGAGCAGGTGCTGGTGGGTTCCCAGACGATCGCGGCGCTGCAGCCCCGCTCCACCGATCCGGCCAGCCGCAACGATCCCGCCGGCCCGCAGCTGCTCTACACCGTGCTCAATACCAGGCCTGAGCTGACGCTGTTGATCCCGCGGGTGGATCTGCCCTCGCCCGCCACCACCACAGCCAAGGTCCAGCTCAGTTTCCGCAGCCAGGACAGCGCCAGCCCGGGCGACGTCGTCGTCAGCACGATCAAGCCACTCAGCTTCCAGGCCCTGGCCCTGGCCGATCAAGCCGCCGACACCGGCTTCGTGCCGCCGGATACCGTGCAGAAGCTGCGCGACGCCAACCAGGCCCTGGCCACCGCGGCGGTGCTGGAGGCCGCACCGCTGCAGCTCAAATACATCGACAGCGGCCAGAAGTTCAGCAGCGAAGCCACCGCCAGCGCCGCCAATGATCCGGCCAGTTCCGTGCCAGCCCAGAGCTTCGGCGCCTCCCAGGTGGCCGGCAGCTACCGCCTCGCCAGCGATGACAAGACCCTCGAACGCGGCTGGATCGCCATCGCCCGCACGGTCAGCGACGATGCCATCGCCAACCTGGCCGGCCGGGTGTGGGTGAACTACAGCGGCCTGCGGCCGGTGGATCCCTCTGCCCAGGGCAATGCCAAGGTGCCGGTGGAGCAGGCCCCCTCCACCTGGCTGAATGCGCTGGCGCAGTCCAATTTCGATGCGCAGACAGCCAACCTGCCGCTACTCAATGACGGCCGCTACCCAAGCGACAGCGGCGGCCTGCTGATCAAGGCCGATGAAACCCTCGGCATCGATGCCAATCTCGGCCAAGTGATGCTCAATGCCGATCTCGATGGCGATGGCAACGAGGAGCTGATCATCGCCGCGCCGCAGGCCTCCGGGGGCGGCCGCGTTTACATCATCTCCGGCAAATGGATCGCCGACAATCTCAACAGCAATCCGCTCACCCTTGATCTGGCTAACCCCACGGCCTTCGGGGCCGATGTGGTGACGATCCTGCAGCCGGGAATCAGCAGCAGCAACCCCCAGAATCCTGGCAAGCCCGATCGCATCAGCTTCGCCAACTTCGGCTCGGCGATGGCCGTGGATCCGCTCAGCGGCAAGCTCTGGATCGGCGCGCCACAGTATGTGCGCGAGCTGCCGCAACGGCCGGATCAGACCGAGCTGGAGTCGCTGGTGGCGATCGGCGCGCTCTATAGCTTCGACTATAAAAATCAGCGCAGCAGTGCCGGGCAGCCGCTGAAGCCTGTGGTGCTGGGCGCCGCGGGAACCCAGACCACCCAAGGTGCCGATGGCGGCTCCCTGGTCACCACCACCTGGGGAGCCCAGCTGGGAATCGCCCTGGCGTTCAGCGCCAGCGGCGAGCTGGCCGTGTCGGCACCGGGAACGCCCTCAGCCCAGGAGTTCTACGGCACCGATGAGCTGATCCAGCAAACCATCTCCGGCAAGATCGATGCCTCGCAGAGCAAGACGTGGGGCTCGCTCTACCGCGCCGGCTTCGCCGCCAAGCCCAGCGACCCCGCCGCGATCAGCCAGCTCAACGGCACCGACCGCAAGGTGCTGACGCGGGTCGATGGCAAGAGCTGGCAGCCGGGATCGGCCAACGTTCAGCGGCTGCGCACCTACATCGCGAACAACCCCGATGTCACGATCGCCTCGCCGACGCTGAGTTACAACCAGGCCCTGCAGACCGACGCTGTCGGCGCTGTGTTCCTGCTCAGCGATCCCGCCAGCCTGGCGGCGCTGACCCCTGCCGGGGGGGGCACCGCCCAGCTCTGGGCCGAGGACGTCGCTGCCAGCGGTGGGGCCAGCTTCTACGGCAGCAACATCGTCAACACCCTGGGTGCCACCGGCTTCGGTTCCAGCCTGGCCTTCGCCGATCTGGCCAACATCGCCCGCGATCAGCTGCTTATCGGTGCCGACAGCACCGGCGGCAGCGGCAGCGTGCTGGCGATCGACCCCAAAGCATTCCTGGGTGGTGGATCCACCCTGGCCATCGCCGATCAGCCCAACAGCTACATGGCCCATCAGGCGGCCTTCCTCAATCTCCTGGGTGCGCAGAATCTCGATCAGTTCGGCCGCCGTCTCGTCAGCCTCGGTGATGTCAACAAGGACGGCTACGACGATGTGCTGGCCACCGCCCCCAACAGCCGCGGCGGGGCCGGCTCCGGCTATGTGATCTTCGGCTCCGATCTGCTACCCGATCCCAAGGCCCCCGTTCAGTTCATTGGTTCGGTGGCGCCAGGCTCGATCGGCGTGCTGCAGGGACCCGCTGGTCCGCGGCAGGCGCCGATCCTCGAGGAGATCGGCTTTGGCCCTGATGGCCAGTCCGGCGCCGGCGCCTTTGGCCGCGGCGATGTGGATGGCGATGGCTATCCCGATGTGCTGCTCGGCTCGGGCGGCAACGGCAGCGCTTATGTCACCTGGGGCAAGCCATACCTCTCCGCCATCGACAATCTGGCCCTGGAGAAGCTCTCCAGCTCCAATGGGTTCCTGCTCGATGGGCTGGCCAGCAAAGAGCAGGGCAGCCTGCGCGGCATCGGTGATTTCAACGCCGATGGCTATGACGATTTCATCTCCATTCAGCGCGGTCCGGCGCTCAGCACCGTGCGCCTCGAGCTGGGCGCCTCCACGCAGGACCTGCTCGCTGCCTATCCCTACAACTTCTACAACTTCACGGTCAGCAACGACACCCAGGTGGTGTCGATCGGCGACAGCAACGGCGATGGTTTCGCCGATCTCGCTCTGTTCATCGACAAGACCTACAGCGCTGATAACCAGGGGGCGGGCAGCAGCACCGGCATCCTTTACGGTCGCAGCAGCGACAAGCTGCCGATCGGCAGTGGCTTCGGCCTGCTGGCTCCCGCCGGTGCGCCTCTGCCGGAGCGCAACGTGGTGAGCGGCCTAACCGATGCCACCCCCGCCTTCCTGACGGTGGGCACCACCATTTACAGCGTCGTCAAGGGAGTCGGTGATACCGACAGCGTCTGGTTCAACCAGAGCCGCGACGGCGGCAGCAGCTGGGACAGCTGGACCAACCTCACCAACCTGCAGCCCGGTCTGCGCACCGCCAGCGGCCACGGGCCGGCCCTCTGCTTCGCTGATGGCCGCCTGGTGCTGGGTCTGCTTGACCCCGCCGGGCAGATCAGCCTGAGCAGCTGGGACCCCAGCAGCGAGGACCTGAGGCAGTGGACTGCCCCCGCGGCCGTCGCGATCGACGGCCAGCCGATCCGCTCCAGCCAGACCCCGCAGCTGGTGGCCGCGGGCGTCAACCTGGCGTTGCTGTGGGTGGAGCCCAGCGGTGAACTGCGCAGCTCCACCAACACCGAGCCGTTCAACGGCGGCGCCTGGCAGTCGGCCGAGAGCCTGCAGGAACGCCTCAGCGACGGCAGCTCCCGGGCGCTGCGCTCGATCACCGCCCCGTCGCTCAGCGATCTGGGCGGAGGCCTGGTGGCGCTTGCCGTGGCGGAGGACGACCCGGCTGCCAGCCCCGGCGCGATCAGCCGCATCCGCCTACTCACCAGCCTGCCCAACAGCCTGCGCTGGGCCGAGGCCTCGAGCTTCCAGGCCAGCGGGTCCCCCCTGGCCACCGGCCCCAGCCTGACCCGCACCGACACCGGGCTGGCGCTCACCTACGGCACGGCCGACCAGGCGGTGGTGCTGCAGCGGCTCGATCTGCTCGATCTCGACGGCACGTCGCTGAACACGGCCGATCCCCTGGAGCCCCAGATCCAGCAGACCTGGCAGGCCACCAGTCTCAGCGGCCTGAGTTCCGCCTATGGCACGGTGCCGCTGGTGGTCAACGGCACCCTGCTGCTCGGCAACGTGCGCAGCGGCGCCGAGAACACCCAGATCTGGCTGAACGCCATCCCCGCGTCCCAGCGCTCCGGCAGCAGCGTCTGGATCGACAGCAGCGTGCAGCTGAGCGATGGCAACGGCGACTGGCTGGTGCGCCAGCAGGCCGGCGCCGAGCATCCGGTCGCCTTCGGGGTGCTCGATCCCGCCTGGCAACAGCCGAACGGCGGCCTCTCGCCCTGGGCGCCCTCCTACGCCGAGCTCAACGGCGTGCTGTACGCGTCCGTGCGCGGTTGGAGCAGCAACGACACGAATAAGCAACTCTACTGGAACCGCAGTTTCGACGACGGCCTCACCTGGAACGGCTGGCAGCAGCTGCCCGGTGGCATGACCTCCGATCGGCCGCCGACGATCGCCGCATACGAGGGCACGCTGTATCTCGTCTACATCGGCCAGGACAACTCCCAGACCCTCAACCTCACCAAGCTGGAGAACGCCGACACCAACCAGTGGGCTTCTCAGATCCAGGTGCGCGCCGGCATCAGCGGCGCCTCCAACCAGACCGCCGAGTTCGCCACCCTGGTCAATGAAGACAGCCAGCTGGCCCTGTATTACGTGGGTAGTGGCAACAACGAGCTGTTCAGCACCAGCTCCACCGACCCCTACAACACGGGCAAGTTCACCACCTCCACGCTGATCAAGTACAACAACAACAGCGGCATTCAAACGGCCTCCGGACCCTTGGCGGCCGCAAGGCTCGACGGGAAGACCTATCTGGCCTACCAGGGCGGGACGTATCAGAGCGGCAAGAACCTACCGGGGAAGCAAAACCAGATCTTCCTCACCACCGGCAGCGCCAACGACACCAACTGGACCCTGGTCAACCCCGTGCCGCAGCCCGGCAGTCCCAGCCACACCGGTGTCGGTCTCGCGGCCAACAGCAATGGCTTGGTGCTCAGCTTCAGCGATGTGGTCGACGGCAGGAACGTCGTCTCCTTGCAGCAGGGCATCGGCTCCGACAGCAGCTGGAGCTTTTCTCCCTACACCGTGCTGGAGACCCCTGAGGACAGCGTTCCCCGCTACGACGGCGCCAACAGTCTCTACGCCCAGACCGGCAGCGACCGGGTGCTGGTGGCGACGATCGACTCCAGCGCCAATGAGGCGATCAACAGCGCCCGGGTCCTGCCGCTGCCCCCTTCGTTGGTGCTCAGCCCCGAGCAGACCCGCTCGACGCTCACCCCGGTTGGCGACCTCACCGGTGATGGTCTGGCCGACATGCTGATCACGGCCAACAACGTGGTGCAGCAAGGCACCGGTGGCGCTAAGCCCCAGCTGCAGACGGGGGTTCGCCTGGTGAGCGGAGCCGTCAGCGGCGAGGCCTTCAGCGCCGCCAACGCCAACGGCCAATCCGCCACCCAGCAGACCCTGCAACTGGCACCGGCCTTCGCAATCAATGCCGATCCGGCCAGCACCGCCCCCACCGCCGCCGGGGCCATCGGCGGCCTGCCCCAGCTCACCGTCTCTGCCACCGCCCTCGGCCAGCGCACCGGCTTCAGCACCCTGCCCGCCAACCAGAGCCTGGCCAGCTTCAGCGCCTCCGCCGCTGATCCGAGCTCGCTGAACCAGCTGTTCCGGGGGGCCGCTGAGTCCGTGCAGACGATCCCCACCCCTGTCCTGTGGGGCAAGCCCAAGCTGCGCTCCAGCAGCTTCGGCGATCTCAACGGCGACGGCCGCCCCGACCGGCTGGCCGCCGATGGCCTCGACCGTTTCCAGACCGCCAGCGGCGAACTGGGCTACACGCTCTGGGACATCCGCGCCGTCGGCGACGCCAACGGCAACGGCGTCGATGACGTGCTGCTGGCCCTAGTGCCCCGCGGCCCGGCCTATCAGCCCCAGGCGGATGGCAGCCCGTCGTTCATCCAGCCGGTTGTGCTCGATGGCTCCCTGTTCAAGGTCGACAAGATCAGCAACACCTTCTCGCTGGATCGCCTCAAGGCGCCGCTGAATCCCTACACCCAGCCCGAGGTCTTCGATCTCGCCAGCACCAGCAGCAAGGACTATCTGCCGCCGCTGCAGGCCTGGATCGATCCGATCCTGGGCTTTGTGCCCGGCAGCCTCACGGGCGCCACCGCCGTCAACGCGAGCGGTCCCGGCGAAGCCTCCGCCAGCGGGCCCCAGTTGGTGGTCGATGAGCTCGGATGCGAATTCCTCGTGTACACCGGTGGCACCAGCGGAGCTTCGGTGCTGGCGAGCGCACTGCGCCTCGGCTACCGCCGTGGCGACGACAGCTGGGCCAGCAGCGACATCCCCCTCGGCGGGCGCACGATCTCTGCCGTCACCCCCTCGGCGGCGTTCTACGGCGGTCGGCTGTATGTGACCTACGCCGACCAGAACGGCACGGTCTGGATCTCCTACACCAGCAATCCGATCACGCCGGACAGCGACCCGAGCCAGTGGAGCTGGAAGGATTACGCCGTCAGCATCAACGGCAGCCTGGTCAGCACGCTGATCAGTCCCACCCTGGTGGCCAACCACGGCGTTCTGACGCTGATCGTCCCGGGGGCGAAGCAGCCGGACAAGACCCTCGGCATTCCCACCGAGGGCCAGCAGATCTATCTGGCTTCCAGCAACAATCCCGAGGCCGGCGACAAGAGCGCCTGGGGATCCGGCTTCGATGCCACGACCAACCGCTTCAGCGGCAGCGCCAGTCCCCTGCAGGTGCAGACCAGCCCAGGGGATCAGCCCCAGCTGGCCTACACGGGCGTCCCGGTCGTCGCCACTGTGTTCCAGGGCCAGACCGTGCTGGCTTACCAGAGCATGCAGCCGGCGGCGAAAGGAGTGGTACTCGTCACCGAGCCGCTGGGTACCGGCGGGGCCGGCTCGACCCCCGTCTACGCCCTCAAGACCACCGGTATCCCCGAGGTCAATGGACTCAGCCTGACCACAGACCAGGCGCTGTTGTATCTGGCCCACGCTGACAGCGAAATCGATACCGCCGGTACCGGCAATCAACAGGTCCTCGTCTATTCCTCCAAAGCCATCGTGAGTGGCTTCTCCCCCGGAAAGGGCTTCGCGGCCAATGCTGCGAACTGGGATGAGCAGGGCGCCAATCCGATCGGCAACGTCGGCAGTCTGCCCAGCTATGTCAACAGCGGTACAGCCGGCAAGAACAGGACGATCCGCGATCAGGGCTATCGCTTCCCCACCGTCTTCGGGGTGACGATGAGCCAGGGCAGCCTGATGGGCAACTGGTCCAAGTCCGGCTTCGGAGCCAGCGTCCAAGCAGCCGAACTTAACACCAGCGTCAGCGCCCCCTCGCAGGTCTCCCTGGCGGGCTATTCGATCGATGGCGGCAGCGACATCAATGGCGACGGCTTCCGTGATCTGCTGGTCTCCGATCCCAGCGATCCCAGCCGTGCTGTCGACAATCAGTACGCCCTGTTTGGTGGCGACTGGCTCAACATCGCCACCAAGGTGGGCACCACCGGTGACGACTTGATCGCCGGCACGGTGCTGAGCGATGTGATTTATACCCTCTCCGGCAGCGATGAGGTGCGCAGCAACGGCGGCCGTGATGTGATCCTCACGGCCGATGGAGACGACCGGGTGGCGATTGCCGACAGCCGCTTCCTGCGCGTTGATATGGGCGGCGGATTTGATCAGTTACTGCTCGAGGGCCTGCTGAACCAGGCCTACGACTTCCGCCTGAATGTGCCCGATCCCGAGTACTACGCCGGCACCAAGCTGCAGAACATCGAGCTGATCGACTCGCGCGATTACGGCGCCAACATCCTGACCCTAGATGCGGCGGCGGTGACCGCCTTCAATGCCAACCGCTTCCTGTTCCTGACGCCCGACACCAACGACAACATCCGGCTCAGCAGCGACTTCACCCGCAATGTGAACTTCGATACCCGCGTCGGCGGGTTGCTGTGGAGCGCCTTCACCACCGCTTCGGCGGCGGCCACGCCCAGCGAGACCAGCCCGGCTGTGGTCTACGTGCTCAACCCAGAGCCGCAGAACCCCGGCTGGCTGGCTGCCGGCGCCAGCGACCCGGGCGTGTGGATCCAGGCCCCCGGCAGCGCCATGCCCAGCGGCGCCCGCATTGCCGCGCTCGCCGCCCGCGGCGCGGCGGACGCCCCTGATGAGGCGGCCGCGTCAGCCGCCCGAGAGGGCACCACCAAGCGTTTCGGTCGCGGGCTGGCGGTGACGGCCTTCACCGCCTCCAGCCGCGATGGCTTCAGCCGCTACCAGCTCTCCCGTCAGGACGGCGCCACTCGGCAGATCGTGGCCTATGCCACGACCACGGAGAACAGCCGCGCCAGGCTCGGCGCCGATGTGATGCACGCGGCCGGCGTGGTGGTGTTTGAACGCGGGGAGACCCAGAAGCAGGTGGTGGTGCCCTGGCTGGCCGGGGACCTCGCCAGTAGCCGCGGCAGCTCGTTGACGCTCGATGTGCGCGAGCTGCCTGACCGGCGCCAGAAGGAGCTGCATGTGCTGCTCGAATCGCTCCCCGATCCCGTCAGCGGGGACCGGCCGGTGTTCTCCGGCGTCGTGTTCGACACCGATCCGCTGACCGAACGTGCCCGCATCCGCCTGCGCGCTGACACCAACAGCCCCGACGACAGCGACCTGCGCCTGCGTGTCGGCGTCCGCAGCTCGGCCGACAGCTTCGCCACCACCGCCAGCAAGGAGGTGGAGCTGCGTGACTTCAACCCCCAGGGCAGTTTCACCCTGCCGGTGGATTCGCTGCTCAACCTGCCGCTCGATCACGATGGCAGCCGCAATGCCCAGGTGAGCGCAACCCTGGAGCTGGATCTCAACGCTCCCCCCGATCGGCCGCAGGTATCCCTGCTCGGCCCCTCCTACGAACTCCAATCCAACATCGAGATCAACGAGGGAAACACCATCTCGTTCGCGAATGACGGGCCGCTCACCACCTGGCGTTCCGACAGCGGCTCCGGCCTGGTCAACTTTGGTCTGCAGAGAGAGAACCCTGTTCCAAGCACCGTGCGCGAGCTGCTGCTCAGCGATGCGATGGGCGGCAGTGCCGGCTCGATCAACCCCATCAATGTCCTCGACGACAGTCCCGAGGGCGGCTGGCAGAGCAGTGAGGGGATCGCTGTCGGCAGCCGTTCGATCAGCGATGTGACCTTCCTCTCCGGCCCGGCCTGGACCCCGACTGCCAGCCGCGACGGCATCGATCTGGAGCTGCTGGAGCTCAGCCTCAACGGCAACCAGATCACCGCCAGGTTCGAGGGTGGCGTCAGGGCCGAGTTCTGGCAGGCCAGAGGGACCGCACACACCCTGGAGCCTGTGCCGGCCTCAGTGAAGGTGGAACGGCTCGCCGGTTACAACAACGCCATCGGTTTCTATTCGGTGGATAGCATCACCGGCTTAGTCGACGGCCGCAGCCCCGGCGAGGCCGGTTATCTCCAGGCCGCCCTGGCCCGCTGCGAAGCTGAGGATCTGCTGCTCTCTGCCTCCGAGCTGCCAGGCTTTGGCCAGGCGCTCACTTTTAACGCCCTGCCGATCGACAGCCAAAAGAGTTATGGCGTGCTCCTGCTCCAGGACGGCAATCGCGAAACCATCTTTTCCTCCTTCAGCGCCGCCAACCCAGGTGGTGAAACCCAGATGGTACGCCTCGGGTCCGAGGCGAATCGCTTCACGCTCGGCCTCGAGGACATCGCCGTGACATCAGGCCTCAGCGACAGGGACTTCAACGACAACATCGTCAGAATCAGCGGCGTGTCGCTGGGGCTGTTCTGAGTGGTCGACGCTGCAGAGGGCCAAACCCAGTGGGGCTGGCCCTCGCACAAAATGCAACGGGGACTGAAGCAACAACCAAATAGCATACAGATTGCTATTGATATCATAATCGATTGGCCGAACTCGACAGCATGAAGCAGCAGCCGGACCGATTGTCTACTACTTGCTTCGACAAGCCCGATTCCGCTATCCGTCGGCGATGCCAATTAGAATCTCCTTGTCGAATTCGCTAGTGCCATTGCCAAGTCAGGCCATTGCAGCGCCAGAGCCAGGCAGTCCTATCGGAAGAGATGGATCTGGGTGATCCTGCTCACATCCGATTGCATCAGGGGAGAAACAAGCTCTCCCCATCACCTCGCTAAAGCGAGGCCATTAAGGCTGACAACACACGATGCTGCGCATTAGACCGAGCAAGTCTTGATACGATGACAACGACGTTTAAAAATCCGGCATCTTTCCCATTCAATAATTTTTCAAATACAGCCGTTTCCGATCGTAGATGGCATGTCCTTTCAGGTAGAGTTGTGTAGGCACTCGCTGGCGGCATTATCATTATTGACATTACCGGTGCCGAGAATGCAGGGATTAAAATCTTGGGCACTCTCGCTGCTAGATCTGGCGACGGCCTTATCTTCGGCGAAGGTAGAGAAAACCATGGGCTCTACAACTTTGGTACCCTCAATGGTGGAACTGGCAACGACGCAATCCGTGGCAAACGCCCAGGTTCAGACGAGGCTCTGAAACAGCACTAGCGCATCCACATAACCCAGCTGTCGGTGACGAAAAGCGCCGGGCAGGATGCCGATCAGCTGGAAGCCGTTCTGTTGCCAGCAGCGCAGACCAGCGGTGTTGGTGCTGACCACCAGGTTGAACTGCATCGCTCGAAACCCCAGCCGGCGGGCGGCCTGGAGGGAGTGCTGGCAGAGGCGGCTGCCGATGCCCTCGCGGCGGCAGTGCTCCGCCACCACATAGCCGGCATTGGCGACATGGGCGCCGAGGCACAGGGAGTTGGGCCTCAGGTAGTAGCTGCCGACCACGGTGCCGTTGCCATCAAGGGCCACCAACACCGCCTGGCTCTGCTCCACCCACAGGGTCCGGGCCTCGGCCTCGGTGATCGCCGGGTCGTGGGGGAAGGTCTCTCCAGCGCGGAACACCGGCTCCAACAACACCCATATGCCCGGCCAGTCAGCCGACTCGAATGGGCGGATCTGCAGTGGCGAGGCCACCGGGTTCAGAAGGCATGGATCAGCAGCAGGATCATGGTCTCTGCCGTGCCAGCGGCCGGACACGTGCCCCTGGCTGGATGACGTCGCCACAAAAGAAGGCGCCCCCGGTAGGGGCGCCTTAGCACCGGTCGCAGATGCACAACCTGGCATTTCGGATGCCATCCGGTCAGGTGTCGTTTTATCTACGGATCACCTGTCTGGGGCCTGGCAGGCAAGGAGTTCAGTCAGGGCTCAGGGAAGAGATGCTCGGGGCTTGACCTTCCCAGAAGCGACTGCTGGCCGGGTTATGCAGCCCAGCGTTCACACTTCAAAACCTTGGAAATAGCATATAGCTCACTCGTCCACTTGGGGTGGCAACCATTCGGTGCCACGTTGGGCCTGTTTCCAATCAATCACCTTAACAGAGACTCCCGGGGGACTGACCCGGATTGCTTTGAGGAGAGAACCTTGGGGGTCTTTCCCCTCAATCACAAACTAATCCTTTCTGGCAACAAGAGGGGATCGTCCGTGTTCCTCTTTCCGCATGGAGATGGGCGGTTTCAGGATCCATCCTTGCCGCTTGTTGCGCATCGACCGGTTGAAGAGCAACCCTCGGTGACGCCACCTTCGTGAAGCCCCGTAACCCCGGAGATCAAGAGCAGCATCGAATGTGCATAAATCCCTGTCGCCAGCCTCTTTTCGTCCGAAGGTGAGGCTGCCCGATTCGGAGGCTCCATCGATGGAAGACAGCCCCCCTCATCAGCTGCCAGGAGTGCGCTGACGATCCGGCCCCTGCTCCAACAGTCTTGACGGATCTCTGGCTTCCCTTGCGTGTGACGTCTGTTCATCCAACAGCCCCGCCGTCCATTGCACCGTTAACGGCCTCGCCTCAGGTGCCCCGGACCCAACAGGAAGCCCTATTTGAACCCTGGCCCCAGGTGCCAGCGTCAGCAGCTCCGACCCTCAATCCAAAACTCACGTGATCTGACGATCAACCGACCGCGCAGCTGCGCCCCGATGTCCTCGCGGGCAACACAGCTGAGCAGGCAAACGCCCGGGGCCCACGCTCCGGGCTTTGTTGCGCTCCGTGTTCCACTCAGCCCAGGCCGCCCAGCCGGATCAGGGCACCCACCACCACGAAGGCGATCGCCAGGGCGGTGATGCCACGGATGTGCCAGGCCAGGCCGCTCAGGTTGTCGTCTGTGAGGTTTGGAATGAGCCGCAGCCGGGCATGAACGGCCAGGGCGGCGGTGCCGGCGAGCAGCAGCAGCTTGACGCCCACCAGCATCCCGATCGGGTTGGCCGGGCTGAACAGGCCCTGGAAGCCGGGGAGATAGATCCAGCTCATCCAGAGCCCGGTCACCACCTGAATCGCCAGGGCCGTCAGGCCCAGCGGCTCAAAGACCTCCTCGAAGGCGCGGATCTGGGCCGCGCTCTGCGCCCGCAGAGCCCTCGGTAGCACTCCCAGATCGAGCACCAGATGCCCGCCGGTCCACACCGTGGCGGCCAGGGCATGGACGATCACCAGCAGCGGGAAGGCGGACACGGCAGCTCCTGGGCAACTCCTCCACGATGGGAGCAATCCGGCGGGGTGAACGTGAAGATCAACACCCGCACCGACAAGGACCAGACCCTGGAGGACAAGGTGGCCAGCGTGCAGGCGCTGCTCTGATGCCAGGCCACAGAGAACAAGCCAGCCAGGTTCTGGCCTTCTGGTTCAGCGAAACCCTGCCGCGCCAGTGGTTTGCCAAGGACCTCGCCTTTGACGCACAGGTGGGCGAACGCTTCCTCGGGCTGACCCGGCGGGCGATCGCCGGCGAGCTCGACGCCTGGAGTGCTGAGCCGACCGCGGCCCTTGCGCTGGTGCTGCTGCTCGATCAGTTCCCGCGGCAGATCTGGCGCGACACCGCCATGGCCTTCGCTGGTGATCGTCAGGCTCTGGAGCTGAGTCTGCAGGCGGTGGAGCTGGGCTGGCTGGTGGCCGAAGCAGAGCAGGCGCGGCGGCAGTTCTGGCTGATGCCGCTCATGCACAGCGAAGACCTGGCGGTGCAGGAGGCGGCGCTACCGCTGTTCAAGCAACTCACCGACCCCCGCACCGCCGATTTCGCGCGTAGGCACCGTGATGTGATCGCCCGCTTTGGCCGCTTCCCCCACCGCAATGCCGTCCTGGGTCGAGTTTCGAGCGCCGAAGAGCTGGCCTTTCTGCAGACCCCAGGCTCACGCTTCTGAACCATCAGACCCCTGGACGGCTGGCAGGTGGCCGGTCTTGACCCAGATCGTGCAGCCCGCCTCACTCCAGGGCCGGTGCACGCTGCCCGGTGGATTGCGCAGCCAGCTGCCAGCCGGATAACTGCCGTGCTCGTCCTGAAACACGCCATCCAGCACGAAGATTTCTTCCCCGCCGGGGTGGCTGTGGGGCTGGAACCGTGTGCCCGGCGCCCAGCGCACCAGTGCCACGTGCTCGGAGCCGAAGCCATGCAGCGGCAGCACCTCCAGCCCGCTCACCAGGCCCGGCACCCAGGCCGCGTCGGTGGTGTCGAGCACCAGCTGCTGCTGATCGGCTGGGTGCATTTGCTGCAGCTTCACCAGGAGCGTGCAGCCCAGCTCACTGAAGGGGGCATGGCTCGAGCCCACCGGATTGCGCAGGTAGGTGCCGGCTGGATAGTCCCCCAACTCGTCGGAAAAGGTGCCCTCAAGAACGAGGATCTCCTCGCCGCCGCTATGACTGTGGCGCTCAAAGCGACTCCCGGGGGCGTAACGCACGATCGAGGTGGCGCGGGCTACTTCACCGCCGCGGCGATCCAGCATCCGCCGCTCCACCCCGGCCATCGGGGAAGGCGTCCACGGCAGGGCAGTGGTGTCCAGCGTGACGCGCTGGTCGAGATCGGCGTGGAGATCCATGACACTGCTTTAGCTCAGTCCTGGGCTCGTGCCTGGGGCGGTCGCCACTGTGCCGTTGTGGGCTGCCAGCCCAGTTTGCGTTTCTCGCTCCAGAGCTTGAGGGCCTGCTCGCGGCTGAGCTCCAACCGCTTCTACCGCTGCGCGGAAGGCTGCGCCTAGAGCAGCGGCACCGGTTGATCTGTCAGCAGCTCCCCCACGGTGAACTCCAGTCGCTTGGACCAGCGATCCCAACGGCTGGGCCGGAAGTGCAGCACCTTGCGACCGTCACTGATCCAGGCCTCTTTGGGCGACAGCGGCGGCCGGTTGCTGGCTCTACCGCTCAAGCCACCTCAGGAGCCCAGCCCCGATGGCGGTGCAGGTCTTCTGTCCGCCGCTGCAGCGGTGGGTGAGGTGCTCGCCATGGGCGATCAGGCCCTGGTGCAGGTGGCAGGTGAGCAGCGGGATGCAGTTCGGCCCCGGGTGATGCCGAAAGAAATGGCAGGTCATACAGACCTTGCGGCTGCGGATGGAACGGAGCACCGCCTGATCCAACCAAGGCCAGTCCTCGATCTCCCCCTTGCGAGAGGGCTCTAGGCGGGAGAGGGGGACTGGCGGTATGTCACCACAAACATGCGTACGCCTGTGCTGCCAGGGTGGGCGGCTGGGCGCCAGCCACACTGGTCAGCAGAGTCACCGCCGCCATGCAGCTTGATCAGTTCTGTCGAGAGCACGAGGAACTGATCGGGGTGCTGAGCAAATTGTGGGAGCTGGCGGAGCCGGGCTCAGGCGACCAGCAGCGGGCCTTGGTGCTGTTGACCAGGGTGCTGCATCGGCAGATGGTGTGGCTGGTCGCTGAGGCCGACCGGATGGAGCTGGTGAGCGAGCTGGCGTTGACAACCGCTCCAATGGCAACCGGGATGGCAACAGAACAATGAAAGCTCCCGCTGTGCTGCTTGAGCGCCTTGAGCAGATTCCAGTCATGGCAAGGGGTAAGCGCCGCCTTGTGGTGGTTCTCAGCCAACTTGGCGACTTCGACAGCCTCGAATACGCCCAAGCCCTGGTTCCTGCCCTGCCGCAACTGGAGACTGCCGGGATCGCCGTGCTGGCAATCGGTATCGGCCAGGCTGCCGGAGCCGATCGCTTCTGCGAGTTCACAGGCTTTCCCCGCGAGCTACTGCAGGTGGATGCAGACCCGCGGCTGCACCGTGCCCTGGGCCTCTACGAAGGTCTGCGGCAGATCGGCGGCCCCTGGCCCAACCTGCTTTTGATGTGCGCCGGCATCGGCTCCCCCGGTACCTTGGCCGAGGTGCTGCGCGGCTACACGGGCGATCGAGCGGCTCCCCAGCGAATCGCCGACGAGGAGACCATCCAGGCCGGCCCCTTGCCACCTATTAAAGGTTCGTTCTTTGCCCGGGCTGGCGGGACCGGATTCCAGCGCCCCTTCGAACTGGCCACGGTTCGGCTGCGCAACATGAGCGAGGTGTTGGGCAACTGGCGCACCTACGTGCCCTGCGACGACTTTCTTACCCAGCGCGGCGGCACCTTCCTGCTGGAAGACGACGACACCCTGCTCTACAGCTACAAGGATCGAGGGATTCTCGGCTTTTCGGCATCCATGGCAAGGCCGCTCAGCTTCCTGGATCCTTACCTCGCCTGATTATTTCCCTGTCTTTTTTTTGCCTTTGCTTATCTGCACAGACAACTCTTTAGAAAGACAGCGCCGAATCCGGTGGAAGCCCACGGGCCCTCGCCGCCAGGCCCTCGCCACATTGCGTTACACTAGCCGTAACAAACCGCAACACTCATGGCCGATTCTACTTCCCGCTTCGGATTCGTTGAGTTTGCTGAAACCTGGAATGGTCGCCTAGCCATGCTCGGTTTCGTAATCGGCCTCGGCACTGAGCTACTCACTGGCCAAGGCATCCTTTCCCAAATCGGCCTGGGTTGATCACCATGGAAACCGATTACACAGCTGCAATATTCACCGTGATTGCCCTTGTGGTGGTGCTCGGTGGCATGACCACCTACGTGCTCAGTCGCCCAACTGATCTGACCCCGAGATCCTGATAGCCGTAACTCTCAGCGTCGTTGAGCCAAATTCCTCCTTCTTCGTTGCAAAAAAATGACAAACACTCCGGCTGGCCGAGAATGGCTTAAGCATCGGGCCGAAGAATTGATTCTATTGGAACAGCTCAAACGCGTTGAAATGTTCAACGGCCGAGCAGCAATGTTGGGCATCTTGGTTGGCATCATCACAGAAGGGCTTACGGGCTCTGGTATCGCCCATCAAATCGGCCTCGGAGCGCTGATAGACGGTTACGCTGCCTGCCGCACCCAGTTTCTTCCCTTCTGTTTCTGAGTTTAATAGCTGTGCCTTTGGGCTTCAGTGCTCTCAGTTGCGACCTTAATGTTGGGATCTTAGTGTTGGGAAAAGATTGCATTGCAGCAGGACAATTTGCAGCCAAAACTTGCTGATCTCCAAGCTGCCCTTGAGGTGCCCCTGCCCCAGTTATGGAGTCAGCTTGGTCAGCGGCAGCTAAGGCCAGAGCTGATGGATCAGCCCGGACTTGATCCTCTGGATCATCAGCAAGCACTGCTTGGTCTAGCTCGCATCAATGCATTGACCCGCAGCGCTGCTTGCTTCTTTCCTGATATCCGTCGACTAGCAAAACTGAATCCTGCGCGGCGGTTGCGCCTCCTAGATGTGGCCTGCGGTGGGGGCGACACGGTGCGTGCCATCAGTCGCATGGCCAAGCGGGAGGGGATTGATCTGGAGGTGCATGGCTGCGACATCAGCGCTGAAGCTGTCTCCCTGGCAAGTGCAGCAGCTGAGGCGGAGGGATTGGAGACTCATTTCTTCCAAACCGACGCAATCAATTCCCCTCTTCCTGGCGGTTATCACCTAATCACCACCTCGTTATTTCTGCATCACCTCACGGAAGCCGATGCAGAAAGCCTGCTGCGCTCTATGGCCGCCGCCACCCTCAATCAGCTGTTGGTGCACGACCTAATCCGCAGCCCCATTGATCTGCTACTCACATGGATCGGCACCCGGCTGCTGAGTCGCTCAGCGATCGTGCACATAGATGGACCACTCTCGGTGGGTGGTGCTTTTCAACTCGACGAGGTGGCGCAGCTGGCCGCATCGGCTGGCCTGGTGGGTGCCCAGATCACCCGGTTCTGGCCCGAGCGTTTCCTGCTCTCCTGGAGTCGGAATGCAGCAAACGCCTGAACTCGGACCGTTGCATATTTCGCCTTGCTGGGATGTGGTGGTAGTGGGTGCTGGACCGGCCGGCGCCCTTGCAGCCCATGGTCTGGCCTGTCGTGGCGTGCGCGTCTTGCTGGTGGAGCAGCGCCACTTTCCACGCTGGAAAGTCTGTGGAGCCTGCCTCAGCCCCCAGGCCCTGGCAGCACTTAAAACAGCTGGACTTGGCGACCTAGTGGCGGCCCAGGGTGGCCTACCCCTTGAGCGACTGCAGCTGGGGGTAGCTGGCCTGGTGAGCCCGATCGCCCTGGGAGCTGGCCGGGTCCTGTCCCGCTCTCGCCTGGATCAGGCTTTGCTGGAAGCAGCTGTTGCAGTTGGTGCCACGGTGATGACGGGCACCCGAGCCGTACTGGGCGCCGCCGCCACCGGCTTAGAACCAGACCGGGAGGTGGTGCTGCAAAAAGGCACTACAAGGTGGAGTGTCAGCGCCAAGGTGGTGTTGATCGCGGCGGGTCTCAGCCACCGCGCCATCGATAACGAGGCTGAGATCAGCACCAGCATCGAGCCCCATAGTCGTATTGGCGCAGGGTGCGTACTTCCAGGGGAAGCTGCCGAGCTGCCGCCGGGTGTGCTGCAAATGGCTGTGGGCCATGGCGGTTATGTGGGTCTGGTGCGGGTCGAGAGCGGGGAGATAAACCTGGCCTGTGCCTTCGATCGGCCCATGCTGGGCTCCGGTGGTGGTGCGGCCCTGCTTTGCCAAAAAATCCTGGCAGAAGCGGGCTTTGCGACTCTGCCTAGCCTTAAGGAATCAGCCTGGCAACTCACCGCAGCGCTCAGTCGTCACACAATTCCGCTTGCGGGTCACAGGCTGCTGCTGCTTGGTGATGCCGCCGGCTACGTGGAGCCCTTCACCGGTGAAGGCATGGGCTGGGCCCTGACCTCCTCACTAGCTGCCCTGCCTCTAGTGCTTCGCGGATTGGAGAACTGGGATGGCGCAATTGAGTCGGAGTGGCGGCGCCTGCACCGCCGCTGGGTGGCACAGAAGCAGAAATCATGCCGAGTGCTGGCAGTGGTTTTGCGGCACCCCAGGATCAGGTGGGGGCTGCACAGGCTGGCTGGGAGCTTCCCCTCGGTCGCCGGCTCCATGATTGGGCTTCTGCAGCGGCCCGCCCTGCCCTGCTCGACGGACTGATCAATCATGCCCCTGTCCTTGATTGGTCTTGGCACTGCGGTGCCCCAAAGGCGCATCAGCCAGCATGAAGCCCTGGCCCTTGCACCGCAGATGGGCAACGCCAGCCCTCGTCAACAACGCCTGCTGGAGAGGATCTACCAGCGCTCGGGGGTGATGCACCGCCACTGCATTCCCCTGCCTGACTCCGGCAACCCCTCAACGGCTGAACGGATGAGGCGCTACCAACCGGCAGCGCTTGAGCTCGCCCTAGAGGCTTCCCGTCTAGCGCTTAAGGATGCCGCTATCGAGGCCAGCGCGATCACCCACTTAATCACCGTTTCATGCACGGGCTTCGGCGCCCCTGGCTTCGACCTCGCCTTAATCGCCAACCTGCCACTAGCCATGGATGTGGCCAGAACTCATGTGGGTTTCATGGGTTGCCATGGGGCGTTCAACGGACTGCGGGTGGCACGGGCCTTTGTGGAGGCTGATCCCAGTGCCTGCGTGCTGCTCTGTGCAGTGGAGTTGTGCAGCCTTCACCTGCAGGAGGGCTGGAACCCGAACCACATCGTGGCCAATTCCCTGTTCGCCGATGGGGCCGGTGCTGTGGTGGCGGTGGGTTCGGCAGGCGGTGGGGACGGCTCGAGCAGGAGCAAGGGATTGCAGCTGGTCAGCTCAGCCTCGACCGTGCTTCCCGGCAGCGAAGAACTGATGGGATGGATCATTGGGGATCACGGTTTTTCGATGGTGCTCTCGCCCCAGGTGCCCAGTCGCATCGCGGCCAACCTGGTTCCATGGCTGGAGTGCTGGCTGGCGACCCAGGGCCTGGCCTTGCCGCAGGTGGAAACCTGGGCCGTTCATCCCGGCGGCCCCCGCATTCTCAGGGCAGTGCTGGAGAGCGCGGGGTTGGAACCGGCTCAAATTGATCTGTCCACCGAGGTGTTACACCAGTTCGGCAACATGTCTTCAGCCACGATTCTGTTCATTCTGGAGCGACTACGCGCCACGCCCGGCCAAGGGCCATGCCTGGCCCTGGGTTTCGGCCCGGGGCTCACTGTTGAAGCGGCGTTGCTTATGCGGCGGTAGTCCATCTGATGGTGGATATATCAAAGGGCCGCCAACAAAAAACCCCCTCTTGCGAGGGGGCTGGGGAGATTCCGTTTGGGTTTGGCGTTAGCCAGGCTGTTAAGCCTCAGCCGGGCTGTTTGCCTCAGCCAATAGCAGGTGCGGTCAGTGCCACGGGGGTGGCGGTGGCATCAGCCAGGTCAAGCGCGGGTCGGCTGGAGGTGGAGGACATGACGACCGTCGCTGATCCGGCCCTCCTGGGGCGAGAGCGGCGCGCGTTTGCGATCACCGACGTGCATGGGCCTACAGCTCAGGCCACTTCAGGCGCCCAGCCCCGCTGGCGCACCATGTCGTCCGTCAAGCCCTGACAGCGGCTGGTGAGGTGCTCGCCGTGGGCGATCAGGCCCTGATGTAGGTGGCAGGTGAGCAAGGGGATGCAGTTCACCCCGGCGTGGTGGCGGACGAATGGCAGGTCATGCAGACCTTGCAGCTGCGGGTCTTGAGCAGGCGACCTCGTCGAGATAGGGCCATGCCTCGATGGAGGCTTCCACAGACCCGCCAGCTTCAGCCGCTTGCCGGCTCAGACGGACAGGCATAGCCCTCTTGCGCGATGCGAACACATGTATTGGCATGGCTTGGTCGCCCTTGTTGTGTTGGCGGCGGATCGCCCTCCGGTGGGTGTGGCGCGGTGGCGGCCACAGCTGATCCCATCGGCGATGGCGAGGGCGTATCTGGAGAGCTGTCATATCCGGCCTCAAGGTCTAACATTCCTGCTGGATCTGCCCGAGGCCTATGGCGGCTTCCAGTTCAGCAGGTTTCAGGAGCACGCGCCAAAGATCAAGTTACAAAGGTGATCAACCGAGTCCAATCTGACACCGTTGTTATCGTCTCGCTTGAATCAGCTTAATGACCATGTGCTGCAAAGTTTACAAAGACTGGTCAATAAAAAGGCTCTTTGATTTAGCCTGGCTTTGTTGATTCCGAGTTTCGAACCCTGGCCCACTTTGACATGAACGAACCAATTGCCTCCAGATTCCACTGATGGGGACTGTTACGGTTGAAACCTTTTGGTCTGTAGTGGATTCCGGGTTTGAGTAGACCTGCGAGACGCTGCCGCCTGAGTGTCTCGCGACTGTTTCCCATCATGGGAAAGCAGTCAGTCGCAGAAATCCACATAAGACCATCTGAAGTTGACCTAGTCATTGGGCACTCGCTTAAGCTACAATCACCTGTTGAGGGTTTCGACCATCCCGTTGAATTTATTGGCTCGTCGTCTATTCATGGCCGAGATTTTGTGCAGATTTTTTCCTACCTAGGAGACGTAAGGTTTGAGCACTGCGGCGCAAGGGAAGGGATCTTAGAAGCGGGTGTGTGCCAATTTTTGCTGGATTGGGCCGTCCCCCCTCTGCCAGGAAAGATGACGCCTCTCCATTGCAGTCACCGCCATTGAAGATGCGGCCTTCCAGGCCATGCACCGCCAGGTTCATGCGCCAGAGCCACCCGGTTTCATCAGTCTTCTCCACGCCATAGATCGCCAGGTCGCTGGCCGGGTTGCGGCGGTGCACCTTCACGAAGCGACCCCATTGATGGTTGAGGGGTTTTCAGCGAGGGGACCGTCCAGGGGTGTCCGACAAGGCGCCAGGATGTCCTGAAAATGTGGGTGTGGATGGGTGGGTGGAATCCTGAAATGGTTCTCACATCGGGATACCCAACCCTGATGAACGCTCACCGCTGGCGGAAAACCAGCGAAGTGCAAACAAAATTAAAGCCATATTTCCTGACTATCGCCTGATTCCTGTGGGATTTTCTCAGATGCTTAATCACATTCCCCTTGCGATCATCATCCTGTGCTAAGGGAAGGCACTCTGCTTGTCACCATTTTTGCTGGGCATCGCTGGCTAAGTCAGCTCTTGGGGCTTCAGCGGCGGTGGTGACGATTAGTGCCGGCTGGGCGAAGGCCTTGGTAGTGAATGTGCCAGGATATGGGAACTGGGATGTGAGCACATTTACCGAAAGCCATAACAACAATACCAACAAATTTGCAACGGCCGCCGATGGTGCGGTGATGCCTTGGTGGACCAACGCTTCCCTGGCGCAATCCTTCGCCAAAGCCGTGGGAGCGGGCTTTGGGTATCCCAACTTGGAGGGTATGAACCAGGCCACGGGTCCTTTTTTTGGTGTGAATACTCTTATTATTCGTGTCTCCCTCTAGCTTTTCCTCCTTTTTCGTTATGTGTTGGTTTTGTGTCTGTAATTGCCCCCAGTTCCTCGCCGTATAGCCCACCTGTTTCCACATTAGCGGTGGTGGGCAAAGCCCCCGTATATGCCCAATCCCAGTTGATCTCCACCCCCCCGCCGCCGTTCCCGGCCCCCTGCCAGCTCTTGGTGCCGCCGCTGCCTTCGGCTTCGGCCGCCAGCTGAGGATGCACATCAAAGCCAGCAAAGGCGTCAGTTCTACAGCGTCAACTTTTTGATTGCGGGCGAGGCAGGTGCTTCAAATCACCTCATCAACCCTTGTACTATTGGTCACCATTGGAAAGACAAGCGCTCATTTCACTTCAGCAAAAAGGAACTTCTTTTATTGAGGCCCTTTAAGCCCAGCGGAAACAACAATGGTTTTAGCCGTGTGCACCCATCGGCCTTCTTGTACTGACCCGATCCAGCATCGTTTTATTTCTAACAGCCCTACAGCATGCAATCTAAATTCCCTGCCCGCACCAACCCGATCCTTCCTTGGCCGGTATTTTTGAGACCATTTCACTAGCGCTGTTGGGGATCTACCTGGCGGCCGTTTTGGTTAACACCTGGCCCCCAAGCTTCCGGATCCCCAATGGCATCTAGGCCTAACACCAGATCTGATCAACAACGGTTCGCTTGCCTTGGTGGGTGCCCTGTTCACACCCCTGGCCTTCAATCTTCGGCGTTGTCCTTGCGTACGTTGATATTAACATTAACCATCGGGGCTTCTTGAAGGAAGTTAATCCCGGCGGCCACATCCTGATAGGGCATCTTTGCCAAGTACTCGATCAGTGCATTGCGTTGCTCCTGGCTGATCAGAACCATCGGAACCACCTGCGTGTCTTTGTCGCTTTCGACAATCTGGAGGGATTCATCTTCGAATGCTGTGCTATCGCTCATGAAAAATTGGGTGGCTGGTGTGACTGATGGACTGGGAACAGCGGAGCCGAGATGAAAAGCAAGGCTGCCGAACGCAGGGGCAGCAGAGGTGATGTGCCACCGGTTCTGCTATCGAGCCCAGAACTGATCTGGCTTTTCGTGGTCGATCCTTGTTACATCGATAACCTAGATGGGAGCCCTCGATGCCGTCAAGAACCTCCGCCAATAGGCACGATCTGTTGTCCGTTGGCCTGCTGATATGGCGGGTCATCGTGAACAGTGCTGACTGAAAGTCTCAACGGCCCCACTCCAGTGCCTGGATCCCGCTCCCACCGAGCGTACTGTTGATGTCGGGGGCCATGGCCATCAAGCCAGCCCCGATAGAGCGGAAGCCAGTGGTCTGCATCAGGTTGAGGCGCAGGAGCGCCCCAACCTGAACGCCTTTGCGTTCGGCGTAGCGGTGGACGACCTCGCTGAGTTGTACCTCATCTTCACCTGAGGTCACCAGTTCAAGGAACCCGTTTGAGCTGATCCTGCGCTGGCAGATGGCGCCTGTGGCGTTCTGTGCCCTCAGATTCCAGAGCAATTGGCAGCCCAACGCATCATTTTTAGACTTGTTGCCCAGAGCCTCCTTGGCAAGAACAACTCTGCGGGCTCGTAAGAAAGTGAGTCACCATATAGCGCCGCCTTCAGCCCTGAACCCACCCCAGAGATCATGATGTGTTCACACTTCGTCATCGCATCGAGGCGAAGCAACTGATTCCGGTAATAGGTCGCTGCCAGTTGAATGCAGAGATGGCCTATGTTTTGAACTCATCAAGCAACCTATACAAAATAGGGAGACTTGGCGATGGACTCCGAACAAACGTCTGAGACGCCACTGCCGCCATGAGTGATTTGCCGGAGCCCCTGTTCAGCGCTGCCGCCCCAGATCTTGCGGCTTTCCCGCTGAGCCCCTTCGGCTGGCCACCCTTCGGCGGCACTGGCCCGGACGATCCCGCCTTGGCCGCTTCACTGCTCTTGCCGGGCACCTGGCCCGGCGATCCAAGCCAGCCGTTTGCGTCCTGGACCAGCGGATTGCAGTCACCCCACGGGCGCTGGGATGCCGCTGCGGCCGACGCCTCCGGCTCCACCGCCCCACTGGATGCCCCCAGCGATCGGGCCGCCGGCCGTGATGTTCTCACCGGCTCCCTTCAGGACCCGATCGCCGGCCTGGACCTGCCGCCGTGGGGCACGGCGATGGCGCTACCGCCCAGCGGCCTCCGGCGCGAGCGCAGCAATGAGCTCTATGTGATCAGCGGCGGCGATGCCACCCTCGACGATCTGGCCAGCCAGCTGAAGCGGAGCGGCGGTGCGCGGGTGCTGCAGCTGAAGCCCGGTGAAGGCCTGCGTGAGCTGGTGGAGCGCCTGCAGAGCGAGGTGGAAACCGGCTCCTTGCATCGGCTGCACCTGATCAACCACGGCGCCCCCGACCAGCTGGTGATCGGCTCCACCGTGCTCAGCAGCCGCAACCTGGGTCACTACCGGAACCTGTTGGAGCGGCTGGGTTCACGGCTCAGCCATGACGGTGACCTGTTGCTCTGGGGCTGCGACATCGCCGAATCGGCAGCAGGGCAACGGATGGTGAGTCGGTTGGCGGAGCTCACCGGCGCCGATGTGGCCGCCTCCATCGACCTCACCTTTGCTGACGCTGCCAGCGGCCGCAGGGACTGGGATCTTGAAATCGCCAATGGCGCGGTGGCAGGCGGCTACCAGGACCAGCTCACGGGGCTTGGTTGGAGCGGCAGCCTGGGGGGCTCGGTCTCATTCACCGTCGCCGATGGCAAGCTCTCCATCTCGGATGCCAGCGGCACCTTTGGCATCAGCGGTGACCTCGGTCCGGCCAACAGTGGGACCGTGGTTCTCAGCGGCGCCATCAGCCAGAGCCTGAACGTTATCAACCTCAGCAGCATTGAGGTGAGCGGCAAGAGCTATGGGATCAACAACATCAACCTTGATGATCCCCAAACAGCACAGCTGCCTAAAGCTTATAACATATCCCTGCGTGCAGAAGGTGGCGATCCGACCATCGATCTAACGGGCAATGTCGATACTTTTGGTGGAGACGTTGCGATCAAGAGCCAATACGACTTCATTGATGTCCCGCTGATCTTTTGGTTCCCCCAGTCAAGCGGCTCAATCAACCTGGGCAGGCAAGACTCAGGCCTAACACTCAGCACTCGCAAGCTCACGATTAGCCAAAGCATCAAGGTCGGTACACCCGAAGCTGTCGATTCGAAGCAGAACCCCAATCTAAATGCTCTTGTTGATTCTTATTTGATCGACAAAGTATTGAACACCGGGGCCTATGGCATCCAGAATGCGATTCTACCTGTCAGTGTCAAGGTTGGCTCGATCGATAACAATATCGCGTTCACCAATGCCAAGGTCACTGCCGCTGATGTTGAGGTTAAGGGAGACTCAAGCCTAAGCCTGTCCAGTCAGGCCTTCGTTCTTGACTCATTTAGTCTGATTAGCGCAGGCCTGACAAAGTTGATTCCGAAGCTTGACGTGGCCGCCTCCGTTGTCGTGGGCTCGGCGAAGACCAACATCTCGCTCAGCAGCTCCACAATCGACGCCAGCGGCGAGGTGACATTCGCCAATACATCCAGCAGTAAACTTAGCGCTTCAGCCCAGGTTGCCAGCAATACATCACCGAAGTCTTTCTCCGATAAAAGCCTCTTTGAAGTCACCAAGCCCTCCGGCAGCAAGAGCGGCATAGCCTTGGGGGTGACCTATGGCACCACCGAGAGCACGGTGGACCTCGACAGCACGTCGACCATCAGCGCAGGCGGCAACATCACGATGTCGGCCACCAGCAAGCCCAGTGGCTCGGCCAGCGCCAAAACCAGCATCTACGTGGATGGCGCTGTCGCCTTGATGAGCGCGGCGAATCAGGACAACGCCAAAGCCACCATCACCATTGACGGCAAACTCACCTCCGGACAATCAGCTTCTCCCTCCCTGGCGCTGCCAAGCGTTGATTACATCCCCAGCCAGTCCTTCAGCGTAGCCAGCGATGGCAGCGTCACCAATGCCAGCGGGCAGGCCGTAGGCCCAAGCATCACTCTCGACAATGGACAAGTGATTCGGTTTGCCGCAAACGGCAATGATCTCTATACGTTCCTTGGCAGTAGCGGCAGCTCGGTTGATCTTGCCGCCATCAACCCCATCACCGACTCGCGCTTTGCCCAGGCCCCGGCCTGGAGTTTTGGCGCCAACCCCGATCTGCAGGTGGGCGATACGGTGAAGGCGGTGGGTTTGGCCACCGGATACACCTACCTCGTGGAACCAAACGATGCAGGTGCGTTGGTTCTCAAAACCGCCAACGGTACGGCGGCAGCCAGGATCGACAACCTGCCAGACGGCAGCTCCCAGCTGATCGATCTGACCACTGACCAGCCGGGGTTCCGCTTCGTGGATGGTGATGTGGTGCGCTGGAGTGATGGCCAGACCTATCAATACCTGGCGGACCAGCCGCAAACCATCAATACCTATACCAATTTCCCCTTCAATCCACTTGAGGGCTGGAATCTGCAGTCGTTTCTGCAGGACAACCAGCCGCTACAGATCACCGCGATTCTCCCTGATCCAAACAGGCCCGGATCAGCGAACTATGTGCTGGCGGCTGATCAGCCAGAAGCGATCAGCGCCGCCGGCGCCACCGGCACTCAGCATCTCCTCTATGCCTCCGGCAGCCTGCAGTTCAACGGCGGCTCCAGCGATGCGGTGGATGTGGCGAACTCCGAAATTCTGGTGCCCGCCGATCAGATTGATCTCTACAACCGCTTTTCACAGGGCCAGGTGGTCACCTACACGGTGCAGGCCGATGCCACCTCCAAGCAGGACAGCTTCCCGATCGATGGCGTGGTGTCGGGCATTCCCTACTACCTGATCAAACGCGGCATCGATGCCCAGGGGCGTGGTCGCCTGGCCCTGGCCGCCATTCCCGACGACGTGGTAGCCAACAACTGGATTCTGTTCTCCGCCCTGGGGGCCGGCGGGGTGCATCTGCTCAGCGGCGAACTGGGCGGCACCGCTGCCCTCACCCTCACGCCCGATTCCGCCATCAGCCCGGCGGCGATCAGCCCCGTGGCCCAGACCACAGCCCTGCAACTGCTGGGCACCTACGGCAATGGCGACACCATCAATCTCGGCTTGCTCAACAGCGCCGGCGGCAGCGATGCCCAGGTGTTCACGCTCACCTTCGCGGGCCTCAGCGGCGACCAGGCCCAGATCCAGCAGCAGGCGGTGCAGCAGCTGGTGGCTGGGCTCAATGCCAGCCAGGCCATCGGCAGCGGTGTTGGTGCCTTCCTCCAGGCCAGCATCGACCCCGCCTCGCCCAACACCCTGCTGCTTCAGGGCCTGGTGGCCGGGGTGCCCTTCAGTGTTCTGCCCAGCACCAGCAATGCCAGCGTGGCCCAGATCAGCCAGCTGCAGCTGCAGGGCACCTTCCAGGCCGGCGATCAGATCCAGCTGGAGGTGGCCCGTGCCGATGGCCGCGACACCGCAACATTCACCTACACCACAGTGAATGGCGACAGCCAACAGATCGCCCGGGCTTTGGCGTTGTTCCTGCAGAGCCAGCCCTTCGCCACCGCCAGCACCGGCTACCTCACGGTGGCCATCGATCCAGCCAGCACCGCCAGCCTGCAGCTCACGGCCAAGGTGCCAGGCGAAGGCTTCCAAATCTCCCGTGCCTCGGTCACCGGGAGCACGGGGCAGCCAAGCGGCGGCCAGGTGCGTCTGACCACCCCGCGGGACAATGTGCTCGATACCAGCACCGATCCCCAGCTGGGCATGGCGGACACGGTCGACGCCGTCATCGCCCCGAATTGGCTGGGTCCGGTGTTCCAGGTGAGCGCCATCGACGGCAAGGCCACCGGCGCCCCGCCGGACAGCCTGGTGACAAACCAGCTGGCGGCCCTGAAACAGGGCCTGTTCCAGAGCGGCGATGGACGCTTCCTGGGGGCGGATCTGGTGCTCAGCAGCGGCAACAAGCTCTACACCAACGCCAGCACCACCACCAGCGCCGCCACGCTCAAGCCGCGCCAGACGCTCTATGTGGAAACCGGTGATGCCCCCGGGGTGAGCGGGGCCTACTGGACCTATGCCGGCAGCACCGATCTGCAGATCAGCAGTGCCAGCCAGCTGCGCGCCCTGCTGCCTGCCAAAGCCTCCAGCGACTGGCTGCCCACCTATGGGCCCAGCGCCAGCATCGCCCGCACGCTCGATGCCAACAACCAGCCGCGGCTGCAGTTGATGGGGGTGTCGAGCGGCGGCTGGACCCTGCGGGACAGCGCCATCGCCGCGATCTGCCAAGCGGCGGTGACCGTGGAGGTGGGCATGCCGCTGTTGAGCTTCGATCCCACCGCCGCCGGCACGGTGGATGCGGTGAACAACACCCTGCACCTGAGCGGGCTGAATGCCTTCAACGGCCAGGTGTTCACCTACTACAGCGATCCCAACTACAGCAGCACGGTCACGGTGCCCGCGCTGGCTTCAGGCTTCGCGGAAGGGGTCGTCGCCGGCAGCAACCGCTGGAACGCTGTGCAGCTGCCTTCTTCCCTGGCCGATGGCGCCCTGGTGGCCGCCACCTTCCTCACCGGCATCCCCCTACCGATCTCTGCCAGCGCCCCTGCGGACCTCACTCCCACCAACACCAGCCCGCTGCCGGCAAGCCTCGCCGGCATCGCCAACGGCTCCTCTCTCTACCTACGGCAGCTGAAAGACACGGCCGGCAACCCCACCGGCGTGGAGCTATTCAGTGATGCAGCGGGCAAACAGCCGATTCTGCTCGGGGCAGCGGCCGCATCGCCGGATCCGGCCTACTTCCAGGTTCGCGTGAGCCAGAGCCAAGGGTCGGTGCCGATCCAGGGCCTCACCCCGGGCGAGCAGTTTCAGCTGCACGCCCTTGGCAACGATCTCTACCAGGTAGCGATTGATCCCCTCCAGTTCAATAAATCCCAGCCCTATGCCCTGCGCGGCCAGCAGATCACGGCCGGCACCCAGTTGCAGAAAGTCAGCGATACAGCCAGTAGCACCAGCCTCCAGGACAAGAACACCAGTAATCCTGGCATTACCTTGACGACGTCTATCGACGCCAAGGACAAGGCCAAGTCGTCCGGTGGACCAGGGGGCAACCCCAAGCTCCGCGACTATGCAAGCAATCCGTGGCTGGGCCTAAACCAGTTAAAAGGCTTTTCGGGAAAGACACTTGAAGCTTTTCTGGGCACGAAGTTCAAGGATGCGATTAAAGAAGGAGGAGGTGGCTATACGGCGGGAGGCAATAAGGGTTCTATCTCCGGATCTGTTGCTGTCAACGTTGTCAGCCACACTGCCAGAGTTACACTCGGCGATAACGCTATTCTCACATCATCTGGAAAAATTGCAATTAGCAACACGACCAAGACCTTGCTGAACACCTGGTCGGAAGCCACCGCTGACTCTGAAATTAGCACCCTAGGCGTTCTTTCCGTAGGCGTAGCTGTGAACACGGTCGACAATACGGCCGAGTCAGTCCTCAAAGGAACCATACAGGCAGCCAAAGGAAACGCTTTGCCGAATGTCGAGATAACCAACACAATCGCCTATCCCAGCCTGTTTTTTGACACCTTCGGTAGCCCCGAAAAGATTGGAAAGTTTTTCAGCAATCCGTCCAACGCCGTCGGGGCTATCTCGAACGTCAGTGGCACATTGATGCAGAATGGCTTCAATTCGTTCGCCACGATTAAGAACAAAGGCAAGGCCAGTAAGTTTGGATTAAATCAAGATGATGTTTTAACGCAGCAGGCTGGCACCAGCCTGGCAGGGGCCATCTCGGTGAACTATAGCCAGGTGACCAACACGGCCCGCACCCTCCTCGCGGGCGCCATCAAGGCCAACAACTTCATCCATACGAGTGTTGTGGACAACAGCCTGGTGCTGGGTGCCGGCATGTTGCACCAGGATTTTGGGCTTGATCGTATCTTCAGCGGCTTTATTGGCGACAAACCAGGAATGCCACCAACGCCGACCTTTTGGGGAGGCAAGAAGGGATCCAAGCGAGCCGCCGAAGGGTGGGGAGCTGCATTCCAGGAATTCCTCAGCTGGGGCAATGTGGGCAAAAACGGGATCGGCGCTTCCCTGCAGTTGCTAAAAATCGCCAACAGGGCGAAGCTGGAGATCGGAGCATCGGCCAAGATCAACCTGGCCGGCAAGCTATCAGCCAAAAATAAACAAGACGTTTCGGGAATTAAGAACAGCGCAGGATCCACACAAGGTGCCAACAATTTGGTGAGCCTTGCCGTGGGCGGGGGTAGCTCTGAGAATTTTGGCCTCACCGGTAGCGTGTCGGTGACATTTGGCGATGGTAACGATACGGGCACCAGCGTGGATCGTGGCGCCACAATCAAAGCGGCAGCAGCCAGTCTGGTGGCGCTCGATAATGCTAACAAGGTGGATATCGCCGGCGCGCTCCAGTACAGCACTGCAGTGGGAATCAGCACCTCGCTGATCATCAATCAGCTGCGACGCAAAACCCGCAATTCCCTGAACAGTCTCATTCAGCTCAGCAGCGATGAGCTTGATAACTTTGTGCTAGATGCCGCCAACGATGGCAGCATCACGGCCATATCCGCAGCCGGCACCTTCATGCGCACCGCAGGGAGAGGTGGCGGCAAAGTGAACTTTTCGGATGATAAACTTAGCGAGGATACAAGCAACAGTTTGTCGTATTGGACAGGCCAAATCATATCCTTTGGATTGGCGGGTGCTGGCAGCGTCAACGTTCAGCAACTGGCAAACACCGCCGAAAACAGCATCGATGCCGGCAACGCTGTCGTTGATGCCGCTGCTGGGGCCTTTCGCATCAGCGCTTCGGCAGCGGACCGCACCAAATTGCAGAACTGGAGCGGTGCCTTCGGCTACGGCGGTGGTGGTGCCACTCAGCCAACGGCAAACGCAGCGGCAGGGATCAAGCGCCAGGAAGAGTCCGGTCAGTTCACCATCGCCGGCGCCGCCACCGTCAACCAGGTGTCCCGCCAGGTGGGCAACTCGCTAAGCAATGCCGACTTCGGCGCCACGGCCCTCAGCTACTCCGCCAAGGCCATCACTTCGGACGCTGAAGCCACGTCTGGGGCCATCAGCCTGGCCATCGGAGTGAACAAGGCCACCAACCTGGTGATCCCCGGATCGTTGGCCTTCAACTTCGACAATCCGCCCGGCAGCGACGGCAATGCCATCTCATCCACTGTCAGCAAGATCACGGGCACCAACCTCGTCAGCCTCCAACTCACGGCCACCAATGGAGCCGATGCCACGGCCATCGCCGGCACCCTGGGCCTGGCCATCAATCCGCTGCAACCTGATCCAGTTCCAGACCAGCAGCAAACCAGCGTCCCGGCCACCATCGGTTTTTCCGTTGCCGTTAACGACCTCAGCGCCACCACCAGCGCGGCGGTGAAGGACAGCAGCCTCTCCTACGCACCCACCCCGGATCTCAGCACCAAAGTGGTGGAGCTGGTGGCCGAAACCAAGGATCTGCAGCTCACCACGGTGAGCATTGCTGCCGCGGGCTCCGGCACCGGCGGCTCCGCCCAGAGCAGCCTCGGAAGCTATGCGATCGCCGGCACCGGCGCTGGCGCTCAGAACACTTACAGCAATCCGATCAGCGTCACGATCAGCGGCAGCACCATCCAGCCAGTTGATCACAACGCAACACGGGATATCAGTCTTGGTGCCACCGCTGACGAGCAGATCCTCAGTGTCACCGGCGGTCTGGATGTGGCCATGGCTTTCGCTGCTCAAGAGCAAACCGGCCCCACCGGCGCCCTGTCGGTGGCCGCCTCCGCCTCTTACAACGAACTCAGCGGCGCCATCACGGCCCAGATCGATCCCAACAGCAGCATCACTGCCAAGGATCTGAGCCTGAATGCCACAGACAACAGTCAGATCGGCGCCTATGCGATTGCCGGTGCTTTGAGCGTTACCACCTCGAAGCTTTCATCCAGTTTCGGTGGCGCCTTTGTTGGAGCCGGCACTGGCAACACCATCGATCGCCCCCTCAAAGCCGTGATCGGTGATCCGGATGCCAGCACCCCCGGTAGCGGGGTGGTGCGCACCACCAGCACAACCCTCAAGGCTGAGCGAGGGACTCAATCGCGGATCATCGCCGATGCCGCGGGCGCTGCCCTCACCTTTGTCTCAACAGGGACCGAGTCTAAGTCAATCGCTGCCAGCTTCGCCGGCGGCTTTGCCTTCAATGAGCTCAAAGGCGGCATCACGGCCGGCATCTACAACATCACCGACTACAGCAGCACCGGTGCCACCGTGATCACGGCCACGGGCAGAAAAGCCGATCCTTACTTGCTGGCCTACGGCAGCATCGCCAGCTTCGCCGGTGGCTTTGCCGTCAGCGTTGACCTGGGCTCCACCGAGGGTCAGGCCATGGCCGCCGGCGGTGCCTTGGGGCTGGCCGTCAGCAAGAACACCATCAGCGATGCGGTGACGGCGAAGATCGCCAACCTGCGCCTGGCCAATCCCGACAAGGCCTTATCGCTTGGCTCCCTCACCATCGAGGCCAAGGATGAGCGGCAGCTCAACACCCAGGCCACCGGCGACAGCCTCACGGTTTCCCGCGGTGGAGGCACGGCCGTGGCGGTGGGTGTGGGCGCCGCCAGCAGCACTAACACCATCGAGGCAGCGGTGGAGGCGGCAGTGGAGCTGGCCTCAGACCAACTGCTGAATCTGAACGGTTTGCTGAGAGTGACAGCGACTGACCTGGCCCAGATCCAGACTTTCGCCCTCGCCGTGGCGCTCTCCTACGCCGATGGCTCCAGCGGCGTGGCCCTGGCCGGGGGCGGTGCCGGCAGCACCAACACGATCACCGCCCCGGTCACGGCGCGGGTGAAGGCGGGCAAAGTCAAAGGCGGCACCAACAAAACCGCGCAGACGACGATCAAGGCCGCCAGCGGCGAAACCAATGCCCAAGGTGATGTCACCAACAGCCGCGAACTGGTGGCGCGCCTCGGGGCGGGATCCCTGGCCGTCGCCCGCGGCCGGTCGGCCACCTCCTTCGGGGCCAGCATCGGCGCCGTCGATGTGAACAACACCCTCCAGGGCGCTGTGACCGCCGAGCTACGGGCCGACAGCGTGAATCTGCCCGGGGCGCTGAACCTCAGCAGCGTCAGCGCTGACAAGGTCGACACCACCGTGGCGGCGGCCTCGATGGCGGTCGGCGTGAGCCAGACGGGTGCCAGAGGCGTTGCCATCGCCCTCTCGGGGGCGGGCGCCGGGGCGCGCAACACCCTGGATGCGGCCAGCTCCGCCAACGTGGTGCGATTCTCGGATGCGCTCAGCGATGGCAAGGGAGCGCTCACAGTCGGTGGAGCGCTGAACCTCACCAGCACCAGCACCGGCACCATCGAGGCCAAGGTTGGCAGCGGCTCCCTGGCGCTGTCCTACGCCGGAAACGGCAGCGCCTTGTCGCTTGCTCCTTCGGTGGGCGTTGCGGTGGCCAGCAACACCCTCAAGGCTGACGGCAACGCGGCCTTGAAGGGGTTTGGCAGCGTGACGGTGGGCGGCGACCTGAGCCTCAGCAGCACCAGCACCCGCACGATCGACAGCACCTCCGTGGCCGTGGCGATCGGTGCGGCCATCGGCAGCAAGTTTTCCCTCGGCCTGGCCGGCGGCGGCGCCAATGCCCTCAACACCATCGAGGGCGGCAGCCAGGCGCTGCTGTGGGCCGACACCATCCAGGCCGACACAGGCACCATCAGCCTCTCCGGCACCAGCAGCGACACCATCACCGCCCAGGTGCAGGCGATCGCCGGCGCCGGCCAGGGCAGCGCCACGGGCAGCGGCGGTGCCGTCTCGATCGGCGCTTCGGTGGCCCGCAACCGCCTTGGTGTCAGCAGCGACGGGCCAGCCGCCAGCGGCGACGGCCTGGCGATCGGCGCCTCCGTCCGCGGCCACGACGGCCAGGCCGGAGTGAACTCCCTGGCGGCCCAATCGCTGACGCTGAAGGCCGACCAGACCAGCACGATCGACGCCACCGTGGGCGCCACCTCTGCCGCCATCGCCTGGACCAATAGCGGGTCTGTGGGGGTGGCAGCCAGCGGCGCCGGCTCCGAAGCCACCAACACCCTCAAGCAGAGCGTCACGGCTGAAGTGGTTGGCGCCGGTGATGGAGCCGCCCTTCGCCTCAGTGGCGGCGACCTGACAATCAGCGCCATCGATTCCAGCTCCGTCAGCAACACCGCCTGGGGGGCGGCCCTGGCGCTGAGCGTCGCACAAAAGGGCGTGTCCGTCGCCCCGGCGGTGGGCGTGTCGCTGGCCGACAACACCCTGATCCGGCAGCAGCGGGCCGAGCTGGCGGGCTTCCGGCGCAGCGCCACCAACCCGCACACGGGGGGAGTGAACAGCCCCGGATCGGTGAGCATCACGACTGAAAGCAGCGGCACGATCCAGGCCAAATCGGTGGCGGTGGCGATCGGGGTCGCCATCGGCGACAAGTTCAGCCTCGGCCTGTCAGGCGGCGGGGCCCGCAGCTTCAACACCCTCCTGGGGGCCAACCAGGCCCTGCTCAGCGACAGCGATCTCGGTTCGACCAGCCAGGCGATCGTCGGCGCTCTGAGCGTGGAGGCAACAGACACGGCCACGGTTAACAGCGAAGTGGATGCCATCGCCGCCAGCATCAGCTTCTCCGCCAGCTCCAGCACCGCCGCTGCCGCGATCGGCGTGGCCCTCAGCCGCAATTTCATCGGCGAAACCCAGGGCAACCGCGGCGTCAGCGGCGGCAGCCCCCTGGCCCATGCCAATCCGGTGCGCCAGCAGGATGGCGGTGCGGTGCAGGGCAACCTGCTGCAGGCCGGCATCCGCGGCAGCAATCTCCAGCTCCAGGGCGATCTCACGCTGAAGGCCGATCAGAGCAGCACGATCAGGTCGTACGTCGACAGCTTTGCGGCGGCGATCGGCCTCAGTCCCCTAGGGGACACCTTCGGCTTCTCCCTGGCCGGAGCTGGCTCCGAGGCGACCAACCGCGGCCTGCAGACGGTTCTGGCCAGCTTGGAAGGTGACTCCGCGACAACGAGGCTGGCCGCCGCCGAGGTCCTGGTGGAGGCCCTGGACCGTGCCCGGATCGACTCCACCGCCTGGGGTGCTGGCTTGAGCGCCAACTACGGCGGATCAGCGTCGGGCAGCGCCAGCATCGGGGTGTCGCTGGCTCGCAACACGCTCCGCACCCGAGTCGAGAGCCGCCTGAGCCGCCTCGGGAACGCGACGACGACGGCGCTCACCGTGGCAGCCCACAAGGCGAGTGCCGAGGGAGACCAGCCCACGATCCGAGCCACCTCAGCCGCTGTCTCGGTCGCCCTGGGCGCCTCCCCCTACTCCACACTGGCCCTCTCCGGCGGCGGCGCCGATGCCATTAACACCGTGCTCGGCGACGTGCTCTCCACCCTGGAGAACGTCGATCTGACCAGCAGCGGCGCGATCCGCATCGAGACCGCCAACGACCAGAAGCTCAAGGCCGGCGTGGGCGCCGGTGTCGGCTCCGGGTCGTTGGCCCCCAGCAGCCTCAGCGCGGCCGTGGGCGTCGTGAAGGTGCAGAACCTGATCGGCGTCGGCTCCGCCTCCGCGGACGACCAGGCCCGCGCCGCGGTGCGCAGTGCCGTGATCGGCAGCCGCCTGCAGACCACCGGCTCCGACGCCGACCTGAGCGTGACCAGCGGCAGCACGGCCGCCTACGACGCGCTGGCGGTTCCTGTGAGCGTGGCGCTCACCACCGCCGGGGTTGGCAGCGGCGCCTTCTCGGGCGCCTTCAACGACTCGCGCATCGCCAACGCCGTCGCCAGCGACAGCAGCGGCAGCACGCTCCTCTCCGCCCGCGATCTGGTGATCACCGCCACGGGCGACAGCCAGGTGAGCCGGGCGAAGACCGACGGCGGCAGCCTGGCGGTCAACTTCGGTGCCAGCGGGGTCTCCGTGGCGGTGGGCGCCGCCCAGAACGACAACCGCATCGACAACAGCATCGCCGTCACGATCAGCGACGGCGCCAGCTCCGGCCAGCCGGTGCCCCAGCGTTCCGCCCTGCAGTCCGGCCGGCACCTGATCGCCGGCGCCCGCGAGGAGCGGGCCAGCCTCAGCAGCATCGAGGCGATCCCGGTGGCCGCCGCCCTCGGCGGCGCGGTCGCCCTCTCCGGCGGCGGCGCCGGCATCCGCTCCGTGGTGGCCAACCAGGTGACCACCCGCGTGCAGGGGGCCGTGGACCTCAGCGCCGGTGTGCTGGCCGGGGTCTCGCTGGAGCAGGAGTCCCTCAGCAGCGCCAGCGGCGGCGGCGTGCAGCAGACCGAGCTGCGGCCCTCCGGCCCGCTGCGCATCGGCGACACGGTGCAGTTCAGCCTCGCCCAGGGGAGCGCTGTGGTTGAGGTGAGCTGCACCTTCACCAGCCTTGACCCGGCGAGCCAGATGCAGCAGCTGGCGGCGGCCATCAACGCCGCCGTTGCGACCGCCAGGGTGGCAGAGCCTTCCCTGAGCCTCAGCGCCGCGGCGGTCAGCCTCACACCCGACGGTGCCACAGATCCGCTGCAGGCCGTGAGGCTCAAGGGCGCCGCCGGGGCCGGATTCAGCGTGGCGGCACTGGCGGTCCTGCGGCCCCGGGCGCTGGCCGGCTCCCTGCTGCTGCAGGCCGGGGCCCTGAAGCCGGAGCTGTCGCAGGCCGGAGCCCTGAGCAGCGGCGACACGGCAGGCACCAGCCTCGAGGGCCGGATCGTCGCCGTCAGCGCCGCAGTGGCGGCCAGCGGCGGCATTGCCGTGGGTGTCGGCACGGTGTCCAACGCCGTGGAGAGCAGCCACACGCTGCAGGTGGACGGCAGCAGCGGTCAGGGGACGGGCCAGAGCGCCAGCCCCTCGCTGCGCGCCAGCGACAGCCTGCAGCTGCGCAGCCAGGGCCGCCAGGGCATCGCCCAGACCCAGGTGATCGCCGTGACCGGCGCCGGCGGCGCCAAGTTCGGCGTGGCCGGCGCCCTGAACTTCGCCAGCGCCGAGGGGCTCGGCAGCAGCCGCACCCTGGTGAACGGCGGCCGCCTCGAAGCCGACCGCATCGACGTGAGCGCCGGCGCCAGCAACGCGCTCGACAGCAGCGCCTACGGCGGCGCGGTGGCCGGCGCGCTGGCCGGCGGCGGCTTCGGCTACTTCCAGGCCCACAGCACCCTCGGCAGGCAGGGGGGAGAGGCGGAGGTGGAGGCGCGCCTCGGCGACGGCGTGGTGGGCCGCGCCCGCACGATCAGCCTCAGCACCAGCAGCGCCGACAAGGTGCTGGCCGATTCGGTCAGCGCCTCCCTGGGCATCGGCTACGCGGCCGGCGCCGGCGCCGGCGCCCAGAGCCAGGCCAACACGTACCAGACCCTGCGCACCGCCATCGGCACGGGCGCCGACCTGCGGGCCAGCGAAGCGATCAGCCTGGCCACCACCGTGGACCAGAGCAACCGCGACGGATCCACCGACGAGATCGTTGACAGCCGGGCCCAGGGCATCGCCGTGGCGGCCGGCATCGGCGTGGCCGGTGGCGGCGCCGCGACGCGCAACACGATCGCCAGCGATGGCCGCATCGAGGTGGGAACCAACGCCCTGCTGCAGGCCCCCAGCCTCAGCCTCAATGCCGCCAACCGGCTGAGCAAGAACAAGTGGGGCGATTTCCGCAACGACAAAGCAACATCCGAAGAAAACTTCGAGGCAGACCCAGGCACCGGCCAGACCTTCGGCGGCGATGCCAACACCCGCAGCATCGCCGGTGGCGCCGCTGGCATCGTCATCAGCCCTTCGAAGACCAGCATCGGCAGCGACACCAATGCCGATGAAGCCTTCGGCAGTGACATCAGCATCGGCAAAAACGCTCAGCTGCTGGCTACGGGCAGCAGCCGGGCCCCCGGTCGCCTGGCGCTGTCGGCCGCCAACGACGTCTTCGCCACCGATCTCAATATCCTCGATGCGGTCTCCGGGTTCGGTGTCAGCGTCGGCACCTCGACCCTCACCAACGACGCCCGCGCCCGGATCACGGCGGACATAGACAGCCGCCTCAGCAACGCCAGCGGCGATGTGAGCCTCAATGTGAGCGGCAATGGCACCCTCAGCAGCAGCAGCTCGGGCCTTTCTGGACTTGTCGGGGTGGGCGTCAGCGTTGCCAATGCCACCAACCGCCCGAATCAGAGCATCAACCTGGACGGGGCCACGATCGAGGGCGGCAACATCCGGCTCTGGTCCGGGCTGAGTGATGCCGGTGTGCCCAACCTGCTGCGCACCGTCGCCGATGCCAAGAGTTCTGTGATCACGCTGGGCGTCACCGTTCCCGATGCCACAGCCATCACCAGCGACACCAACAGCATCAATATCGCAGGCAACAGTGCGTTGAAGGCGCGGGCCAACGTGGACCTGCGCGCCCAGCCGTTGTTCGGCACCCGCGGCCCCAAGGCCCGCAGCAGCACCGATGCCCAGGTTCGCATGATTGTGGGCATCCCCATCCCTGGAGAGGAAAACCGCGACGACACCACCACCAACACCATCACCATCGCCGACACGGCCCGGGTGACCGCCGGCCTGCAGCACGATCTGCGCCTCTGGGCCCTGCCGGCCGGCGCCGACCTGGCTGGCCAGAACGCTGCCCTGCTAGCCACCCTGCCGGCGCCGCTCGAGCACGACAAGTCTCTCAGCGACGCCCAGAAGCAGGCCCTCGGCATCGATCTCAGCACCGATTACACGTTCCGGGTTCTTGATGCCCCGGCGGGCAGCGGCTCCGATTACGACAACCAGGTGGCGGTGCTGTTACCCACGGAGCTGTGGAACAACACACCGCCGCGGCTGGTCGTGGCGAACCTGGGCTCCACCCTCAACCTCGAGCGGCGACGGCTGCAAGCGCTGCTGGTGGAGTACTCCGGCGTGCCCAGCCAGCAGGCCTTGATCCTGGCTCAGCAGCAGGAGCTGCTCGATCAAGCTCAGCGGCTTGGCCTGCTGGATCAGACCGGCACGATCAATGAAAACTTGGATGTGCTGGCCCTGCAGCTGCCGGCCCTGCGCTCGGCGCCGGGCTCGATCTTCCTGAATGCACCGGGAGAGGGCGGCAGCATCTCCCTCAACAACTCCACAATCCTGCCGGCCACGGCACCGACCAACCTGCGCGCCTTCGGCGATGCCAAGATCGGTGTGCGCAACGTGCTGCCGCTGGTGCTGCAGGCCGGCGATATGCAGATCGACGACTCCCGCGTCGCCGATGTGGTTAAAGGCACGTACACGCTGTTCGATTCCGGCCGCATCTATATCAACCAGGAAAAGACCCTCGACCAGGTCTCCGGCACGAAGGCTGAGCAGCCGCCCTCACGGATCAACATCGACCAGGCTCCGGATTCGAACCTGCGCATCAACGGCCAGATCGCACCGATCGCGCCCGATCTCTACATCAATGGTCAGATCGTCAATGAAAACGGCGAGGTGACGATCACCAATAGCGCCGCCAGCGTGATCATCAACGGCGAGGTGCGCGGCAAGCCGGTCAACATCAACGCCGCCGGCAACTTCAGCCTCACCAGTGGCACCTGGGTGCACACCGGCAACGACCCCGCCCAGCTGGTGGGTTCCGAATACATGATTGAGGCCAAAAAGAAGGGCAAAGCGACCCTCAACCTTGATGGCCTGAACTACATCCTCGATAAGGCCGCACCCGCCGCCATCGTGTCGCGCGGCGACATCAGCATCAACGCCCTCTACCTCGATATCAACGGCCTGATCCAGAGCGGCACGTCCGACCTGGCGATGACGGTGGCCGCCGACTTCAACCCAAGCCAATCCGGATCGATCGTCGGCAGCAACGGCGCCGGCATTGCCGGCATCCAGTTCGGCAGCAGCGCCGGGCAGAGCATCCCCCTGGCTGGCTATGCCAATGCAGCCGATCGCACGATCACCCTGGATCCGATCCGCGTCAGCGGCGGCAAAATCCGGCTCGCCGGCCAGATCCTCAGCACCGGCAACGGCCGGGTGGTGGCCTTCGACGGCCAGCCCAACCTGACGATCGACAACCGCAGCGGCTGGACCCTGGCCCTGGGCGAGGTGGACCTCACCGCCGGCAAGGGCGAAATCACGATCACCGACACGCCGAACATCCGGTGGGTGCCGAGCGAGATCGACCTCGAGAGCTCCTCGTTCCTGTTTGATGCCGCCACCCCCACGGGCATGCGCGATGGCGACAAGGTGCGCTTCTCCTACACCGATGCCATTGTCCTCGATGCCAATGGCAACGCCAACAGCAGCAGCGACTCCCCTGTGAAAGGTCTGGAGCGGAACGTGACCTACACCGTCAAGGTCACGAAAAGGTCGGACCACCGCGAAAGCGTGAAGTTGTTCAAAGACGGGAATTTGGTGCAGTTTGAGGCCCCGGCTACCACCCGCAGCTTCGCGCTGGTGCCGGATCTGCCGGTGCGGCGCAGCCGCTATAGCTTCGAGCGCCCCGCGGGCATCGCCACGATCAGCGCCGACCACGATCTCTTCGATGCCATGCAGGCCGGTACAGGCGATCCCTACGTGGCCGATCCCTCCCGCCCCCGCGAGACCTTCACCCCGTCCGCGGGTGGCGAAGGCAACCTGTTCAGCACCGCCTACATCCCGGCGGCGGGCCTTACCTACAGCTGGGCGCAGGGGCAGGGCAAGACAACGACCACCGTCTACAGCTGGGAGCAGACCACCTTCAACCTGCTCGGCTGGGACTGGACGTTCGGCGTGAAACCGACCACCCCACCCGTCAGCACCGTCACCAATTACACCGATCTCTCGCCATTGCTGGAGGGGCAGTCGCTGCTGCTGGCGCCCCCTGGCGACAACTGGACGAAAGACACGGGCTACTCCGTCAGCTTCGAGGAGCGGAAGACCACTCCACTAGATTCACGAGTCAACAACTGGGTCACCGGCGGCGGTTGGCTGCGCAAGAAGACCTACCACACCCAGAAGACCGAGATTCAGGGCCAGAAGGATGTGTGGACCCACACGATCAAGGCCGACTGGCCGATCGCTATCGGCTTCCAATCCGCCGCCGGAAGCAATGCCGGCCAGGTGGCAATCAACAGCGTCGGCGCTATCCGGCTCAATGCGGATGTAGCCTCCGCCCGCGGCATCGATCTGCGCTCCAGCGAGGGAGACATCACCATCGCGGAGCTGCTGCTGCAACCCAACGCCCTGCTGCGCTCCGAGGCCAGCCTCGGCAGCATCACGGCCAACCTCGGCGCCGCCGTCAGCGATGGTAGCCCGATCGATCTCACGGCCCGGGCCGGCCGCGACCTCAGCCTGCGCCTGTTCGCCAACAACGGCTCCACGGCGCCGCTGCGTCTGCGCCGCAACCCCGAGAGCGCCGGCAACCCCGCCCTGCAAGCCGGTGGCACCCTGTCGCTGATCTCCGGCGGCAGCCTGGATCTGAGCAACCAGGATCTGAGCGACCAGGGCGCCGCAGCGGACGGGCGACCCCTGCTGCGGGCTAACCGCCTTGAATTGAGCCTCGGCGCCGGCGATCTCGGCAGCGCCGCCGCCCCGCTGCGGATCGACACGGGTTCCGATCCCGCCCAGGGCGCCGGCCTGGCCCTGCAGCTGGCGTCGAGCACCAGCCCCTCCAGAGCCGCCCTGCGCGAGGTCAGCGGTTCCCTCACCCTGGTGGCCCCCACCAGCTTTGCCAGCAGCGAGGCGATCTCCGTGAACGGCGACCTCAGCTTGCGCGTTGATGGCGGCGATCTGCTCGACGGCAGGAGCCTCGACAACGACGTCGACAGCGCCGAGCTGCAGGCCCTCGACGCCACCTTCGCGATCACCGGCGAGGCCGGCCGCCGGCGGGCGCTCGAGGAGATCGACCGCCAGGACCAGGGCTTCTACGACGATTACTGGCTCCTCTATCGCAACGCCAGCCAGGCCCCCGGCAGCGAGGTCTGGACGGCCGATCCCCTGCCATCCGGTCCCTTCCGCCTCACGCAGAACCAGCGCGACCGCTTGCGCCTCTCCGTGGAAGAAGGAGGCCGTGGCCTGGATGCGGCCCAGTTGCTCGCCTATGAGGCCGCCCTCGACCGGGTGCAGCAGTCAACCGGCGCCGGCCTTTACAACCCCGCTTTCACCTACACGCGTCCGGAAAGCGAACGCCAGGCCTACCTGCGCCAGCGGGTGCCGAGCCTCAACGCCTTCTACCACCCCCTCGATGCTGGGGTGTACCAGCGGCTGTTCCCGCAACAGGCCGCCGAGCAGAAGCTGCCACTCCCGTCCGCGGGCAGCGGCGCCGCGGCGCCAGCCGCCATCCGCGCCCGCAACCTCAACCTGCAGATCAGTGGCGCCATCGGCCGCAGCGGCCAGCTCGAACGGCTGCAGCTCCCCGCCGGCGGCTACGACTTGATGCCCGAGGCCGACGCCGCCCTGCTCAGCGGCGCCACCCCCAGCGATGTGGTCGGTCGCACCTATGCCGTCTATCGCTACAAGGGGTCCACCGCCCTCGATGTCAGCGCCGGCCTGCCTGCTCTGGAGGACGCCGGCCTGTTCGAGGAGATCGGCAGCGCCTACACCGCCGGCGAGGGGCCGGTGTATCGCTACCGCGGCCCGCGCCTCGACGACGTGAGCCTGGGCGAATTGGATGTTGCAGCCCTCGATGGCAATGGCCAGCTCCTCTGGGAGCTGGTCACCCCGGGCTCCGCCGATCGCATCCGCTTCAACACCACCGCAGTGGGCGTCACGCTGATGGAGGGCGATCTGGTGCGCGACACCCGCGCCAATCTGGCGACGGGCGATGTGGTGCTCGTCGACCGCCCCGCCCTCTACGGCTACTTCCGTTACATCGGCCCCGCCGGTCGCCTCGACCTGCTGCTCAGCGACTTCGGCCGGGGCGCCGATGCCGCCCTCTGGTCCGCCCTCGCGGACGGCAGCCAGAACGCGCCGCTTACGCCCCAGAAGCTGCCGGCCGATCGCCTGCTGCAGCCCGGCGCCCTGATCACCGATCCGCGCCAGCTGCGCAGCGTCACCCTGCAGCGCCAGACAGCGCTGGGGGTGAGCCTCAGCGGCAGCCTCAGCGCCAGCGCCACCGATCTGCGCCTGCGTTCGGCGGGCAGCCTGGAGCTCGCCTCCGTCAGCGGCGACGGTGTGATGGCGCTCACGGCCGCCTCGCTCAGCCAGAGCACTGGCGGCAGTGGCATCCACCAGCGCCGCGGCGCCCTGCAGCTGCGCTCCACCGCCGGTTCGATCGGCAGCGAGGAAGCACCTCTGAAGGTGCAGCTGGAGGGTGTCGCCACCTTGCACCTCTCCAGCAACGCCGATGCTGCCATCGCCGCCAGCGGCGACCTCGCCCTCGGCGCCCTGCAGGCGGCCGGCAAGCTCAGCCTCCGCAGCGACGGCGACATCAACGACGGCGGCCGCCTCGACGCGGAGATCGCCGATCCGCTGGCCAACCTGCGCGCGGCGGTGTTGCAGATCAGCGCCGCCGGCCAGCTCGGCACCGCCGTCTCGCCCCTGCTGATCGCCGGCGGCAGCCGCCTGAGCGCCAGCAGTGGCACCAGCAGCGGGCCCAATGGCCTGATGGCCCTGCGGGCCGTGGGCAGCACGCCCGTGCTGCTCAGCAACCTGACGGCCGGAAACGAGGAAGCCGGGAGAGCCTCGGTGTGGCTCAGCGGGGCAGGCTTCGCCGCGGCGCCAGGCGCCAGCACCCCCCTGATCCGCGCCGGCGGCCTGGTGCTCGATGGCCTAGCCGGCTTCGGTGAGGCAACGGCTCCGATCCAGACCCAGCTGAACCGCCTCTCCGGTGCCGTGGGCAGCGCTGGCCTGTTCCTCGCTAACCAGGGCGATCTGGCGATCACCCCCGCCAGCGACCGCAGCGGCAGCCGTCGCTACTCAGGCCTGCTCCTCCGTGCCGGTGGCAGCGTCAGCAGCACGGGTGCCCTCAGCCTTGAGAGCACCATCGAGAACCGTGGCGGCAGCCTGACCTTGCAGGCCGCCACCCTGCTGCGCCTGCGGCAGGAGGCCCAACTTGACCTCACCGGGGCCGCCGCCACCCTCCAGGCCGGCGACCGGCTCCAGGCCGATGCCGGCTCCACACTCAACGCCGGCGCGGGCAGCCTGCGGCTGGTCGGCAACGGCATCGCCCTGCGCGGCATCCTCAACACCGCTGGCACCCTGGCGCTCGAGGCCGGAACGGCCTCCCTCGATCTCGCCGCCGAGCTCACCGACGCCCAGAACCAGGAGCTGAAGAACGCCGGCATTAACCCGGCCAGCCTGCGCAGCAACCTGATCCTGGCGGGCACCCTCAGCAGCAGCGCCAGCGATGGCCTCAGCCTCAGCAACGCTGGCTGGCTGGCCCTGCTGGGCATCCTCCAGACCACGGCGATCGGGGTACCGCTGCGCCTGCGCAGCACCGGCAGCGGCCTGCTCCAATTCGGCAGCGTTAGCTCCGCCGGCGACCTCGAGCTGTTCGCCGAAGCCGGCAACCTGGAGGCTTCCATCACCAGCCTCACCGCCAGCGGTGCGGCTAGTCGCCTCAGCGTGTCCAGTGGCGGCACCGCCAACCTGCGCGGCCAGCTGGCGGCCGGCAGCGGCGGCCTCGTTCTGGAGGCCAACGGCAACCTCACCTTGGCGGGTGCCGTGAGCTCCGCTGGCGCCGTGTCCGCTCTGGCGCCGGGCCTCACGATCCGTCCCAGCGGCGGCATCGTCGCCACGGGCGACGTCTCCCTCACCGCTAGCGACAAGGACCAGGGCCTGCAGATCGCCGGGCCGGTGATCGCCGGTGGGCGCCTGCGTTCCGGCAGTACCGCCGGCGGCGACCCGACCGCCACGACCCTGCGCCTCGATGACGAGACCACCCTCCAGCGCGACAGCAGCACCCTGCGGTTGCAGGACATCAGGCTCGATCCGCTCTCCAGCGCCGTGCTCGCGCTCAACAGCGCCGGCAGCGCTGTGCTCGGCGGCCTCCGCGATGGCGGCCTCGACACGGTGGTGGCCGATGCCTGGGTGGCCGCACCCGAGATCCGCATCCGCAGCGCCAGCGACCTGCGGCTACTGCACGACCTCTTCGCCCGCGATCGCCTGGCCATCCGCAGCGACGCCCCCCTGCTGCTGCGGCCCCTGGCGGTGCTGAACCTCGCTCAGCCCGCCGCTCCGGGCAGCCCCGCCCAGGCCCAGGCCGAGCTGCAACTCGACGCCCCGCGGATCGACATCAGCCGCGACCCGGCCAGCCTCGTGATCGAGGCCGAAACACCGGCTCCCCAGGCCTTCCTCGCCGGAGAGCTGGCCGCGCCGCTGACCCTGGCCCTCACCGTCACCACCCCCGACGGCAACCTCGTGCCCCTCAGTGTCGCCATCCCGGCGGGCGCCCCCGGCAGCCTGCAGAGCTTGCTGGACACGGTCAACGCCGCCCTGAGCCAGGCGGCCATGGCCGCCGGCCTGAGCGAGATGATCAGACCCAGCCTTGGCATGCGCGGCACCCAGCTGCGCCTGCAGCTCGGCCGTTACAACCCCGCCGAACCCAGCCGACAGCTCGCTCTGGCCCTGCGGGCCGCGGGCAGCAGCGGCCTGGAGCAGCTGGGCTTTGCCGCCCCAATCCAAGACCGGCAAGCCGTGATCCCCGCCACTGTGGTCAGCCAGGCCCTCGCCACGACCTTGAAGGTGGGCAGCACGGTCGCCAATGGCGGCGTGCCCTACCAACGGCTCGACTGGAGCGGTGGCGTGCGCGCCGCTGCCGCCGATCCCCAATCCAGCCTCAGCTGGACCCTCACACCCGCGGCCGCCGCCATCACCAACATCAGCGCGATGGTGGATGTGCCGGTGCTCAAGCTATTGCCACTCCAGGCCAGCCCCGCCGCCGTCGACCTGCTGCCCAACCTGCAGCCCACGGGCCGCAGCCGTGAGCTGGCGATCGAATCCGCCGCCAGCCTCCAGCTCAGCGCCCTGGTGGACACCTCCGCCGCGCCGCAGCTGCAGCTGGTGACCTACCGCTCCACCGCAGGCTCGCTGACGCTCAACATCGACAGTGACAGCAGCAGGCTGGCGTTGCTGCAGAGCCGGGTGCCGATCCGCCTGCAGGCCGCCACCGACATCAGCGTGCTGGCCGACGCCGCCCTCACCGGCCCGGCACTGTTCGAACTCCCGGCCCTCGCCGCCGAGGCCGGCGGCCACCTCACCCTGGGCGACAACGTGCGGCTACGCCTGCAGGGCGCACCGACGGGCGCAGCAATTGAGGGCCTGAGCCTGCGCGGCAAGGCGGTCACGATCGCCGGTGCCATCGAGAGTGCCATCGAGAGCGCGACTGCGATGACCACCCTGGTGGAGGCAAGCGACGGCGACCTCAACCTGGTGGCCGGCCCCCGCAGCCTGGCCAACAACTTCGCCGGCCTGACGGGCCTCAAGGGCGAACAGACCTACAGAGCCAGCGGCAACCTGCGCCAGGCCCTCGCCCTCGGCGCCGCCGGCTCGGCCGACGCCATCCGCCTGCAGGCCGGCACCGGGCTCAGCTCGGACGCCGCCATCACCACCGCCGGCACGCTGACCCTGGCCACCGCAGGCGGCCAGCTCGCCACCTCACCCCAGATCTTCCGCAGCGAGAAGGGCGTGTTGGTGGATCTGCACGGTTACCGGGTGGATGCCCAGGGCCGCTTTGTCGATCGCAACGGCCAGCTGCTGGGCCCCACAGAGGACCCGATCCTGGCCGACCGGCCCGAGCGGGTGGTCAGCGGCGGAGCCATCGAGGCCAGCAACGTCACCTTCGATGCCGGCAACGGTGAGCTGCTGATCCGCAACAACGTGGTAGCGAAGCTCAATCCGCTCGTCACCCTTGCCGGTGTCGACTTCGATGCCGCCGACAGCGGCTTCCTCAACCAGGGCAAGCTGGCAACCGGCACCATCCTGCGCTTCTATGGCATCCAGCCCGGGGCGATCCTGCCCCTTGAGGATGGTGGGCTCTACTACGCGGTGCGCGGTGCCGGCGATCGCCTGCAGCTGGCGATCAGCGCCGAAGCAGCCGACCGCGGCGAGGTCGTCGCCCTCAGCCTCTCCCCCGACCTGATCGGATCCGAAAGCGCCATCGGCCAGCTGATCGTTGCCGCTGAGCTGGGCAACAGCCAGGCCACGCTGCGCGGCGGTCGCATCAACCTTGCCGGCTCCGGCACGGTGCAGGCCAGCAGCGTCAACATCACCGCCACCGCTGGCGACGTGACCCTGAGCGATGAGGCCTGGCTGCGCAGCACCAGCGCCAGTCTCACCCTGCCCGGCACCGCCGATCTGCGCATCGGCCGCAGCCGCACCGATCTGCACCGCGCCATTCTCCAGTCCGAGAGCCTCACCCTGCAGGGCGGCGGCGGCCTGGTGCTCGATGGCTTCCTCGAGCTCAGCGGGCAAGACCCGACCGCGCTCAACTTCAGCCGCGAGGTGACGGTGCGCGGCGAACTCACCGCCCAAGGCGACCTCAGCCTCACCACCCCCGCAAAGCTGAGCGTCAGCGGCCCGGGCAGCATCGAAAGCGAAGGCGACCTCAAGATCACGGCCCAGAGCGTTGATGTGGCCGCTGACGCCACCCGACCCGGCTGGACGAACGGCACGCGGGTCACCGGCGTGACGCCGATCACCAGCCGCAGCAGCGAGGAGGTGGGCTTCGCCATGGCCGACCTCAGCCTGCCGTTCAGCGGCGACGTGCGCCTGCTGGTCGATCCGGCCACCAGCCGCCTCCAGCTGGTGGGGGTGGACGGCAGTCCGCTGCGCCACGACCTGAAGGACGGCACCACCCTCTATTACCAGAGCACCGGGCTGGCGAATGGCGCCAGCGGCCGTGCCGGCCTGATCAACTCCAGCCCCGACAACCGTGACCCGCTGCAGGCCACCGGCTACCGGGTCCGGGTCGTCGACAACACCACGTTCCAACTGGAGCGCAACGGCGTCGTGGTGACCCTCAGCAACGCCAACTTCAGCGGTGTCGATGCCCTCAACGGCCTCAGTGTCAGCACACGCACCGTGGTGAGCACCACCACAGAGTCCCGGCTGGTGGGCACCGCCGACGTGACCGTGGGCAACCAGTGGTACAGCTACGACCTCAACCTGCTGCAGGACGCCTTCTATGCCCGGGCCAGCGGCGCCATCCGCGAAGCCTTTATCGCCGGGGTCGATTTCCAGCCCGCCCTCCTCAACTGGGGCAGCGCCGGTGCGCCGGCGGCGGACCTGAGCTGGTCGCTGTACAGCCCGGGTCAGCGCGAGGTGGTGCTCAAGGAACTCGACTACCTGCCGCTCTATGCCGTCGATGTCGCGAACGTGCAGCAGGTCACGGTCCGCAATGGCGTCGAGACCCGCGAGGCCGTGGAGAACCCTTGGTTCAATGCCCGCACCAAGCTGGTGCTGCCCAGCAGCGGCCCGCTCAAGGGCATGGCGATCGTCGGCCCTGAGGGCGCCTTCAGCCAGGCCCAGCTGACCAGCATCGAGGTGGCCCCCACGCAGGCGCTGACGCTGCAGGGTGCCACCACGGCCACGCTGCCGGCGGTGGGGCAGTCGGTGAACGGCCTGACCCTTGAGGCCTGGGTGTATCTGGATCCCAGTGCCCCAGCCGATGGCGTGCTGCTGCGCACCGAACTGCCGATCCAAACAAATTTCGGCACGTCCAACCAGACGATCGAGCTGAGCCTGCGGAACGGCACTCTCAACCTGAACCATATCCAAGCCCCCTCCAGGCAGGCCAACGGCTCCACCGTGATCGAGCGGGGCCAGTGGGTGCATGTAGCGGCCAGCATGACCATCACCCCCACGAGCGGCGGGGTTGGCGTGTCGACCCTCTACATCAATGGTGTCGAAGATCCGCTCACCAGCCCGGTGGTCAACAACGGCGTGATTCTTGATAGCACCACCCGGCTTTCCGGCCTGACGCTCACGCCCAGCTCCAGCGCGGGGGCCCTGAGCGGGGCCATCCGCCAGCTCAAGGTGTGGACCGAGGGCCGCAGCGCCGCCGAGGTGGTGCAGGACATGACCGCCCCGCCCAGCGGCGCCGAGAGCAGCCTGGCCCACTGGTACCCGCTGGAGGGGAACCTCGCCAGCGCCATCCCCGGCCGGGCGGCCCTGCAGATCACAGGCTCCGCGGCCAGCTTCGCGCTGCGCGAGGGCCTCAACGGCCCCGGCGCCAATGGCACATGGCAGGAGCTGGTGGGCTCCTCCAAATTCAGCGCCGATGTGCTCTACACCCAGACCGGCTCGGCGCTCACCGCCACCACCCTGAGCCAGACGGTAACTAATCCTGCCGCTAGCGGTGCGGGGACCCTCCAGGCCAACGTCGCCGATCCGGATCAGGGCAGCGCCGTCTGGAGCGTGAGCTACGACGGTGCAGGGCGGCGTGAGCTGACGCTGGTTCGCAGCCGCACCCTGCTAAGCGGCAGCGACTTCGCCACCTCCACCCCACGCGCCACTGCCGGCAGCGTGGCCCAGAAGCCCTACTGGGTCGACAACACCAGCCAGGCGATCAGCAGCTACAATCCCGCCAATACGGCGGCTTACGGCAGCGGCCGCGGCCTGGCGCCCTTCCTGCAAGGGGCGACAGCCCAAGCGCTGCCGGCCAGCCAGGAAAGCGCTTACCGCCTTCGTGTCACCGCCGCCGGCGGCCTGGAACTCAGAGCCCCCGATGGCTTGGTGCTGTGGCAGGCGACGAACAGCAACGGCACACCGGTGACCGGCGGCAGCGGCGCGCGGGCTGAGATGCAGGCCGATGGAAATTTCGTGCTTTACACAGCCAACCACACAGCCGTCTGGGCCTCCAACACGGTTGCTTCCTCCGCAAACTCGGGCAGGCAGCTGCGCCTCACCTCCACGGGGGGCCTGCAGCTCATCGACAACTTGGGCCGCGTCGTGAGCACGCTCTACACGCCTCCAAGTACAGCGACACCCCAGGGAGGCGGGGCTGTACTGGCCTCGAACCAGACTCTGCTCTCGAGCACCGAGCCCCTGCGCAGCGTCAGAACCCAGGACTGGTTTGTGGCCACCTCAAACCTGAGCTCGAGCAATGTCTTCAGCGGGTCCGTCACATCGACCCCCGCATCCCAAACAGACCTCGGCATCTACGGGCCCAGCTTCCTCAGCACGGGCTCCTCCATGGCCTTCGCCACCCGCCTCGATCCCGGCACCCTCGGCAACCGCCTCAGCCTCAGCCTGCACCGACTCGATGAATGGGGCCCCGAAAGCCGGCTGGGGATCTACTACCGGCCCGATGGAGCCACTGCCGATGTGCCGTTACTGCTTCAGCCCCTGCGCTCCGACATCCCGCTGGAGGGGGTAGTCAGCAACAGCGCCACGATCGGTGGCCGGCCGGCGTTCCTCACCCTCACACCGCGCCCGTTCGTGGGCAACACCTTCGGCAACCCTGCCTTCAACGAACAGACCCTCGATCTGCAGCTGACGCTGGCCCCGGGCACCCCGGCCGGCACCCTGGTCATTGCGCCATTCGGCGGATCCGTCACCTCCTCCGTAACCGGCGCCGAGCAGCGGCCCCGGTTGGCGATCAGCCTCAACGACATCGCCCTGACCTGGGCGGACCAGTTGCCCCGCCTGCAGGCCCCCACGAGCAGCACATCCGTTGCTCTGGATTACATCGCCAGCACCGCTTCCATCAGCGCCGGCCGCCTGCGCAACACCAAAGTCCAAAACGTGGGCACCCTGCCGGCCACGGCGCCGCTCCTGCAGGCCTGGAGATCAACAACCACGGCCGACTTCAATCAGTCCGCCCTGCAGAGCCAGCAGCTGCAGGTCAGCGCCGGCAACGGCGGCCGCTACGCCGGGTTCAGCCAGCTGGCGGCCCTGCGCAACCCGGCCGAGGTACAAGACGCCGTGACAGTCTTGCGCAACGAAGCCATACCCCGTGCATTTGTCAATGGCCTGCAGACCACTGATTCGCCGGTGTGGACAACCCTTGACGGCCGACCGCTCACTCAGGACTGGGGCCAAAAGGAGATTTACTACACCACAGCGGCCGGAAGCTGGCCGGAGGCCGACCGGTTAGCCCGCGGCCGCGACGCCAGCCTGGCCACGATCCTCTCGGCGACCGACCAACAGAACGCCTTCAATTCCCTGTCCAGTCAGGTAAGAACAGACTCCAAGGGGGTCTGGCTTGGCGGAGCCAGGGATGCGGCAGGCAGCTTCCGATGGAGTGACGGCAGTCTCATCGGCGCCTCGGGTTATACCAACTGGAGCTCAGGGGAGCCTAATGATCTACCTCGCACCTTCCGAATTATCTTTCCTAGGCCCTTCCCCGATCAGCTTGTCTCCGCGCAGGATCCCGACTCCCCGGTTCGCTCCTCAAGAGCCGGCGAAGCGTTCTTAGCGATGTACACCAATGAGACCACCAATGGCACCTGGAACGACACCTTCTCGCGGCGAGAATTCAATACTCCTGCAGGGAGTGGGGGCCTAGATATCCCCTTAATTGAATCAGAACCCAGCGCTTACGCCACCAAATACCCCGGCCTGGCGCGGCAGGTTGTGCCCAATCTGCCTTGGTTCGACGGCGAGCCCAATGACGGCGGCAATGATCTCACCGCCAATGATGAGAACTACTTGGAACTGTTTGACTCCGGCTCTTTCAACGACATCAAACTGGCCGGCTATTCACCCAAGACCCCTTACCTCACCAGCACCTCGCCGGTATGGGGCCCGGAGCGCACGCTCCAGGAGATCTGGAGCGATTACAACTACAATTGGGTTTCGAACCCCCTGGCGGACACCGATTTCCGCCAGAACCTCAGCTTCAGGGCCACCGGCGTGGCCAAGCCGGTGATCGAGAAGCAGCCCGTTTATCAGCAACAGGAGATCACCACCACCAGCATCCTGCAGGAGCTCTCCCCCCTGAACATCCTGCGCCCCGTGTTCAGCACCGACACCCGCACCACCGGCATCGAGGTGCAGACGGAAAGCGTCAACATCCGCGGCCAAGCGGTGCCCTTCGAGAGCCTGCGTGGCCGCTCCATCGCCATCCACAGCAGCGCAAATACCCGCTTGCAAGGCAACCTCGCCAGCACGGCCGACGACGGTCAGCTGCAGATCCGAGCCGGCGGCGCCCTCAACATCAAGGGCGCGGGCACGGAACTCCCCAACACCCTTCAGGCAAATAGCTTCCAATTTCTGGCGGGCAACGGCCTGCAGCTGGGCAGCGGCGTGGTGCTGGCCGACAGCAGCGCCGATCCCGGTGGCCCGCCCAGCTCCATCGCCCTCGATGCCGGCGCCGGCACCTTCAGCAGCCAAGCCTCCATGGCCCCCAGCGCCAGCCTGCACCTGGCGGGCGCCATGCTGGAGCGGCCCGTCGGCGGCAGCCGCCCGCTGCAAGCAGAGAGGCTCCAGCTCGACTTCGGCGACCAGCTCAGCCTCACGGCCAGCCAACCGCAGGGCCAGGCCTCTCCCCTGGTGCTGGAGCTGGGGGAGGCCGCAACCGGCTCCAACCAGAACGTACGCCTGAGCAGCAGCCACGCGGCCGGCACCCTGCGGCTCACAGAGCTGCGCACCACCCTGCCAGTGCTGGTGCGGACTGCCGGCACCCTGGAGCGCGGCAGCGCCATCCAAGGGGAACGTCTGACGCTTGAAGCCGCCCGCCACACGGAAGCCACCCCGGGAACCACGGTGGAGGCAAGCGTGAGCTTGAGCCTGCTGCAAAAGGGCGACACCCCCTTCCTGGGCGAGGGTTCCCCCGCACCAGCGGGGACCCAGGCGAAGGCTGCCTCCATTGCGGCCCGGAAACCTCTGCTGCGGGCGCCCTCGCTGAAGCTCAGCGGCGGCGGCGATTTCAGCGCCGATGTGGAGGCCACCAACCTCGACCTCAACCTCGGCGGCAGCGTGCTGCTCAACAACCTCAACCGAGGCACTTCGCACCTGCAGCTGCGTGGCAGCGGTGTGCATGAGCTGAGCTTCATGGGATCTCTCGATCTGCAAGACCTCGATGCGGCCGGCGGCCGCGTCAGCCTGACGGTGGCCAACGGCGATCTGTACCTAGGGAGCCTGGATCAGGAGGAAAACGGCGAACTGCGCCTGCTGGTGAACCAGGGCCGCATCGCCGACCTCGAGGGGGTGGCGGCCGCGAAGCGCAGCCTTGGCCGCCTCTGGGCCAGCGCCAGCAAAGGCGTCGATCTCGATCTGCATCAACTGACGCGCCTCAACGCCGTCACCGAAGGGGGCAACCTGTCGATCGCGGTCGACGGCACGCCGGCCTCGCTGCTGGAGGTCGAAGCCCTGCAGGCCTATGGATCCGCGGCAGCGCTGGAGGGCCAGGTGGACGTGAGCACCGGCGCCGGTGGCCTGCGCCTGGCCGATGCCGACCAGATCCGCAGCAATCGCCTGAAGGTCAGCGCGGCCGGTGCCCTGATCATCGATCCGAAGCTCTCCGTCACTCTGCTCGCGGCAAACACGATTGTTCTCAGCGCCGGCGACTTCAAGGTCGATCCGAAACTGGTCACCGTGCAGTCACTCGACAGCATCAGCCTCGACTTCCAGCAGCTGGCCCAGGCCGACGCCCTGCCGGCGCTGCCGCTGCTGTCCACCGAGAAGCTGGAACTTTCCGGGAACGGCGGTTTGCGCTACACGGACACGACCTGGCATCCCGAGCAGACCAAGCAGCCCTTCGGCAGCTTCATGCTCAAGAGCAGCCCGTCCTCCCTTAAGCCGCTGCTGGGAAGCAGCGGCCCGGAGACCGCCAGCACCCTCGTGCCGCGCTACTGGCCCTACGACCTCCAGCAGGAAGCCCAGCTGCTCGAGGATGCCGAAGGCGTGCCCTACGTGCTGCGGGCCTCGGATCCGCAGGCGGCCGAAGGTGCCCCCCTCCCCTACACCCACTTCGCCCCCGAAGAGCAGGCCCATCCTGGCTTCCCCTACCGCTACAGCGCCCTGGCCCGGGAGGGCGCCTACGGCAGCGAAGCCATCCGGTTCTTCCGCAGCAGCGAGCGGCTGCTCACCGCCGCCAACCTGGAACAGGCAGAACTGGAGGGCATCACGGCGGCCGAGATTGATCCGGCCACGATTCAGCCCATGTTGATGGCCCGCCCGGTCAGCGGTCTGCGCCCCGCCGTCAGCCTGGGCATTCCCGAAGCCACGCTGATCAGCTCGCTCAAACCCGCCCAGCTGGCCAGCAGCATCAGCGTGACGAGCGGCCCCGATCTGGAACTCTCGGATGAAGTGAACGGCCTGATCCGCAAGGTGCCCGCGGTGCTCTCCGGTCGCGACAGCCAGGGCCGCGAAGGCGCCAAGGTCTGGTTCGATAGCGACGGAGACCTGCAACGCGACCCCGACGAACCGCAGAGCCGCACCCTCAGCGACGGCAGCTTCCGGCTGGAGCTGCCGGCAGCCGATTCCCAGGGTCAGCTGGTCAGCGATGACGGCCAGGGCCTGCTGCTGATCGCCACGGCCAATTATCACCTCTTCGATTTGGACACCAGCCTCCAGCAGCTGTTGGCCGATCGCGGCGCGAACAGCGGCCAGATCGATGCGGCCCTGGTTGGCTTCGAACCCACCGGCGGCGAGGGCCGTTCGCTCAGCAGGTTGGTGCGCAGCACCCAGCTGCAGCTGGCGAAGCAGCTGGCCCTGGCCCTCGGTAGCGGCCTTCAGCGCACGGAACAGCAGGCTCTCGCCGCCCTGACAGACAGCCTGCTGGCCCTGCATCCCCCGTCACCGGGCTGGTTCGACTGGGTCGCCTTCAGCACCAGCCTCATCACCCGCCTACAGGTCGGCGCCACCCTGCCGGCCGCCCAGGCACGGGCCCTGGTGTCCCTACCCCCGTTGATCGGCGCCGTGATGGAGCGCTTCAGTGAGATCTACTCCGACCTCAGCGGCCTCGAGTCGGTCGCCAGCGATCGCGCCGCCCTGGTCGATGCCGAGGAGGCGATCGGCAGGCGCTTGATCGAACGCTTCCAGCTCAATCTGCCAGCACTGGTGAAGGGCGAACTGCTCCCCGACACCGCGCTTCAGAACCTCGATGCCTGGATCCGGGCGGGCCTGACACCCCTGGTTGTCGAATCGCCGCCGGCCGCCTCGGTGGAGGCCTTCGGCGGCGCCGTTCCGGCCGGTGGCAGCGCCAGCTTCCAGATCCAGCTCGATGCCCCCGCCCCGGCCGGCGGCCTGCTGATCGAGTACGCCTGCTTCGGGCCGGTCCTGCAAACCGGCAGCGTCACCCTCGCCGAGGGGCGCAGCAGCGCCCTGGTCACGATCCCAGTGCCTGCCGAGTCCGGATCGGGTGAGCTGCAGCTGGTCCTGCTCAACCTCGGTGAGCGCTTCCGCATCGATGCGGCCGCCGCCGCCGCCCGCATCCAAATCCTCGGCCGCAGCGCCCAGAACGGCGACGCCCCCTTGCTCGGCAGCGAAGCCGACGAACTACTCCAGCCCAATGCCGCCAACCCCTTCGTGGTTAGCGGCATTGGCCGCGATCGCATCGTCATCCGCCCCCAGGCCAACCTGCCGGTGGTGATCGAATTCAATCCCGGGCGCGGCGATCGCCTTGAGCTGCTCCGCTCCGATTTCCCCGGCTTGTCCCTGGCCGATCTGGCCGTCGTCGGCGGCCACCTGCTGCTGAGCGGCCGCCCCATCGCCCTTCTCCAGGGCGACGGGGCCACCATCACCTTCCTGCGCGATGTCAGCGGCATCGTCGAACTGGTGGACTCCCCCATCCCGGCCCCGCCGCTGAGGGTGGCCCAGGACCCCGACAGCCGTGAGCAAGCGCTGCAGGCCGGCAGTCTCGGACTCATCAACAGCGGCGGCGCCGAGGGGCGGCTGACGCTCACGCCCAGAATGCCCGCCTCTCCGGCCCCTGGCGACGAACTGGTCTGGCTGGAGGGCGCAGGCCTGGCCCTGAACCCATCCGTCGACGGACCGCGCCTGGTGCGCCTGCAGGCCGTCGCGGCCGAGTCGCTGGGCTCCCAGCAGCTCTCCCTCCTTCTCTACCGCACCGATGCCCAGGGCCGGCCCCTCGCCCCCGACGGCGTCTCCATCGCCGCCTCGGCCAGCGCTGCCGTGATCGCCCAGATCGGGGCCGTGCCCGACGATGCCGGCCGCACCCTCTTCGCCGGCGGCAGCACCAGCGTGCTGCTGGAGCCAGGCCAACAGCTGCGCGCCCTTCTCTCCCGCGTCAATGCCCCGTTGGATGAACAGCCCTCCTGGCTCGTCGGCCCCGATGGCCAGGGCCTGCGCCTCCAGATCGGTTCCAGCGCAAGGCCGGATCTTGTGCTGCAGGCCGACCTCACCGTGGCAAGCGCGGTCGATCTGCAGATCGAAAGCGCCCGCCGCCTCGGCCTCGGTGACCTGCTGTTCTTCAACGATGGTGAACAGGTGGATGTCACGGTGCTCTCCAGTTGCGGCATGACCAACACCCTGGGTTTCGCCAAGGTCGAGATCGACCTCAGCAGCGACCCGAGCACCCCCCGCATCAGCATCGCCGGCCGTTCGCTGAGCAACGACGAGGCCTTCCGCCGCATCGTTCAGCAGAACCTCGATCCCGGTCTGCGCGTCTCCCAGGGCGGCAACACCTCCTCGCAACACGTCTGGACCGTTAGCTCCGGCAGCGGCTATTACACCCCGGTGATGATCTCCCAGCTGGGTGAGGTCTTTGTTCTCGGCACCGCCGTCAACCGCGACGGCCAAGTGCACCTCAAGGGAATCGGCGATGGCGCCTACGTCTTTGAGGATCTGGCGGCCGATCAAGGCAGCGACTTCGACTACAACGACGGCCAAATCACGGTGCGTCGTCGCAACCAGGCCGGCAGCCCCGGCGCCCCTGTGGTGGTGGCCACCGGTCCGGGGAGCCTGGAGCTGGCGGGGGCCGTCAACCTCCTCGGTGATGACAACGACCAGCTGGTCAGCACCTCGCCGCTGCAGGCCAGCCAAATCGCCCTTTCCGGAGGTCGCGACACGGTGCTGCGCCAGGGCCCCACGGCTGACGCCATCGACCTCGGCCCTGACGATGACACGGTGGTGCTTGGACGCCAGGGCGGCGCAGCCAGGATCCGCCTCGGAAATGGCCTCGACCGCGTGATCATCGGCAACGGTTATGGCGCGGCCTCAACCCTGACCGCCCAGCCTCTGCTGGATCGGGTCCAAGACTTTGACCCCAGCAGCGATCGCATCCTGGTGGTCGGTGATTCCACCATCCGGCTGGAGGACACTGCCGAGGGTCTTGTCGTTCACCTCGATGGCCGAGCGGTGCTGCTGCTCGAGGGTGTGAACGGTGTGCAGCAGGTCCAGGCGGCGATCGATCGCGAGGGGCAGGCCCCGGGTGATCTGGTCGATCGCCTCTTCTACCGCGGCGTGCTCAATGTGGCCCTGCCGGCGGACCGACCCGGCCTCAGCCTGCGCGGCGGCGACGGCACCTGGAGCGGCTACGCCGTCGATCTCGTGCGGGCCATCGCTGCCGAGCTGGTCGGTAGCCCGAGCCGCGTGCACTTCTCCGCCCTCACCGATGACAGCGAACGCCGCCGCGCGCTGCGCGGCGGGCACATCGACCTGACCCTGCTGGAGGGCGACAGCACAGGGGCCGACCTGGCTGGCGACGGCGATTCCAGCTGGACCATCCCCGCCGCAGGCCCCGATGGTCCGCTGTCCTTCCTGCTGCCCGAAAACCAGAGCCTGTTCCGCGACAGCGTCAATCGGATCATCCAGGTCCCACTGCAGGCCCTGAGGCTCGGCCTCACCAACGAAACCCTCCCCAGCGAGGACGCTCCGGAGCTGGCCACCGAGGTGCGCCGCTTCCTCGACCTCGGCCCCGACGCCACAACACGCTCCGATGCCGGCCAGGGACTCACCCTGCAGCCAGGTTTCGCGCAGCGCATCCTCAAACGCCTGGGCAATGCCTTCCAGCTCAGTCAGCGCTTCTTCGGCGGCGAAGCGCCCACACTCGCCGCTCTAGATCCTTCCACCAAGCCTCTCAGCCTGCCACTCGACGGCCCAACACTCCAGCCTGAGGCCTTCAACCCCAGGCGCGATAACGCCCTGACCGCCCTGCGGAACCGCGGCAGCTTACGGGTGGGTGTGGCCAGCGATGCCGGCGGCCAGGCCCGCCTCAGCCCCGATCAGGAACGCTTGCTGGAGCAGCTGGCGGCGACCCTAGGCAGCGAAGCCGCCCCCCTAGCCCTGCAGCTGCAGCCAATCGGCTCGCCCAGCGAGGCATTGGCCCAGCTCGGATCGGGCGCCGTTGATCTGCTGCTCCCAGATGCCTTCACCACCAGCTGGCTCGACGGCGTGGTCGGGGTCGACAGCATCGACAGCGCCGTCGCCGACCCGGCGGTGCTGTTGATCAACCGAGCCAGCGGTATCGAGACCATCCAGGACCTCGGCGGCAGCACGCTCGGCCTCGGAGGCGGAAGCAGGGTCGGCGCCGCACTTGCCAAACTCCTCAGCGAGGCCGGCATCCGCGCCTCCCTGCAGTCGTTCCCGGATGGTGATGCAGCCCTGAAGGCCATGCAACAGGGCCAACTCGATGGCGTTGTGCTGCGCAGCAGCACCGTGCCGGAGGCACAACGGCAGCTCGAGCGGCTTGGCATCAACAGCCAGACCCTCCCAGCCGTCGTGCTCGAAGCGCAGGCGCAAGTGCTGGTTGCCGCCGATCAGTCGCCGCTGCGCGACACCCTGGTGGCCATGACCTGGGTGATCGGCCGCGCCCACTCCATCGGGCTGCGGCGCAGCCAGGTCGACGCCGCCTACGGGCAGGTCCTGGCCGGCACAGCAGCCGAGGCCCTCCAGCAACTGTTCGATCCCGATGGTGACCCCCGCACCGAAGGAGCCCTTAGCGCCGAGCAGGTCCGCCGCCTACTGCGCAACGCGCTCGAATGAACGGCGATGCCGCGCGGTAGCGGCTACCCGACTTGCTACAAGCTGGATATAGGTCATCAGGAGCTGCGGATCGGCATCGAGATGGATGGCCCATCCCATGGCACGATCTAGCGCCAGATGCTGGACAGGAAGAAGGACGACTTCCTTGCCTCGATCGGGTGGAGCGTGTTGAGATTTACGAACCAATAGATCGAGGCGGATCTGGAGAGCTGCGTGAGGGAGATTATGTGTACAACATCGAAGTTGAGCAGAATCACAACTACTTTGCCGATGGCCTCCTGGTCCACAACTGTCACCACACCAGCGCCGGCACGTGGGCGAAGGCGCTCCAACATTTCTGCAGCGCCAAGGTGCTCGGCCCCACTCCAACCTGGCTGACCGACAACGGCTACCTGGCTCCGGCCCGGGTCTATGCCCCACCGATTGGCTTCTCGGAGCAGGAATTGCGGCGGCAGATGGGGGATTTCGATCGGCGCCAGGCCGCCGGTGCCCTGGGCGGCTGCCGCATCCCGGGCGATGCGGTCAGCCATTACCAGCACCACCTGGCGGGCCGCAGGCGATTGCCTTCTGCTGCTCGATCGCCCATGCCCAGGCGGTGTCCGACGCCTTCACCGAGCGTGGGATCAGGGCGGCCAGCATCGTCGGCACCCAGGGCGTCGCAACGCGCCGACAGCAGCTGGACCAGCTGCAGCCTGATCGGCGAGGGGGTGCATCTGCAGATGATCGGCAGCTGCCTGAGGCCCCAGCCAGGGAAAGAGGCGGTGATCATCGATCACGTCGGCAACATCGAGCGCCTGGGCCACCACCTCGATACGCAGGAGTGGAACCTCGACGGAATCAAGAAGCGGGAGCACCCCAGGTCCCCGTCGGTCAAAACCTGCCCGCAGTGCTTCTGCGCCATGGCCAGCACGCTCAGCCTCTGCCCGGAGTGCGGCAATGTGTTCCGGCCGGAGCGCCAGAAGCTGGTCACGGTGGAGGGTGAGCTGCGGGAGATCAGCCAGCAAGAAATCAGGAGCAGGCGTAAGAAAGAGCAGGGCCTCAAAACCCCCCAGTGCTGGGCACGGCATGTGCTGGCTGGCCGCCAGACGCGGGGTCATTGGAGCCGGGTGGCATGAGCGAGCAGGAGCTGCAGCAACGAATCCGGATGGAGCTGGGGAAGAGGCAGGTGCGGCGGATCGTCCTGGTCCATGGCCTGGTGGATTCCCAATGAGCAACTTTTCGTTGGCTGAATATCACCGCCACCCCGCCTAGTCCCCGACGGCCCTCAAGGCTGGGGTGACCGGTACGATGCGGACCTGGAGCCATCGGTTCGGGCCAGGGGTAGGGCGTATCGTCAGGTAAATGACACACATAGCAATCTGCTGTGTTGCAATGTCATCTGGCGACGTAAAACGTCACCTCCTCTCGTAAAACTTCATTCATTCAGAAGTGTGGGCCGCCTCTCTGGGTTGGCGTGCAACATAAAAGTGGTCGTCCTTTGCTTCTGGTGGTGAGTGCAGGGCACGCCTGCCTGCGCTCAGGCGTCGCAATGCCGAAGCCGACTTCATGAAACCCCGTTGCCAGCAGTGAAGAGCGGTGTCGAAAGAGCTCAGCCGTTGCTGGCATGCATCGGCGGTCTCGTCGAGGCTGCAACGGGTTTCGGAGGCACCATCGATGGAAGACACCCCCCTGAGCAGCAGCGTTAGGCCGTAGTCGATCGACCCTTTCAGCACCACCGGTTCAATCCGGGTTGGCTGCAACAGCAGGGGTAGCCAGAGCCCTATCCCCAGCACCAGCCCCGCCCCCTGCAGCGTCCACAGCAAGGGCCGGCCAGGCCAGTGCCGCTGCTGGGGCCAGGGCTTAGGACCACGTAGGGAATCCAGATCGGCCATAAGGCCAGGGCAAAGAACAGATAGGCCAGGGCCCCACCCTTGAGCAGGGGGGCTGCAGGCCCATGGTTGAGTCCAAGCCAAACCACCCCTTCTAGGCCCTGCTGCAGGCCAAAACCCACCGGCATCAGAGCTAGGGGCAGCAGTTCACGGCGATGGTCTCGCCATGAGCGCGCTACAGCAGCGATGCCCAGCGGCACCAGCAGGGCTGCACTGCTGAAACTGGCGGCGGCTGAGAAACACATCGCACGCCGCTTCGGCCCGGTTGCAGCTTCACCCTATGCACTCTGGTGGGCCGCCAACAAAAAGCCCCCTCTTGCGAGGGGGCTGGGGGGATTCCGTTTGGGTTTGGCGTTAGCCAGGCTGTTAAGCCTCAGCCGGGCTGTTGGCCTCAGCCGATTGCAGGTGCGGTCAGTGCCACGGGGGTGGCAGTAGCAGCAGCCAGGTCAAGCGGGAAGTTGTGAGCGTTACGCTCGTGCATCACTTCCATACCCAGACCAGCGCGGTTCAGCACGTCAGCCCAGGTGTTCACCACACGGCCTTGGCCGTCGAGGATCGACTGGTTGAAGTTGAAACCGTTCAGGTTGAAGGCCATCGTGCTCACGCCAAGGGCGGTGAACCAGATGCCAACCACGGGCCAGGCAGCCAGGAAGAAGTGGAGGCTAC